>JAABSM010000100.1 GCA_011390365.1 Gammaproteobacteria bacterium
AATCGGGATGCGGCGCATCCAAGACCGGGTTCCCAGGCGACGCCTGGGAACCAGAAGAACGAGAAGCCAGGCCCCAGCAGGCGGGCACCGAGCATTCGTGCCCCCTCCAATCTTCCTGGTGCCGGGGCTCTGCCCCGGCACCCTGTCTTGGCGGCTCTGCCGCCCACAGCCAGTGGCGATGCCCCCTTACACCGAAGGCGGCGGCAGAGCCGCCAAGACTGCATGGCGAGGCGGAGCCTCGCCACGAGGAAATGGAAGATCTCGTTCCTTTTCTCGTTCCCAGGCGCCGCCTGGGAATGCCGTCTTGACCGCGTCGCGGTCCGAATCGGGATGCGGCGCATCCAAGACCGGGTTCCCAGGCGACGCCTGGGAACCAGAAGAACGAGAAGCCAGGCCCCAGCAGACGGGCACCGAGCATTCGTTCGCCCTCCAATCTCCCCGCGCCCCCTCTATTTTCTGGTGCCAAAGCACCGCTTGGGTACCAAGCCCTGGATGTGCCCCACGATCCTGACCGCAGCGCGGTCAAGACGGCATTCCCACGCGGCGCGTGGGAACGAGATAAGCCAAAGGTCTCTCACAGAGGCACGAAGCACACGGAGAAATCCCCCTCCGTGATCTCTGTGTCTCCGTGAGAGGTCTTATGAAACTTTGGCGCGGCTGTCCTAGCTGCCCGAATGCCCGCAAGGCAAGCAAGAGCTTGCTTCGACCTCCAGCGACGGGGTGCCTTTGGAGGTCGAGGCTTTAGCCGGTCTGTGGTATGAGAAATCCTTAACTTACTGGCAACGCACCCACGGGTCCTCCGCCAGCAGCCAACCACCATAGACCTATTCATTTCGATACGATCAAGCCCTCCAACTCCGAATACATCTCGAATTTTTCATCAATGCTCACCAAGTGGAAGCAATATTCCAGGGCGGTAGCAATGATCATGCGATCCGCGGGATCACGGTGGTGTTGCGGCAAATTTGCGCTTTTATCCGCGATGGCGCAGGTTATCGGGAAGCATTCAATACCGGCCGGTTTTAATGCCTGCTCAAGCCAGCTTTCAACGGAGTCGGCCAATTCAATTCGTCGCCTTTGCTGCAACATGCGCACCTCCCAGCAGGAGATTGATGACACGGCTACCGCTTCGGCCTCTTCAATCAGGCGTGCGGTCTCGGCAGACAGCTTCGATTCCTGATTGATCCACCAGATCCACGCATGAGTATCAAGCAACAGGTTCATATCAGGGCATCCCACTCGTCTGCCGCCACCGGGGAGCTGACAATATCCCCGAGCACTTTGATTTTCCCTTTTAGCTGGGGTGGGGGGCGGCGGTGTGGCGGTTGGCTGGCAACTGCCGTTTCCGGCATTAACAGGATAACTTCTACCGTGGTGTCGGGGGGCAAACTCGGCATACCGTGTAAACCGCCCTGTGCATCGGTACGGAGGGTGATTTTTTCTGCGTGCATTTCCTAACCTCAAAATTTGTTAAGAGATTTAGCGCATGCGAACCTGGCGCTGGGAGTGCAGCTGCGCTTTATTTTTCCGTGCATTATCAAGCTCGCGAAAAGACGCGAAAACCTCTCAGGAGGCACGGAGCACACGAAGAAATCCGCTTCCGTGATCCCTGTGCCTCCGTGAGAGAGCCTATGAAAATTCTGGCGCAGGTACTAGTGGATAGCGGCCATGAACCCAATCGCTCTTCCGCCATGCGCTTCTTTGACACTACACTCACTTTCCAGCCCCTGCAACAATGTTTCGGGGGTAAGGGGTTCGGGGGCCAGTCGTCTTGCCCGCAGCACGGCGTGGAAGTCGCCGGGGGTGAGGTTGTCTAGCTGGGCGAGGCGGTGTTGCCATTGGGTGGGGTTGGTGGGTTCACGCCGCGGTTGTTTTGAACCTTCACCCCGTCCCTCTCCGTCGGGGTGCGGGTGTTTTCCTTCGGGGTCGTAGGGCCGGCCCTGGTCGGCGAGGGTCTGCTGGAACAGGGCGAGGGCCTGTCGAGGGCGCAGGGGGTCGAAGCGGATCTTGAGGTCGAAGCGGCGCAGGGCGGCGGCGTCGAGGGCGGTCATGAGGTTGGTGGAGCAGACGAAGAGGCCGTTGAAGGCTTCCATTTGGGTGAGGAGTTCGTTGACCTGGGTGACTTCCCAGCTGTGGTGGGCGCCGGCGCGGCCGCGCAGGAAGCTGTCGGCTTCGTCGAGGAGCAGCAGGGCGTCGTCGCTGGCGGCTTGTTCGAACATTTCGGCGATGCGTTGTTCGGTCATGCCGACGTAGGGGCCGAGGAGGTCGGAGGCGCGGCGCAGCAGCAGCGGGCGGTCGAGTTGTTCGGCGAGGTGGCGGCCGAATTCGGTCTTGCCGGTGCCGGGGGGACCGTAGAGACAGAGGCGGGCCTGGCCGTGGCGGGCGAGGCCGTCGACCAGGGCGTCGAGGTCGCGGTCGGCGTTGAGGATGTCGCGGCGGTAGGTGGGGCGATGCGGGCCCTGGGCGAGGGCTCGGGGGCGGTTGCCCATGGCCTTGAGGGTGTTGCCGAGGAGGAGTTGCAGGTCCTGTTGTTGGGTGGCGGCGTCGGCGCTGGGCTGGATGGAGCTGACCACGCGGGCGGCGCGTTCGACCAGCGCGGGGGCGATGTCGGGGTGGTCGGCCATGTCGCGAATCCATTGGTCGGTGACGGCGAGGGTCTGGAGGTTGCGGCGCAGGATGCGTTCGCGGGTGCGCCGGGGCGGGGTCTCCAGGGGCAGCACCAGGTCGAAGCGGCGCAGGTAGGCGGGGTCGATCTGGCGGATGTCGTTGCTGATCCAGATGGCGGGTACCGGGTTCTCTTCGAGCAGGCGGTTGGTCCAGGCCTTGCGGCGGTCGTGGCGACGGATGATGCCGAAGAAGGGGAAGAAGGGTTCGTTGAAGACATCTTCGATCTCGTCGAAGAGGATCAGGGCGTCGGCCTGGCGGGCGAGGATCTGTTGGCTGAGTTGGTAGGCGGTGAAGCGGCGGTCGCCCTGGATGGCGTCGCCCTCGCTGTCGGACATGCCGATTTCGAAGAGTTTGAGGTCGAGCTGTTGGGCGAGGATGCGCGCGAGTTCGGTCTTGCCGGTGCCGGGGCGGCCGTGGATAAGGATGTTGACGCCGGCGGTGCGTTTTTCGGCGGCGTGGGCGAGGTATTGGGCGAGGATGGCGTGCTGGCGGCCAAGGTAGTCGAAGTCCTGGGCGTCGAGGCTGGGGGGCTTGGCGGGGTGGAAGTAGTCGCGCAGCATTTCCATGACGTTGGCGTGGGTTTCGTGGATGAGGTCGACCAGGCCTTCCATCGGTTCGAGCTTGTGTTGCAGGGGCAAGGCGCTGCGGTTGTCGAAACGCAGCAGGCCGGCGCGCATCAGCAGGCCGTCGATAGAGAAGATCTTGCGCAGGGCGGCGGCGGGCAGGTCGAGGAGTTGCGCGAGCAGGCGCTTGGCCCCTTCGTTGCTGAGTTCGCCGAGCAGGTCGGTGGTTTCGGCGAGGCCGCGGTGGGTGAGGCAGAAGAGGGCGCAGCCGAGGACCCGTTGTTCGTCGGCGCAGAGGCCGAGGGCCTGGCCGAGTTGGGCGAGGTTTTGTTGCATGGTTTCGCCGAAGTCGGCTTGTTCCTCGGCGAGTTCCTGTTGGCGCTGCTTGAGGCGAGCGATGGCTTGCTCTGGTTCGATGTTGCGCTCGCCCAGCTCTTCGAGCTTGAGGGTGCGCAGGATCTCGGTGTAGCCGGTCATGGCGTGGCGGCCATCGATGACCTCCTGCACGCCGTCCATGTCGAGGAGGATCTTGAGGATCCATTGGGCGGCGAGGGTCTGGCCGGGCTGGCCGGCGCTGGTGACGGGGCGGATGCGGGCGGGGCGGCGGCGGCGATGTAGGGGCATGGCGGTTCTCCTGTTGCTGGCACGGGAGAATTGTAGGGGGTGGGTCGGGGGTTTGGAAGGGGGTTTGGGCGGTTTCGCGACAGCATGTGTCGCGATTGTTTGGGCTTCGGTGGGTGCAACCCGCGGCCGGCGATGGGGGCGGATGCCTTTCGCGGGTCAAGCGGGGCGTTCCGCCGCAAGCCTCTCTATTGATGAATTCAATTATTTAATCGCCAACTATTGCATTACCATGACGCAGGCTCGTGGTCGGGTGTTCCTGCATGGCGTCGCAAGGGGACGAAAAGATCCCGTTTCGCTATTGATTCCACGCGCCGTGACTCGCATCTCGGATTGCAAACATCCCTCAATCAGGCGGGCATGCTCCGCGCCCCGTTGGCCCATCTAAACGCAGGCAGATATAACCCACGATGTCCGAAGATCTGAAACAAGCCGCTCTCTACTACCACCGTCACCCCAAGCCCGGCAAGCTGGAGATCAAGGCGACCAAGCCGCTGGCGAACCAGCGGGATCTGGCGCTGGCCTATTCCCCTGGCGTCAGCGCCGCCTGCGAGGCGATCCAGGATGACCCCGCCACCGCCGCCGACTACACCTCCCGCGGCAATCTGGTGGCGGTGATCACCAACGGCACCGCGGTGCTCGGGCTGGGCTCGATCGGCGCGCTCGCCTCGAAACCGGTGATGGAGGGCAAGGCGGTGCTGTTCAAGCAGTTCGCCGATATCGACGTCTTCGACATCGAGGTGGACGAACGCGACCCCCAGGCCTTTATCGAGACGGTGGCACGGCTGGAGCCCAGTTTCGGCGGCATCAATCTGGAAGATATCAAGGCCCCGGAGTGCTTCATCATCGAGGAAGGTCTGAAGGAGCGGATGAAGATCCCGGTCTTTCACGACGACCAGCACGGTACCGCCATCGTCGTCAGCGCGGCGATATTCAATGGCCTGCGCTACGTCGAAAAACCCATTGACCAGGTCAGGCTGGTCACCGCCGGGGCCGGCGCGGCGGCGCTGGCCTGCCTGGGGCTGCTGGTGGATCTCGGTCTGCGCCGGGAGAACATCATCGTCACCGACATCGCCGGCGTGGTCTATCAGGGCCGCAGCGAGGAGATGGACCCTTACAAGGCCCGCTACGCCATCGATACCGAAATGCGCACCCTGGAAGAGGCGCTGGAGGGGGCCGACATCTTCCTCGGTCTCTCCGCCGCCGGGGTGCTCAAGGCGCCGTGGCTGGAGAAGATGGCGGAGAAGCCACTGATCATGGCGCTGGCGAACCCGGTGCCGGAGATCATGCCGGAGCTGGCGCGCGAGGTGCGGCCGGACGCGGTGATCGCCACCGGTCGCTCTGACTTTCCCAACCAGGTCAACAACGTGCTGTGCTTTCCGTTCCTCTTCCGGGGCGCGCTGGACGTCGGCGCGAGCCAGATCAACAGCGAGATGAAGATGGCCTGCGTGCGCGCCATTGCCGACCTGGCGATGGAGGAGCCCTCCGACATCGTGCGCGCCGCCTATGGCGGCCAGAACCTCACCTTCGGTCCCGACTACCTGATCCCGCGCCCTTTTGATCCGCGGCTGATGGAGAAGGTCCCCTTCGCGGTCGCCCAGGCGGCGATGGAATCCGGCGTCGCCGAGCGCCCGATCGCCGACCTTGAGGCCTATCGCGCCAAACTGCACAATCAGGTCTTCCGTACCGGCCTGACCATGAAGCCGATCTTCGAGCAGGCCCGCCAGCAGCTGCGCAAGGTGGCCTATGCCGAGGGCGAGGAGGAGAGGGTGCTGCAAACCGTGCAGCAGGTGGTGGACCAGAATATCGCCCGACCGGTGGTGGTTGGCCGGCGCGAGATCGTGCTGCAACGTATCCGTGAACTCAAGCTCGGCATCCGTCCCGAAACCCACTTCGATCTGGTGGATCCGGAGAACAACCCGGACTACCAGGCCCATTGCGATACCTTCTACCAACGGGTGGCGCGGCGCGGCTACAGCCCCAAGGAGGCGGCGGAATATGTGCGCCTGAGCACCACGGTACTTGCCTCCACCATGCTCGCCCGCGGCGACGTGGACGCCATGATCTGCGGCGTGGTCGGGCGTTACGGCCAACACCTCTCGACCGTTGACATGGTGATAGGTCCCGCGCCTGGGGTCAGCAAAATCACCTCGATGAACGCGCTGGTGCTTCACTCCGGGGTCTACTACATCGCCGACACCTATGTACAGGAGGATCCGAGCGCCGAGGATATCGCCGAGATCACCCTGCTGTGTGAAGAGGCGGTGCGCTGGTTCGGCATCAAGCCCAAGGCGGCGTTGCTCAGCCACTCCAACTTCGGCAGCCACGACTCCGCCTCGGCAATCAAGATGCGTCAGGCGCTGAAGCTGATCCGCGAGCGCAATCCGGAACTGGAGATCGAAGGCGAGATGCACTCGGACCTGGCGCTGTCGGAGATGCTGCGTAGCCGCCGCTTCCCCGATTCCGCCCTCGAAGGACAGGCCAATCTGCTGATCATGCCCAATCAGGACGCCGCCAACATCGCCTTCAACATGCTGAAGGTCCTCGGCAACGGCATCATCATCGGCCCGATCCTGCTTGGCACGGCCCGCTCCGCCCTCGTTATCACCCCCAGCATCAGCGTCCGCGGCCTGCTCAACATGACCGCGCTGGCGGCGGTGCGCGCCCACCAGTTCGACAAAACCCCCATGGGAGAGAGCGCATGAACCGACCCGTCGCCGGTCTCCGCCCCAAACCGCCGGTATTCCTTGATCTACGCCGCATCCGCCTGCCCATCGGCGCGATCCTCTCGATCCTCCACCGGATCACCGGCGTCGCCATGATCCTCGCGCTGGTCCCGCTGGCCTGGCTCTTCGGCCGCTCCCTGCAAGGCCCGCAAGGCTATGCCGCGGTGGCCGGGCTGTTCGACCACTGGGCGATGCAGGGGCTGCTACTGGTTGCCCTGTGGGGGCTCTGCCACCACCTCCTCGCCGGCATTCGCCATCTGCTGATCGACGTTGACGTCGGCATCGAAAAGCCCGCGGCGCGCGCCAGCGCCTGGGGCATCCTCTTCGGCGGACCCGTGCTGGCGCTGCTGCTGTGGGGGATGCTGCCGTGATGTTCAGCTCGGTATTTGAAATAGGAATTTCACCGCTTTACCCCCGACAACTGAACGAAGGACTCCCTCCCCCGTCGGGGGAGGGCCAGGGAGGGGCTGCTGGAGTTGGCGGGGTAGGATTAGATTCCTCCGCCCATTCCGCGGACCCTCCCCCCAGCCCCCTCCCGGCGGGAGGGGGAGCGGTCGCGGTGATTTTCTCGCAAATCGCTTTCGCCAAAAGTCTTGTTGGTTTTTTCATGAACAATCCGAGCGCATTCGCGCGAATCCGCGGCTCACAATATGCAAAATAACGGACTCAAACCCTGGCTGCTGCAACGCCTCACCGCCCTCTATCTGGCCGTCTGGGCGCTGGTGATATTGGGCAAATTCCTGTTCGCCCCCCCCGAATCCTTCGCCGCCTGGCAGGGCTGGGTGGGGACGCCGCTATGCGCAACGGGGTTCCTGATCGCCATCCTCGCCCTGCTCGGCCACGCCTGGATCGGTCTGCATGAGGTATTCATCGACTACCTCCACGATTGGCGTATTCGCATCAGCGCCCTCACCCTGTTCGGCCTGCTGCTGCTTGGCAGCGGGCTGTGGCTGATTCGCGCGGTGCTAAGCGCGACGCTCTTGGGCTAACGATCATGGAGTGGTTCGCCACCCCGGAAAATGAATCAGCCGAAGGAGTGGCAGTCCTTCAAGGACTGCCACTCCTCGATAGATTCACAGTAATGAATCTTCACCACAGAGAACACAGAGCGCACAGAGGGCTATGGACAAGAGTCTTATTGCCATACCAAGCAACGCCCCACGCCTCCACTCAGGAAGAAGATGTGAACCTTGGTTTTACGCCCTTGATTCTATGTGGTCTCTGTGTCCTCTGTGGTAAACCCTAACCCCCAAAATCGCCGAAGCCCATGAAACCCGATATCCACTCCTTCGACTGCATCATCCTCGGCGCCGGCGGCGCGGGGCTTAACGCCGCGCTGCAACTCTCCACCGCGCAACTGCGGGTGGCGGTGGTCTCCAAGGTCTTTCCCACCCGCTCCCACACCGTCGCCGCCCAGGGCGGGGTCAACGCGGCGCTGGCCAACGTCACCCCGGACAACTGGCACTGGCACATGTTCGACACGGTCAAGGGCTCCGATTACCTCGGCGACCAGGACGCCATCGAGTTCATGTGCCGGGAGGCGATCCCCACCGTCTACGAACTGGAGCACGCCGGCGTGCCCTTCTCACGGCTGGAGGATGGGCGCATCTACCAGCGCCCCTTCGGCGGCCAGAGCCAGAACTTCGGCGGCGAACAGGCGGCGCGCACCTGCGCCGCGGCGGATCGCACCGGCCATGCCATTCTGCACACCCTCTATCAGCAGAACCTGCGCAACAAGACCCGTTTCTTCGACGAATACTTCGCCCTCGACCTGCTGCGCGCCGAAGACGGCTCGATCAACGGCGTAGTGGCGCTGTGCATCGCCGACGGCTCGTCGGTGGTGCTGCACGCCAAGAGCGTTCTCATCGCCACCGGCGGCTGCGGCCAGGTCTTTCGCACCACCAGCAACGCCCGCATCAACACCGGCGACGGCATGGCGATGGCGCTGCGCGCCGGCGTGCCGCTGCAAGACATGGAGTTCTTTCAGTTCCACCCCACCGGCATCGCCGGCAAGGGGATGCTGATCACCGAAGGGGCGCGCGGCGAAGGCGGCTACCTGATCAACGGCGAGGGCGAACGCTTCATGCCCCGCTACGCCCCCAACGCCAAGGATCTGGCCAGCCGCGACGTGGTCGCCCGCGCCATCGTCACCGAGGTCAAGGAGGGGCGCGGCTGCGGACCGCGCAAGGACCATGTGCTGCTCAAGCTCGATCACGTCGAGGAGTCGATCATCGCCAGCCGTCTGCCCGGTATTCGTGAAAGCTCGCGCATCTTCGCCGGCGTCGACCCCGCCTTCGAGCCCATCCCGGTCTACCCCACCGCCCACTATGTGATGGGCGGCATCCCCACCGACCGTCTGGGGCGGGTGGTGATCCCCGACGGCGAGGGCGAGCGCCCGGTCGAAGGCCTCTACGCCGCCGGCGAGGTCGCCTGTGCCTCGGTCCACGGCGCCAACCGCCTCGGCGGCAACTCGCTGCTGGACATCCTGGTCTTCGGCCGGGTCGCCGGCAAGGAGATCATCCAGCGCAGCCAGCAACAGCCCCACCCCGCCCCCCTCGACCAGGCCCAGGTGGACCAGGCGCTGGGGCGTTTGGAGAAGTGGCGGCGCAAGGACCCCGGCGTCAGCGTCGGCGATCTGTGCGAACGCTTCCGCAAGGCCATGGAGGACCACGCCGGGGTGTTTCGCACCGACGAGGTGATGAGTGAAGGACTGGAGCAACTCAAGGCACTGCGCGAGGAGCTGGAGACGGCGCGCCTGACGGATCACAGCAGCACCTTCAACACCGCCCGCATCGAGGCCCTGGAGCTGGAGAACATGATCGACGTCGGCTTCGCCATCGCCGCCTCCGCCCTCGCCCGCCAGGAGAGCCGCGGCGCCCACTCCCGACCCGACTACCCCAAGCGGGACGACCAGAACTGGGCCAGGCACACCCTCTACTTCCGCGACGGCGACCGCCTCGACTACAAACCGATTCGCACCCAACCGCTGTCGGTGGAGAGCTTTCCGCCGAAAGAGCGGGTTTACTGAGAGTCATTTCATTTATTAACCGCAGATTTCGCTGATTAACGCAGATGATTCGATATATGCGCACCGAGCGCCTCTCATGAAGCCACGGAAACCGTAGAGAAATGGCCTACACAATCTCGACATTGCGGCGACGGCTTCCCGGTTTAATCAAAAATCTGTGTCAATCTGCGTAATCTGCGGTTAAGAAAAAAAGGAACCCCCATGGAACTGCGCATCTATCGCTACAATCCGGACACCGACCAAGAACCGCGCATGGTCAGCTATCAGGTGGAGGCGGAGCGGGGCATGATGCTGCGCGAAGCCCTGATGGCGGTGCAACGTCAAGACGAGAGCTTCACCTTTCGCCACTCCTGCGGCGAGGGGGTATGCGGCTCCGACGGTCTTAACGTCAACGGTCGCAACATGCTCGCCTGCATCACCCCCGTCGAAGAGCTGAAGACCCCCATCGAGGTGCGTCCCCTGCCCGGTCGTCCGGTGATTCGGGATCTGGTGGTCGACATGAGCGGCTTCTACGCCCAGTATGAAAAGACCGATCCCTGGCTCAAACCGCGGGACCCGCCGCCCCAACGCGAGATCCGCCAGACCCCGGAGCAACGGGATGCCCTGGACGGACTCTACGAGTGCATCATGTGCGGCTGCTGCTCCACCGCCTGCCCGTCGTTCTGGTGGAATCCGGACAAGTTTCTCGGCCCCCAGGCGCTGCTCAGCGCCGCCCGTTTCGTCGCCGACAGCCGCGACCAGGCCACCGCCGAACGGCTGGCGTTTCTCGACGACCGCTTCCGCCTGTTCCGCTGCCATGGCATCATGAATTGCGTCGAGGTCTGCCCCAAGGGCCTCAACCCCACCAAGGCGATTGGCTATCTCAAGCGACGCATGCTCCAGGAGAGCCCGTGATGCGCCTTACCCCGGAGCGCACATGAATGGTCGATAGCAACCGCCTGCGCTGGCAATGTCGCCGCGGCATGCTCGAACTGGACTATATCCTGGAGGCGTTTCTGGATCAGGCCTACCTCAGCCTCGGCCCCGACGACCAACAGGCCTTCGAACAACTCCTGACCACCGCCGACCCCGAACTCCACGGATGGCTGCTGGGCGGAGTGGCGCCGCCCTCAGCATTTCGCGAAGTAGTAGAGATCATGCGGAAAATTCGCGCCGGCAACCACTGATTGACTTGACGTTAATTCCGCGGCGACTTACCCTTTGCCCTTTCGCCGTTCCAAGGTGGCTCTTATCAAGGGAAAACTGCCGATGCCCCGCGTTCTCGAACCCTCCTCGACTCGAATCATCTCCATAGCCGAGCGCCAATGAGTATCATCGCGATCGTCGGCAACAAGGGCGGAACCGGCAAGACCACCCTGGCCCTAAACCTGGCGGCGGGCCTGGCGCAACGGGATGGGGTGGTGATCATCGACGCCGACCCCCAGCAGTCCGCCTATCAGTGGCGGCTGGTGCGGGAGCAGGACGAGACGCTGCCGATGGTGGTGGCCGCCGCGGTGGGGCTGAAGAACTCCGTGCAGGCGCTGGCCCGCACCCACGCCCATGTGGTCATCGACTGCCCGCCGTCGATCAAGGCCCCGCAAACGGAGCAGGCCCTGGCGATGGCCGAGCACGCCCTGATTCCGGTGCAGCCCTCGCCCATGGACCTGTGGGCGACCACCCACATCGCGCGGGTGGTGGAACGCCTGCGCCCCGACAATCCCGCCTTGCGGGCATGCATCGTCATGAGCCAGATCGAACCCCGCACCACCCTTTCGCGACTGATGCCCGACGCCCTCGCCGAACTGGACCTGCCGGTGGTAAACACCGCCATACGGCGACGCTCCATCCACCGCCACTGCATCCTCGAAGGCCGCACCGTCTATCAGGCCGGGCGTCGCGGCGAGGCCGCGGCGGCGGAAATCGATGCCCTGATTGAAGAGGTATTACACCATGGCTGACCGCTCCCGTACCGAACGCAACCTGCTCGCATCCATTCGCAAGGCCAAGGCGACGGCCAATCCCGCGCCCGAGACAGACTCACCCGCAAAGGAGGCGCCGAAAAACCCGCCACTCGCCCCCGCCGCCGAAAAGCCCCCCGAAACCGCCAGCAGGGCAAAACCCACCCGCTCAGCCAAAGCCAAGACCGAGAAGAAGAGGTCACCAGCCGGCCAGAACCAGGGTTATCAGAGCGTGCCCAGGGTCTGGCCGGACTAGTGCAGCACCCGCCAAATAAGCAATAACACTATTTATATAAAAATCAATATCCTATGACACACATCACTCATGGTCACTTGGCGGGCGCGGCACTGGATCGCACTTTCGACCTCTAATAGGCGACATCCATGAAACAACTGCTGTCATCACTGCTGCTGTTGCCGGTCCTCGCGCAAGCCCACCCCCTCGCCGATCAACGCCTGATCATGGAGGGGGCCAGCTGCGCCGGTCTTGAATTCATCGGCGAAGATCAGCTGCGCCTGCATGACGAACTGCAATGCAGCCGCGGCGGCGAGGCGAGCCTGGAGGCCCGAATCCGCGTGCTGCCCGGCGGCGCCCTGCTGGCGGTCGAAACCGCGCCGGCGACCCCGCCCAACCGACCGCCCCGCAGCTGGATCTACCTCATCGACCGCCACGATCCGCCCCGCGTCACCCTCCGCGAACCCTGGACCGGCTGGGGGGCGCTTGCCGACGAGACCATCGCCTACCGCATCGCGCCGACCGACCCCGCCATCTACCGCATCGATGCCATGACCATGGGCGACATCGCCTGCTACATCCGCTACCGGGATGAGCGCGGCGCCACCCATGAGGAGATGGCGGACTTTACCCTGTGCGAACGTGAGGCGGGCCTGACCGGTCGCCAGGCGCGCTTCGTCTACCAGCGGACCAACGTCGCCGCCGCAAGCTGCGAAGGGGACCCGGCGTGCCGCGACTACCAGACCGTCAACCTGATCGTTGACGCGCAACCCGTACCATAACCCGCGCCATGAACACCTTCCACCGACGCCTGCGCCTGCTGCAACTGATCCCCCGCGGACACGGCAAGATCTCCACCCGCCAACTCACCGAGGCCCTCGACAAGGCGGGTTTCAGCATCGACCAGCGCAGCGTGCAACGGGACCTCAAGGCCCTCTCGCCCCTCTTCCCCGGGCTGACCAACGACGCCAATCCCGACATCCCCGGCTGGTACTGGCGAGAGGACGCACCGCTGCTCGACCTGCCCGCCCTCGACCCCGCCACCGCCCTCACCTTCAAGCTGGTAGCCACCTTTCTTGACGAACTGATCCCGCCCGATGTCACCCTCGCCCTCGATCCCTATTTCCGTCGCGCCAACGACGTGCTGCAAGGCAGCGCCCACCCCGGCTACGCGCACTGGGCCGACAGGGTCAAGATCGTTCCCCGCAACCAGCCGCTACAACCCGCGCCGCTCAACCGCGGCCTCATCACCACCCTCTACCAGGCGCTGTTCGAATCCCGCCAGGTGATCGGGCGCTACCGCAACCGCCAGGATGAAGAGGCGGAATACCGCTTCCACCCCCTCGGGCTGGTGTTTCGCGAAAGCGTCATCTACCTCGTCGCCACCGTCGAGGAGTACCAGGACCCGCGCCACTACGCGCTGCACCGCTTCACCCAATGCACCCTGGACGACGCCCCCTCACGCATCCCGGAAGGCTTCGAACTGCAAGCCTACATCGACGGCGGCAGCTTCCAGTACCTGCAACAACCCGAAGGCGAGATCCGTCTGCGCGCCCGCTTCGCCAGAGAGACCGGCCGCCACCTCCAGGAGACCCCCTTGAGCCCGGACCAGTCGATCCTTGAACAGGGCGAGGGGCTAGAGGTTACCGCCAGCGTCAAGGACAGCCAACAGCTGCGCTGGTGGCTACTGGGCTTTGGCGATCAGGTAGAGGTGCTGGAACCGGAGCAGCTGAGACAGGAGTTCCGCGACATCGCCGCCGCCATGAATCGGCGCTATCGAGACGAAGGCGAAGAAGGATAGATGGCGCGCGCGGCTTGACGCCCCAAACGCGGCGCGGCCGAGTCACGCCGAGGCGTATACTCCAACCCCCTGCCAGATCGATAAACCTTGGCCACCGCCCCGCGCTATCGCGACATCCTCCGTCGAATAGAGAGGAGCGGCTTTGTTGGCCGGATTTACCCGGCGACCTTCATACCGGACCCTGGGTGGTACCGATCACGATAATGCCCCCAGCGATGCCCGCCAAGGGCGCGGCGAGAAGCAACGCCAGCCCGCCGAAAACCCGCGACTCACGCTTGACCACCCCGGCCAGGCCCGCGGCCAACCCCAGCACGGCCAGCGCCAAGGCCGACCAGAACAGGGTCTTCACACAGCCCGTCTGACAGGTGCGATTGGCAAAGTCACCCGAAAGCAGGTGATAACCGGTCATCCCCATCAACACCCAACCCGCCAAGGCAAACAAGATTGCCAGCATCGCCATCCACTTCGTCATGATCCACCTCTCTTGATTTTTGCGTAGTTGTCACTCATTCGACATTAACCTTACCACCGATTCAGCTCGATGCAAGCCGCTCTGCGTTGAGCTTCTCCCGCACCGCCATCAACACCTTACCGTAGCTATTGCGACCGCGCCCGTCGCGCCCGCAACCCCAGTAGTAATCGAACTGAGAGCTCTCGACCAGCTTGCGACCATCGCTACGGAGCAGCAGCGCGGCCACCTCGGGATGGGTTCGGCACTTGATGTAGATACCTCGCGTCATCACCGTATCCTTGAGCCCCTTCCAGTCCTTGCGAACCGCCTTGCGGTGCTTGCCCGCCAGCTCCCTCGCCGCGGTCGGCGAAGGCGCGCATCGAATCGTCTCACGCTGAGCCGGGTCCTCGAACTTCATCGCCTGATAGTAATGCTCCACACTCGGCCAGTCGGCGTCATCCAGATGAAAGCCATGGGGCGAGAAACTGCTTAACGGATCGCCATCATCGCTGCGCGAAAGATAGATCGGTTCGGATTGGTTCCTGGAGAAAAACATGCCGTCCACGCGCTGTAAATGGGAGGACTCCAATCGTAAGCGATTCGCTCGCGACATGGAACCCTGATTGCTACATGGGATCGGCGTCGGCAACAACAATCACCGCGACGGATTTCCGGGTTGGAGAAAGCCGTTGCGTGATGGAAGAGACGCGCGACCAGAGGCAGGCGTACCACGCCCCTCATCGAGGTCGGACCACTCGCCGCCATCCTCGTAACGATCGCGACAGGAGTAGCGGACCTGAGTGAGCAGGCCCAGGCCCATGGCGTCCAGCTCCAGCAGAGCGAGATTGCCCTCCAGTGCGTCGTCGATGCAATCCCCCCGGGCGTTCATCGCCCTGCAGGAAGCGGATCAGGGAATTCGTGACGCCCGGGGTGCGTTCATAAACGGCCACCTCGCCCCCGGGACCCGCCGAGAGGCCGATGATATCGCCACCCGGGAACTGAAAGGCGGCGATCACCCCAGCGGTGGGTGTTGCGCCTTGCGCCGCGCCGACGACCAGCAACAGAGCCGCCAGCATGGAGTGGATTCCGCCTTTCGCGCGCACCATCGGCGGGAAAATGGAAACTAAACCTTGCCAAACACCCTATTGATATGTTATCCCTATCGGCGCACAAGTTTAGTGGTCCAAAAGGGGTTGGCGCTTTGATCTTCCGAAAACGCCAGCATTACTGTGAATCTATCGAGGAGTGGCAGTCCTTGAAGGACTGCCACTCCTTCGGCTGATTCATTTTCCGGGGTGGCG
>JAABSM010000101.1 GCA_011390365.1 Gammaproteobacteria bacterium
CGAATTGACCAGGCCAGTCGCGATCGAACCTTTGCCGTTTTCGAAGCAAGGCGTGATCTTGGCGATTACCACATCCCCATCCTGGAACTCTGTGTAGCCTCCACCGACCTCTGCCTTTACACGTGTCTGGTCAAGACGGATACCGCCGTATTCGTTCACGGCATCCATTGGGACAAACGAAATCTCTTGGTCTTCTTCCAGATTGCGGAGTAATGGTGCGGGCGGATTCACGCACATAGCGAACCGACCGCGCTTCACCTCCCAATGCCCCGGCACCTGCCCCAGCCACTGAACGCCACTCTCTTTGTATTCGGGATAAGCCGGACACCTCACGCCAACCCCCTTTTCTGTCCAAGAAATACACGTAACTCGCCAAAAATACCCTTCATTTTCGTGCCTTTCGTGTGGTTCGTGGACTCCTTCTTTTTTTGTCCACGGAAGGCACGGAACGCACTGAAAAAAGCATCCCCGTCCGTGTTTTTCCGTGCTTTTCGTGGACCCAAGGCGCTGTCCATCAAATACCCATCAATTAACAAATAGCCAGACATCGCTGTCGGTTTCAATGGCTTATACATTTGAGACGCCATCATTTCAGGCCTTCCATCAATTATCCATCAATTAAAATCGCCGTTTCTGGCGTCCACTTCGCCCCATTGCGCCAGCTTCCTGCGCAGCACTTCCTTGTCAGGCAAATAGAGCTGATATTGCTTGGCGTGAATGTTAGCCTCCTTTGGCAGGGTGATTTCCACCAGGGCATCGTGCTTCTTCTTGCAGAGGACAATCCCCACGGTGGGCGATTCCTCGTCCAGTTTCACAAAGCGGTCGAAGTAATTGACATACATCTGCATCTGGCCGAGGTCGCCGTGCATCAGCTTGCCGATTTTGAGGTCGATCAGCACATAGCAGCGCAGCAGGCGGTTGTAGAAAACCAGATCGACGAAGAAGTGCTCCTCGTCGAAGGTGAAGCGCTTCTGTCGGGCCTCAAAGAGAAACCCCTTGCCGAGTTCCAGCAGGAAATGTTCAAGCTTGTCGATGATGGCCGATTCGAGATCGGATTCGGTATACTTCGCTTTTTCATCAAGACCAAGGAACTCCAGTACGTAGGGTTCCTTGAGCAGGTCTTCGGGCTGGGCGACAAGCTGCCCTTCGGCGGCGAGCTTCTTTACCCCGTCCTTGTCCCGGCTGAGGGCGAGGCGTTCGTACAGCCCGGAGTTGAACTGGCGCTTGAGTTCCGGCAGGGTCCAGCCGCCTTGCGCCGCCTCGATTTCGTAGAAACTACGCTCGGCCGGGTTGTCGATGGAGATCAGAAAGACATATTGCGACCAGCTCAGGTTGAATGGCGAATTGAATTTGGGCGATGCCGTCTGCCCAAGTTGCGGAAGCACCTGCCCGGCAAATTCGCCAGACGGCGTCTGGCCTTTCTGATGCAACCTGAATTTGCCAGATGGCATCTGGCATTTTTCCGGAAGACGGTCGATATAGGTCAAATAGAACTTGCGCATGTTCTGCAGGTTCGCTCTGGAGAACCCCCGCCCGAACTCCGCTGTCAGGGCAGCGGAGAGTTCCTTGAGCAGCGCTTTGCCGTATTCCGCCCGTTCCGCGCCGCCCTGTTCATGCTCGACGATGCGCCGACCGATTTCGAAATTGGTCAATACCTGGATCAGATCAACGGAATGCACCACCGTCTGGCGGGCGGACTGAATCAGAGCACGGATCTCGTGAATCAGCGCGTTCACGCCGTGACCTCCCGGAGCAGGTCCAGAATCTCCCCCTCCAGTCCCTTGATCTCGGCCTCGATCTCGGGAAGCGGACGCGGTGGCTCATAGCGGTAGAAGTGGCGGTTCAAGGGGATCTCGTAGCCGACCTTGGTCTTGGCGTGATCGATCCAGGCATCGGGCACGTGGGGCAGCACCTCGCGCCGGAAGTATTCCTCGATGCTTTCTTTGAGCGGCACGGTCTCGGTGTCGCGCAGATCGGTGTCGGGCTCCGGCTGGCCCTTCTTGTCTTTGCAGATCTCGGCGGTTTCGTCCCGCTCACCCAGCGCGGCGAGCACCGCCTTCAGCTCGGGGGCGGAAAGTTTGACGTTTCTGGCGCGATCCACCTCGCGCAGGGCCAGCAGGAACTGCTTGCGGTCCTGGAACAGGGTGCCGCCGTGCTGGTCGGCAAAGGCGGCGAGCAGGTCGCGGATGGTCTGCTGGCGTGCCTTGCCTGCCTCGATCTGCTGCTGGCGGACGGTTTCGTTCTTCTTGCTGCTGGATGCAAGGTTCTTGAAGGCGGTCTGTTCTTCCAGCCGGGCGATACGCTCAGCGGTGGCCTGGAAGTTGAGGCGCAGGGGGCGCTCGACGGTGATCTTGTGGTAGCCGAAGTCGTCGTTATCGAACAGCTTGCTGACCACCAGCGCCTTCTTCTGGCCGCCCTGGAGGAAGCTGCGGGCCTCGCCGTCCTGAAAGTTCTCGTAGATGCGGGTGATCTCGGCGATGTGGTTCGGGTCCTTGACCTTGTCCTGGGGGTCACCGATACGGCGGCGCTTGTTGCCCAGGGATTTTTCCATCGGCACCCAGAAGTTGCGGGCGTCGATGAGCTGCACCTTGCCTTTGCGGGCTTTGGCCTTGCGGTTGGTGATCACCCAGATGTAGGTGGCGATGCCGGTGTTGTAGAAGAGCTGTTCCGGCAGGGCGACGATCGCCTCCAGCCAGTCGTTTTCGATGATCCAGCGGCGGATCTCGCTCTCGCCACTCCCCGCGTCGCCGGTGAAGAGCGGCGAGCCGTTGAAGACGATGCCGATGCGGCTGCCGTCTTTGTCGACGGGGCGCATCTTGGAGATCATGTGCTGCAGAAAGAGCAGCGCCCCGTCGTTGATGCGCGGGGCGCCCGCGCCGAAGCGCCCGGCAAAGCCGAGGGTGTCGGCCTCCTGGTTGATGTATTTCTGCTGCTGCTTCCACTCCACGCCAAAGGGGGGATTGGCGAGCATGTAGTCGAAGGTCCACTTGTTGCCGTCGGCGTCGCGATCAAAGCCGTCGCGGGTGAAGGTGTCGCCGAGGATGACGTTGTCGGCGTCCTCGCCCTTGATCAGCATATCGGACTTGCACACCGCCCAGGCCTCGTCGTTCCAGTCCTGGCCATAGAGGTGCGGGCGGGCGTCGCGGTTGAGATGGCGGATGTACTCCTCGGCCACCGACAGCATGCCGCCGGTGCCGCAAGCGGGGTCGTAGATGGTCTTGACCACGTCGCTCCTGGCCAGATCCTGCTCCGGGGCCAGCAGCAGGTTGACCATCAGCTTGATCACCTCGCGCGGGGTGAAGTGCTCCCCGGCCTCTTCGTTGGATTGTTCCGCGCCGATGCGGATCAGCTCCTCGAACACATAGCCCATCTGCATCTGATCCACCCGCTGGGGCGAGAGGTCGATCCTGGAAAAGGCCTTGATCACCTCGAAGAGGATGTTTTTCTCCGCCATGTGGGCGATCTGCTCGCTGAACTTGAACTTCTCCATGATGGCGCGGACGTTGGGGGAGAAGCCGTTGATGTAGCTGTTCAGGTTGGGCGCGAGGTTGTTGGGGTCGTCCAGCAGCGAGTGTATCTTTTCGCCCGGCAGGGTGAGCTGCATCCGCGACAGGTTGTAGAAGCGGTGGCCGGTGATCCGCTGCAAGCGTGCTTGCTGGACACGCTCGGGCTTGGTCTTCAGTACCTGGAACTCTTCAAGGGCGGCCTGGCGGGTCGGCGCCAGCAGGCACTCGAAGCGGCGCAGAACCGTCAGTGGCAGGATGACCTTGCGGTATTCGTTGCGCTTGTAGGGGCCGCGCAGCAGGTTGCAGATGGACCAGATGAAGTTGGCCAGTTGGCCGTGGGTTTCACCGTTCATTGCTTCTTTTCCTTGTTGTCAGATTCGACATTTCCGGTTGCGTGCGCCTGTGTCCACGAACCACACGAAAATCACAAAAAAACGCCCTTCATTTTCATGCCTTTCGCGTGGTTCGTGGACTCATTTCTTTTGTGGATGCTCAGGCAGCTCCCCATAACCCCCTGATCATGGTTGACGTCCTTCGCGTCTTTGCGAGATCCTGCGCTTTCTGGCATCAATGGCCCGCCGTTTGTCGGATGACTCCAGACATCGCCGTTTCGCGGAGGTTCCTGGTGAACCATTGATATCGAACGATAACCCTGGTACGCCATGAGAACAAGAACAAACACGGCGTATGACCAGTTGCGACCCTCTTCAACACATGCCCCATAAACAGCTATTGGCCGCGCCCATGAGATCAGGATTGACGTGAACGATGATTGTTACCGATGACTTTATCTTTATCCACCTGCACAAGGCGGGAGGGAGCTTTATCGGCAAGGTGATCCTGGCGCTGTTTCCGGGCGCCAAAAGGCTCGGCTATCACTACCCCCTGGCGTGCCTGCCCCAAGCCTATCGGGGGCTACCGGTGCTGGGCAGCGTGCGCTCTCCCTGGGAGTTCTACGTCTCCTACCACGCCTTTCAGCAGCGCCTGGTCAGTCAGTTCGAAACGGCCTGGCGAGGACGCCCGGCGGGCGAATATGATGCCCTGTGCCGATCCGGCATCGACCCGCGCAACGGTATCGACATCTTGTTCGACACCCTGTGCGAGATGGGCGAGCCGAGCTTTGCCGAGGTTACCACCCGGCTGCTCGATCTGTCCGCATCGCCGGCCACCCTGGAGCGACTGCTGGCGTTACTGCCAGCGGAGCGTGATCGACGCGGCCGCTATACCCCCGTGCAGCGGGATGGGTTTCGGGGCATGAATCTCACCTCCGCCGATCTCGCGCCGCTGCGCGATCGTGACGAGGGGTTTTATAGCTTTCTGTTCCAGCACATGTACGCCGGCGCGGTGAATCCCTTTTTTGTCCGCAACAGTCATCTGCGGGAGGACCTGCTGACCTTCTTCGACCAGCTCGGTTGCCGACTCACCCCGGCGCGAAAGCGGTATATCTTCCACGCAGCGCCGGAGAATGTCACTCCCCATGCCGATCCCGGGAGTTACTACACCCCAGCGCTGGCGGATCGAGTGGGCCGCAAGGAGCGCTATCTGGTCGAGCGCTTTGGTTTTCAGCCTGTCCGTGTTGGGCATTGAGCAAGGGGGCCATCACATTGGCGAGAGAGGCCATCAACCCCGCGGAATAGAGCGCCATCGCCGCGGGTATCCCGAAGTGCAGTACGAACACCCCGCCAATGATCAGCGTGCCGGGGACAACCGAGAGGGTGAAGGTGGTGTTGAGATTTTTCGCCAGATCCCGGGAGATATCGATAAGTAGCGGCAGATGGTTCAGGGTCTGATCCATCAACACGATTTGCGCGGAATCCACCGCCACCGTGGCGGCCCCGCTCAGCGAAACAGAGACCTGGGCCTGTTTCAACGCGATCGCGTCGTTGATGCCATCCCCTACAAAACAGACCCTGCGCCCGGCCCGCTGTAGCTCTTCGATGACCCGCGCCTTGGCCTGGGGCAGGACATTGCAGTAGCAGTGCTCAATGCCGAGCGCCTCGCCAATCACGCGCGTCGGCCTCTCCTGATCACCGGAGAGGATGTACAGGGCGATATTCCGCTCCTTCAGGGCAGCGACGATACGCCGCGCCTCCGGACGCAACCGCGGCGCCAGTTCCACCGCGCCCGCGAAGCGGTCGCCGACCGCGAGCATCACCAGTGAGTGGCCCTGATCATGGCAGAGGGCTTGGCGGACAACGACCTCGGCGGGGATCGCGACCCCTTCCAGGCGCAGGAACTGTTCGCTGCCGACCCGCAGCACCCCTTCGGCGGTATCGGCGCGCATGCCGTAGCCAACCTCGCAATCGATCCCCGCAAGGGGGAGCAGGGTCAGTTCGCGGCGCGCGGCCTCGGCGAGGAGCGCCCTGGCGATGGGGTGGCTCTGTCGTTGCTCGGCGGAGGCCATCAGGCGCAGCAGCTCGTCCTCGGATAGCTCATCCCAAGCGTGAATCTCCGCCACCCTGGGCTGGACCAGCGTCAGGGTACCGGTCTTGTCGAAGACGATGGTATCGATCTGGTCAAGCACCTCCAGCGAGCGACCATCCTTGATGAGCACGCCGTGGCGCGAAGCGATATTCAGGAAGTTCAGCATCGACAGGGGCGCCGACAGCTTCAGGATGGAGCCGAATCCGCCGCTCAACACCGCCACCGCGCCGCCAATCCCCACCGTCGGCCAGGCGAGCGCGGCGGCGGCGAGCACCGGCAGCGCGGCCCGGTCGGCAAAGTTGCGCCCCTTCGACTCGAAGGACAAATGGTAGCCGGAGGTCCGCTCCATGATCTGAAGAATCCGCGCCGACAGTGTCTCCTGCCCCGTCTTGCTGACCTGGATCCGGATTCGACCGCGCAACACCAGGGTGCTGGCAAAGACCGCCTCGCCCACGCCCTTGTGCGCCGGCTGCGCCTCGCCTGTGAGGGTGTGCTGGTCGATGGCCGCAAACCCCGAGACGACGACCCCATCGATCGGTATGGTCTGACCGGCCCCCACAACGACGATATCCCCGACCTCGACGCCATCGAGGGAGGTCTGCACCTCCACGCCATCGATCAACACCCAGACCGGGGCGGCATTCTGGCGCTGAAAGATCTCGGAGATGCTTTTGCGTGAGTAGTTTTCGGTCCGGTAGATGATCTTCTTGGTCAGGATGATCAGCAACACGATCAGGTTGGTGGTCACGAAGTAGCCCGCGGCGAGGGTCGACACCAGACTGAGCGCGGCCACCGAGGAGTAGGTCAGGCGGCGTTCGACGACGAGCGCGGCATGGACATCCTGGAGCAGGGGCCTGGAGACGTAGACCGCACCCGCCGCGCTGACGAATAACAGGGCCGGCAGATAGGCGCTGCCGAGCGCCGCCAGACCCACGTTGGCCACGGCCAGCCCCAGGCGCCGATTGATCCCCTTCTCCTCTTCACCGACCTCGATCTGAAGCTCTTCCAGCTGTAGTTGACGGGCGGCGCCGAAGATGGGATCGAGGGAGGTCTGAAAGAGGGCTTGATAGCGACGATCGAACTCGCGCACGGATCGCGGCAGCAGATCCGATTTGCGGTGCATGGAGAGGGCGCGCTTGCGCATGAGCGCCGATTTGCGCCTGGGCCGGAGGCCGCTGACGCCGAGCAGCATGCCGCCGCCGATGACGATTTGTAGTATCACTTTGCCGCCTGTGACGCCGCCGGGCTGGCTGCGATGGATCGATATCGTATATCCGGACGCCCGCTGAAGGCGGTGATCCCTGGGCGATTGCCGATATTGAAAACGCCGCCTCCGCGCCCCTTGGCCAAGGGGTTCCGGAGGCGGCGAGACGGCGCCCTTCGGACGCCGGGGCGTCACCTTACGCCGTGGGGGGCACGGAGGCGTAGGCCGCATCCAGATCCGCGGCGACTTCGTCGACCTGATCCAGCAGGGCTTCGCCATGATCGCGGGAGACGATCCGGTAGTCCTGCTCGTAGGCCGGCAAGACCTTGCCGGTGGCGGGATCGACCAGCCAGTCCATGGCGTGGCGCTCGGGGATCGCGATCCGGGCGGGCTGCTCGTACATGCCCCAGAGCATGTCGAACAGCGGAGTCACCAGACCGTAGTTGGACTTCGGGTTGGCGAAGTGGTGATGGAAGTGGTGCTTGCGCATCCAGCGACCATAGGCCGTCTTCGGCGCAGCCATGTGCATGTGCATGTGCCAGATGCGCGGGAACACCAGGTAACCCGCCGCGAACCCGCCAGCGAACAACAGACCGGTGGCGATATCGGTCGCGACAACCCCGATCAGGGCGATCACGGCAAAGATGGGCAGCATCGCACCCAGCTGCGCGCGGATCGTCTCGAACCAGTCCTTTGCGCCGTGGTGCTTGAGGTGGTTACTGGAAAACTGGAGCCGCCCCTTGAGTTTGTGCCCGAGATAGTGATGCAGATCATTCAGGATCAGCACCCAGAAGGCGACACCAGCAACAAATGCAAGCGTATAGTCGAATATCATCAGCCTTGTCTCCGAAGTGAAGAGTTATGATTCCTGGCTGCCGCGGCGCAAGCCAGACCACCGCGGCATTCCCAAGGCTCAGCAGCACCCCGAACAGCAGCGGGCAAGCTGAACGAGGCCTATTCTTTATCAGTAGTGTGTTCGCTGTCAATTTTCCCGGGGATTCGGCGCGCCCGGTTTGATCTGGTCCCAAATGGGTGCGCGTAGACAAAGGCGATGGCATGGCGCGGACTGGATGCTGAACGGGAGCCGGGCAAAGACCCGGCGGCTGGGTCGTCGCCCCGCGGTCATCGGGTGGTGCGCCACTTCAGAAAATGAACGACCTCGTACCCCAGCACTTCCACTCTATCAATGCGCTTGCCGAGTACATCGAAAAACGGCAAGCTAACCCCAGGTAACCGATAACCCTGAAAAGGGCGGTCAGCCACGGAGACACAGAGCACACAGAGTGTTTGCAATACGTTACCGCACAAGCCTCACTCCCCTCGGAGGCGATCCCAGAAGATGGCGCAACTCGTTGTTCTCTCCCTGGGGTCTCTGAGCCTTCGCGGCTTTAACTGGCGAATTCAAAATAACCCGTAACCAACGATGTCAGCCGACGTGAACGCACTACCAAAAAACCGCGTTATCCGAAAACGCTTCAGCGCCCGCACCACGGGCATACACCTGAGCGCCCTTCCAGCCGAGCTGCGCGCGGCGTTGCGCCAAGCCGGTACCGAAACCAGTGACGGGGATTACCTGGAGAAGCATCGGATCCCCGACCCGATTCGACTGGCGGCCGCGGATGGCGGCGTGCGCGTATTGTCACGCGACGAGAGCTGGGCGCTGGCGGAAAAGGCCGCCATCGAACTCGAATCGAGCCTGCTCAGGGGCAAGGCAGGCAAAGTGGCGGCGTTTCTTTCCGACACGGGTCAAGGCCCCTATGCGAACTATGGGCGACCGGTAGTAGACTATACCGGCTTTTTCGTCGACCACATCCATCACCGGCTTGCGGGGGCCGGTATCGGCAAGGGCGCCGGCCCGTTGCGCTACGGCCCCCTGCTTATCGCGATTGACACCGCCGCCGCCGCCGGCCTGACCGCCCTTGGCCATGCGGCGCGCGGCGCGGATCTTGCCGACCGCGCCGTAGTGACCGACGTCGCCTCCACCGGCGCCTATGAAGGGGGATCGGCCTGGGCGTCGGCCAAGGTCGGCGTGATCGCCGGCGCCAAGGCCATGGCGCTCACCGCGGTGATGCCCATCCCGGGCGCAACGGCGGCATCGCTCGCGGTGGGCTTTTTCATCGGCGCCGCCACCGCCATTGCCGCCAAGAAGGTCGTCAACAGCGCCAAGGACATCGCGGTCGACGCCGCCTGCAAGGCAACCGATCGCGCCCTGGACCAAAAGGCTGCCGTCGACCAAGCATCCTCGGCGTCCGCCGTCGGCTAACACCGCCGCGCAATCGGAAACACGATTTTCAAAGATGGCTTGATAAGCCTCTCGGCGCTTGTCAGCATTTTGGTCTAGCGTGGTATACAGGGGATGCGCCGTTATCAGCGCGTCAGGAAATCCCAGTGCGGTGCATCGGTGCCTCGACCAAGGGTACTCCGCGGGATGCTCTACCATACACGTTCGGACCGGGTTGAGCTCCACATAACGATAAAAATTCAAAAGATAGGTTTTGGTATCGAGCAACGCCGCCTTATGGCGTCCCTCCCACAGCCTCCGCCAGGATACTGAGGAAGGCTTCCGTATCCTCATCATCCTCGTAGATCGCCTCTCGCCGATCCCCTCGGGAGGTGAAGTGGTACAAAGCTCCGGCGGATTCCATGCGCAGGGGGCTGGCCATGTGGTCCAGTATAGTCGGGTATTGGGGAGTTATAATGCGCGACCCCTTTTGCTGCTGGTGTGCCGCGAAGTGGCCGCTGGGGCTGAGAACCCGGACGGTATGCCGCCGTCAGCCTGAAACCGCGGTCTTGGCGAGACGCGCCCGGAACCGACGGGCGCTAAAAGTTGCGCCGGAGCCCCAACACGAGGGCATTTGAGCCGCTGTCAGTTTCAAACACGCCGTAGCCGTCGGAGCGGTGGTGCAGGCGGAAGACCATCGTCATGGTCTCCACGGGCAGGCGAAATTCGATTTCCCCCATCCAGTAAAACAGGAGTCGCGTGGACTCACCGTCACGGTCGATTTCGACCTGCGGGATTTTCGTGGCGTAGCTCAGACCCAGCCCAAAGGTGGCGCTCTTGAGCCCACGCCAGTGCGCGGGGAAATGGTAGCGGCTGTAAACGGGCAGGTTGAATTCCCAGTGATCCTGCGCGCCGAAATGAGCCACGATCTGGCCCTCCCAGCCAAAATCAACTGCGCCTCGGCTCGCGAAGTCGCGGCCCAACGCCAAGCCGATCAGGTGAGAGTCGACCAACTCAGTCTTCCCGGGAACGATCGACTCTTCCCAGACATTGTCCGTCATCTGCCCACCGAACGGGGTCAGATTCCAGCGCCCCTCGCCCTTATTCTCCTCACCCAGCGCGGGATTCGCGGAGCCGAGCCACGTAATCAGCAGGAAAGGGATAAGGCGCGACATCTGAAAGCCTACGAAGTTTGAAGGAAAAGATTGGAAATCCAACCGCCTACGCGCAAGTATCCCCCTGATCGGTAACACCGTCAAGATCCGATTTTGAGCCCTTCGGCCTTGATCACCGCTCCTGCCAGACCCGCCTCTGAGCATTCGGCGTCACTCAGCGTACGTCCATGAACAAATTCCGCGCATCGAGTGGGTGCGCTCTTTCGAGCGGAAGTGGCTCAATTATTGCGAGTATCAAGGTTTGTGGCGATCGTATAAACCCTTGTGGGCGCATAAGTTCAGCACCCCCAGACGCCGATCCCCTCCAACTCTTTGCACCACAGCTTCTCTTCCCAGCTTTTGTTGGAGGTTCTGTCAAAAATGACGAGGTGGGATTCCTCTGCTCCCGCTTTGTCAGCGTAAGCCCTGGTCTGTTCGATTCCCTTGGTGATGGTGGATTCGAGACCTTTGTGGAGAATCTTCAGTTCGATGACCACTTTCTGGACAGGACCGAAGTAGCCTTGCTCTGTGGCGGGCCACTCGATGAGGAGGTCGGTTCGGCCTCGGCCCAAAGCGTATTCACGGTTGATTCGGCCTCCGCCGTTAATGATTCTTTGCAAGAAGGCCTGCATGAGGAGTTGAGGACCCGCCTCTTTGTAGTCGAATCGTTCGATCCAGGAGTCGGCGTTTTCTCGGAAGAATTGCTGGAAGGCCTGGAGGAGCTTGGGGGTGTCGAGCTTTCCCTCTTCTTTCACATACCAGGCGGTCTCCTGGTTGGGGATACCATACTGCGTGCCGTAGGTGAGCGCTCGGGGGAGGATCTCCTGGTAGATGCGGTTACTGATCTTAATGGAGGGCTTGATGGTGATGAGGCCCAGATCGTAGACATACTGGAGGTCGGACTCCTGGAATCGAATCTCCTCAGTCTGATTGGCAAGCAGCGGGGCGATGACTCGGTGGACCCGACCCTCTTTGAGTTTGGCCACCAGTTGGTCGAGATGGGTTTGTCGGGATTGGATGAGATTTTCTTTGGCTTCCTGATAGTGCAGGAAGGTGATGGGCAGGGTGCGGTCTCTTAGTTTTCGAAGCTCCCATGTCAACTCATGGCCCAGGGCGTTGACCAGCCAGGGTTGGCCTTTGGTGTCCTCCCAGAGTTCGGGGAAGATAGCATCCTCGAAGGTCTGACCGGTTTCCTGGGTGTGTTGTTTCCAGAGCTCGACACACTCTTCATAGGTGAAGTTACCCATGCGCAGGGATTTGGCTTTGATGTTAAACGCACTCCCTCCGGTGATGATCTCTTTGTCTTTGGTGTGGATGCGGTAGTCCTGGATATCGCGGACGCCGCAGAGGATGAGGGCATGGGGGAAGGCAGCAGGGTGCTGACCATAGCCGGCTCGGATTTGACGCAGGAGGGAGATGAGGACATCGCCGACCAAGGCATCGACTTCGTCGAGGAGGAGGACGGTGAGTTTTCGGGAGGTCAGAGTCCAGTGTTTCAAGAGTTGGAAAAGCTGATCTTTGGCCGGCATGGCGGCGCCGGGACCGGTGCGGAACCACGCTTCGAGTGCCTCATCTCCCAGATAGAGGCTGATCGAGCCGGCAACCGCACTACAGATGGTCTCGATCCCACTATCCACATCGTGTCTTGCGGCTTGGGCGGCTTCGATATTGGCGTAGGCACAGGCATATTTCCCTTTGCGGTTGATGACCTCCATCATGGTGAGCAGCAGGGTGGTCTTGCCGGTTTGGCGCGGGGCGTGGAGAAGAAAGTAGCGCTTGTGGTCAATCAGGGTGGTGATCTCTTGCCAATCCACTCGCGTCAGCGGGTCGATGCGGTAGTGGTCTTCGGGGATGGTCGGGCCGGCGGTGTTGAAAAATCGCATGGATCAAGGCGCCTTGGAGTGGTCGGTATCGGTATTGTACCACTTAGCAAAAACGCCTGAATATTGTATCCAAAATAGAGCAAGGCAACCGATCGCGCCCCCGGCCAAAAGGCTATTGCCGACCCGGCATCCCCGACGCGTGCCATCGGCTAGTGCAGCACCCGCTAAATAAGCAATAACACTATTTATATAAAAACCAATACCCTACACCCCGCATTATTCATAGTCACTTGGCGGGGGCTGCACTAGTACAGCCGCGCCAAGTTATCGGAGCCTGCGTCTCTTGGAGGTCGAGGAGTGGCAGTCCTTGGAGGACTGCCACTCCTGGGGCGGAGCGCTCTCCCGCGGGTCAACCGACCTGCGCACATGGTGATACGCCGAGCCAAACGCGACGGCGTAGAGCAGACTGGACTGGAGCGGGGTAAAGGCCAGCAGGGGCACGGCGAGGGTGTTGACGCCGCCGAAGGCGAGCCAGTAGCGCAAACTCATATCGAGTCGATGTTGCAGCCCCCGGCCGAAGCGAAACGCGCCGGGCAACGCCGTCAGCCCTGCTTGCGTGAGCTGGATGTGGGCGACGTTGCCGGTGAGGTTGGCGCCGTCGCTCATGCAGATGGAGACATGGGCCTGTTTCATCGCCACGGCGTCGTTGAGGCCATCGCCAACGAAGCAGACCCGCCGCCCCTGTTGCTGCAATGCGCGAATCAGCGCCGCCTTGCCGTCGGGGTTGACCTCGGCGTGGATCTCATCGATACCCAGGTCCTTGCCGATCCCCTCGCAGGCGTGGCGGGTATCCCCCGACACCATCGCCAGCCGGGTCTTGCCTAAGCCGCGCAGGGCGGCGATGACCTCCGCCGCCTCCTCGCGCACCCGTACCCCTAGCTCAATGGCACCAGAGAGCACGCCGTCTATAGCCAGCAGGATATAGGTGTGCTGGGGATGGGCGGCGATGTGCTCGGTCAGCATGGGGGGCAATTCAATGGCGAGGGCCTTCATGTAGCCCACACTGCCCAGATGCAGGGATAGACCCTCCACACTGGCGCGGACGCCGCTGCCGAGTTCGTATTCGATCCCTTCCACCTGCGGAATCACCAAGCCCCGTGAGAGCGCCTCGGCGCGTATGGCATCCGCCACCGGATGGGTGACATGGCCCTCGGCGGCTGCCGCAAGGGCCAGCAGTCGCGCCTCGTCCGCCTCGCCGAAGACCCGCACCGCCACCACCTCCGGGGTGTGTTCGGTGAGGGTGCCGGTCTTGTCGAAGAGGATGGTATCCACCTGCGGCAGCCCTTCGAGGGCCCGCCCGTCCTTGACCAGGATGCCATGATCCGCCGCCCAGCGCAGGTGGCTGCTGGTTTGCAGGGCCAGGGTGGCACGCACGCTGTTCATCGGCGCACTGAAGAGCAGCGCGGTGGCCGGGGTCAGACCCGCAACCAGCCAGGTCAGGGCGCTGACGCCGATCACGGGGGCGGCGGCGCGGTCGGACCAGGCCTCGCCGCGCAACGAGAGTTGTTCCTGGAAGTCACAGGTGCGCTTCAACACCTCATCCAGGTGTTGCGCCCGGCTCTCGGTGCCGCTGAGGGCGGCCCGCAGGGTGATCTCGCCGCCGCGCACCAGGGTGGAGACCGCGACCTCATCGCCGACGCCGACCTCGACCGGCTGGGTCTCGCCGGTGAGCGCCTGGCGGTCGATCCATGCCCGACCCGCGACGATGGTCCCAGCGATGGCGATCACCTCCCCGGCATGTACCACCAACAGATCCCCCGCCCGGATCTCCTCCATCGAGGTCTCGATTTCGACGCCCTGGCGCAAGGCCCAAACGAGATTCGATTGGCCGCGAAACGCCGCGCCGATCCGCGCCTCCGCCCCCTGTTTACCCTCGGCCACCAGGCGCACGCCCAGGTGGTAGATCATCAGGTGCATGGCGGCGGCGAAGTTCTGGCCGACCCCGACGCACAGCAAGGCGACCAGCGTGGCATAGGCATCATTGTTGAGACGTTTGTCTCGACCCAACGCCCGAACGGCTCGCGCCAGCACCGGCGCGGTGCCGTAGCCAATCAACCCAAGGCCCACCAGCCCTACCGGGGGATAAAGGACCGCCACCGCGCTGGAGGCGGCTGCCAGACCGCTGACCTGGAGGTATTGCCTATCCACCCGGAGCGGGTCCGCTTCGCTTCGGCTCTTGCGTATCACCTCGACCAGACGCGGCTTGCGTCGCCTGATCAGGCTGGTTCCCGCCAACACCCCGCCGACAACGGCGATTCCGACAATCATCAGGCTCTCCTGGTATCAATAGCCAGCCCGAAGGCTCGAATATCCCAAGACGTTAAAGAGGATAACCCAACTCAGCACACAGCTTCACACAATAAGCATGTATTCTATTTGCGCTCGCAGCACCCAGGGATTTCCGCCAACTCTGGGTTTGGCCTTGGCGGAAGGTACGCGCTTGTGAATCATAGACATC
>JAABSM010000102.1 GCA_011390365.1 Gammaproteobacteria bacterium
GAAGGCCTCGATGAGAAAGCCGCAGGAACCGGCGGCGGCGTCGTAGACGCTCTGGCCCGGTTGCGGGTCGAGCACCTTGACGATGGCGCGGATCAGCGGGCGCGGGGTGTAGAACTCGCCGGCATAGCCACCGGCATCGCCCATGTTCTGCAACAGCCCCTCGTAGACCTGGGAGAGTTCGAACAGCTCGCTTTCGGACTGGAAATTGAGGGTGTCGATGATGTCCAGCACCTCGCGCAATGTGTGGCCGGAGGCGATCTTGTTATCCAGGTACTCGAAGATCGCGCCGATCTTGTAGCGGAAGCTGTTGGGATCGGCCTGGTTGTCGCCGCGGAAGCCCTTGAGGTAGGGAAACAGCTCGCCGTTGACATAGCCGCGCAGGTCGTCGCCGGTCAGGGCCTGGTTGATGTCCAGTTTGCCGTCGGCGCTCTTGGGGCAGGCCCAGCGGGACCAGCGGTGTGCTTCGTCCAGCACCGAGGTGTAATCGACGCCGGAGAGGATCGCCTCGTCCGCCTTCTCCGCCTCGTAGTCGTCGAGAAACTTGAGAAACAGAATCCAGGAGGTCTGCTCCGTATAGTGCATGGCACCGGAGATGCCGTCGTCACGGCGCAATATGTCGGTGATACGGTCGATTTTTTGTTGTAGTGACATGGGGGCTCGTTCTGTTCCCTATAGGTTATCAAGTCTTTGTCGGGCCATGGCCCAGGGGAGCCTTCTTCCTGCTTGCTCCATGCGGTCGTAGGCCCGATGTGCCTCGATCTTGTCGAGAAGATTTTGCTGAACCATCTGCTCCACGACCCAAAGGGTTCCCTTGACCATGACGCTTTCCGATTCAGCGGCCTTTCTGAGTGCCTTGTCGCCGGTCAACAACGGACATTGTTCCTGACGAGCCAAGGCCAACGCGAAACAGTCATTGCGGCTGGGGCCGCCATATTGCTGAATCAATGCAAAGGCGTCCATCATGGTTTCGGCGGTAAGTTCTCCGATTTGCAGCCCTAAACCGGCCAGGTGAGCGTGATGTGCTTTCAGCTCCTCTTCAAACAGGATGTCCGGTACTTTGAACTGGTACGGCAGATGGAAAAGCAGCTCAAGTATCTGGCCTTCTTCCAGATCAATGAGGATATTGGCATCACTGATCAGCAACTGCATTCAACATGCCTCGACCTGCATGGTGCGTCGCTTATGCAGTTGCATGAGTGGAACGTTTAGAAGCTCCGCCGCCTTGGCTTCACTGACGATCTCTTCCGCCAGTGCGCGATAGACCAACTGTTCAAACAGATGGGTCTGCTCTGGCGGATAGGGCTCACCCGGTTCCTGCTTGCGCCAGCCGTTTTTGGAAAAGTGCATGAACAGGCTCTTGCGTTTTGCTTCGCTGATGATGCCGAGATCCGCCACCCGGTAGAGGCAGGCGGCCATGCTCAAGCCATATTCATGTTTAAGCAGATAGAGTTCGCGGGGTTCTATGTTCCGGCGCGTCGTACCCAACTGTTGATGCACGCCGGATGCGGGTAACAGAAAGGCCGAGGCGAAGCGGTTGCAGGCCTTCTCTTCATCCAGATCTGGCGGCAAGCGGTCACGCAGCAGCAGATGCCCCAGTTCGTGAGCCAGGGTGAAGCGCTGACGGCAACCGGGCCAGCGTTCGGAGACGACCACCACGGGCTTTTGGCCAATATGGGCTTGCAGACCATCGAACTTTTCCGCCTGTTCGACACGGGTAACAATAACCAGAATGCCCTTGCTCTCCAGCAGGTCGATCAGATCAGGCAAGGGGTTCATGCCCAGCTTCCAGTGTTCGCGTACCTGCTCGGCCAGCTGTTCCACATCTTGCAGGGTCGTTATCGCTGGCAATGGAGCGGTATAGGCGAAGGACGCCAGTGGATAATTGGGCCAGAGCTGCTCCAGCTCTTGCCAGCGTTCGGCCTGTTCCAGTACATCGGCCTCGATACGCTGGATGAGCTTGGCCGGGGCGTTGGCCTTTTTACGGTATTCCACCTGTTCAAGGGCAACCTGGGTCGGGCGAAAGAAGAATTCGCTACGCACGCCAAGGGAGCTGGCGAGTTTGAGCAGGACGGCGGACGAGGGCATGGAGGCGTCGTGCTCGTATTTCTTGATCATGTTGGCGCTAACCCCGACCCGCGAGGCGAGTGCCTGCATGGAAAGGCCCGCCGCGGCGCGGGCGCGCTTGAGTCGCTCACCGATCATGTTGTCGCCCTCGCATGGTTTATAGATTCGTATATTTTTCTTGAATTGTAAACCAGGAAGGTTGTTCTGTCGATGTAACAGTGGGCGTCCTAGCCCATCTCATGAGGCTGGTATAACGCATGTTGCAACCCACGAAAGGCCGCCAGCACATTGGCGGGACTGCCACCAAAGGCGCGGGAGGCGTCGCGGGTGGTGCCGAGCCCGGACATCTTGATCAGTCCGGGCATGCGGTCACGGGCGAGTTCGGCGACGCCGGTCTCCTCATAGCGATTCAAGACGAAATAAAGAAAATCACGGGCCGGTTGTTGTTCGAACTGGTTGAAGAAGGCGTTGTTGGCGCGGGTGGCCTCTGCCCTGGCGCGGCGGGTCTCCATGGGCTGCTCGAAGGCGAGAAAGGCGAGCAGGTCGAACAGGTCGCTCTGTTCAGCGGCGAACATGCGCCGCAGGGTGGCGAGCTGTTCGGCGTCGAAGCCGGTTTGGGCGAGCTTTTGCAGCAGGGCCTCGCGTCGGTCCGGGTCGGACCAGGTTTCGCGCAGCTCTTCGGCGGAGGAGAACAGGCCCGGCAGCTTGAGCATCAGGCGTTCGACGAACTGTTGCGCGGAGAGCGGGCGTCCGTTTTCGTCGATGTAACGGATCTCCACGTCGATCACCTTGAGTTCACGGGCGGCGCTGAGGCGCACGGTGAGCTTCTCCGGTGGTGCATCGTCCTCCGCGGCCCCACCTTCGCCCGCGTGCCGGCCAGAATCATCCCCCTGGTCGCCTTCATAGGGCGGCGGCGGCTCATTCACATCCGCTACCGGGGGCGTGTCGACCGCTACCGGGTCACCATCCCAGTCCTCATCGTAAAAGCGGTTGGTGGCGCCGCGAAAATCGACGATGGTGAAGTAGTCCTTGCCGTCGAAGATGCGGGTGCCGCGCCCGACGATCTGCTTGAACTCGACCATGGAGCCGATGGCGCGATCCAGCACGATATTGCGCACGTTGCGGGCATCGACCCCGGTGGTGAGCATTTGGGATGAGGTGAGAATGGTGGGGATATCCCGGTCGTTATCCTGAAAGCGTTCCAGCAGGTCACGCCCCGGCTTGCCTTCGTCGCTGGTGACGCGCACGCAGTAGCGGGGATCGGCCAGGGTTTTGTGCTTGTTGATCATGTCCCGCATGGTCAGTGCGTGGTTCTGATTGGTACAGAAGACGATGGTCTTCTCCAGCGGGTTGATGTTGGCCAGGATCGCCTGGGCGACCAATTCGGTACGCTGATCGGCGATGATCTTGTTGTCGAAGTCGTTGGTGTCGTAGAGATCCTGGGTGGACTCGCCCTTGAGGATCTCGTCATCGGCGGTGAGCACCAGTTCATCCAGGTTGGTGCGGATGCGTTTGACCCGGTAGGGGGTGAGAAAGCCGTCGTTGATGCCGTCCTTGAGCGAATACTCGTAGGCAGGCTGGCCGAAGTAGTTGTAGGTGTCGATGTTATCGGTGCGTTTGGGGGTGGCGGTGAGGCCGAGATGCACGGCGGGGGCGAAGTGCTCCAGGATGGCGCGCCAGGAGCCTTCGTTATTGGCCGCGCCGCGGTGACATTCGTCGATGATGATGAGGTCGAAGAAGTCAGCGGGGTACTCCTTGTAATAGCCGCCGATGTTCTCTCTTTCGGCGATGGCCTGGTAGATGGCGAAGAAAAGATGGGCGTTGGTCGGCGCCACGCCGTTACGGCGGCGGATCTCGTCGCCATCGATCTTGACCAGGTCCTTCTCGTAGGGGTTGAAGGTGTTGATGGCCTGATCGGCGAGGATGTTGCGGTCCGCCAGAAAGAGGATGCGCGGACGACGCGAGCCTGGTTGCTGGCGATTCCAGCGGGCCTGGAACAGCTTGTGGACGATCTGGAAGGCGATGAAGGTCTTGCCGGTGCCGGTGGCAAGGGTCAGCAGCAGCCGCTGTTCGCCATTGCCGATGGCGTCGGTGGCGGCGTGGACCGCCAGTTCCTGATAGTAGCGGGGGGCAAACCCGGCTTCCAGGTGAAAGGGGATGGCGCGGAGCGTCTCGGCCAGGTGGGTGGTGTTGTCGGCGCAGCGGGCGAGCAACTGTTGCGGGCTCGGATAGCCGGAGACATAGTCGCCGCGCCCCTCCTCCATGTCGAATGCATAGATCCGCTCGCCGTTGGTGGCGTAGATGAACCGCACCCGCAGCTTGGCGGCGTAAGCCTGGGCCTGTTGCAGCCCCTCGGTGGGGTGGGCGTTGCGTTTCTTGGCCTCGATGATGGCCAGGTGGCGGTTGTGGGCGTGCAGCAGATAGTCGACGAAGCAGCGACTGCCGCGCTGGTTGCCCGCCAGTTTGCGGCCGTCGGTGAAGTGGTATTCGCGGCGAATCTGGCCCGCCGACCAGCCGGCGGCGGCCAGCGCGGGGTCGATGAAATTGGCGCGGGTGTCGGCTTCGCTGGTCATGCCCGGTTAGGCCACGGGGCGCGGGCCATCGCAGGGTGGGCTCGTCACGCCGTTACCCGGCGCGCGGTTCGAATTCCGGGCCATTCAACATCTCCGCCGCGTCGCCCCGCTGGGCGATCATGAAAAATCCCTTGCGATGGGCGTAACGGGCCGCGTCTTCCGGCATTACCATCGCCGAAGGATAGTCAATGCAACCGCCCCCGTCGAAGTATCCCCTCTTTCGAGATGTGCGGTCAAGGACCATCCCAAACCTCGCGGGGGCGGATCAAAGGAAATAAAACCGCCAGGAGCGGGTTTCTCCCGACCGGCAAAGACCGGTTCGGCAGCCCCACGGCGGCCGCTACCAGGACACCCGTTGATCGTACACGTACTTCGGCTGGGGCTGCAGGAGATGGGCTCGCCCTGAAGGTAATGCTCGGCGGTGGGCTTGGCGACCGGCTCGGGCTCGGTTGCCACCGGCATAGGCGCCAGCGCGGTGACCGCCGGGCGCAGGGGCGAAATTACGAATTACGGTGACACTTTACCAATCACACTAATTTTAATTGTCGATCCTCCTTTCTTGGGGATGGCGGGCGACCGCGCTTGCCCGGTCTCAATGGGCGTCCCAATGTCTTTTCAAGTTCCGCCAGCGCTTGATCTCCCATCAACGGGCGTCCGATACTTTGCCCCTTTGCCAAGGCGGCTTCAAGCTCTGTGTTCGCTGGCATGTCGAGAAATTCATCCAGTCGTCCGACGCGATCCAGAAGCGGTTTGACGACAACTAAGCGTTGCAAGGCTTCAGGGGTTCGAAGCAGCCCCGCCGAAGCTGATACGAATCACCGGATAGCGAACGGACCAGTCCCAACGCTCGTGGATGTGCAGACCCTCAAAGAGGGCCTCATTGGCCTCGAACAGCTCGGCCAGGGTATCGATGAGCAGGGATTTGCCGAAGCGTCTCGGGCGCGACAGGAAGTAGTGCTTGCCCTCGTCGATCAGCCGTTCGATGTGGGGCGTCTTGTCGACATAATAGTAGCCCTCTTCACGAATCTGGCTGAAGGTCTGGATGCCGATGAGGTGATCAGAGGGGGCTTGAACCGAGTCTTGACGGTGCTACCCGATCAGCGAATATTTTGGCGTAGGGGCGAATATTTTGGCGTAGGCGATTGGATTCCCCATCCTTTTGACTGCACTACCCAAAGATGTAATACTTCGGCGTTTGGAGTTGGATTTGGCTATCCTTGCTTGTGATCCCAGCCTTCAAAAAAACAAGATTTTCGTCAGGTGTCACGTCGGTAGCGACCAACCCGGAATCCATGGCGATTTAAATCAACATTCACAAAGCAGGGCTGATGCGCGGTCGTGCCAGGGGGTATATAAACTTGAAAGAAATGAAAATACTAATTCTCGGCGTAAACGGCTTTATTGGCCATCATCTCTCGCAACGGATATTAACCACCACTGACTGGGAAATATACGGCATGGACATGTCGTCAGACCGTATCGAGGGGCTGATGGCCGACAAGCGCTTCCACTTCTTCGAAGGTGATATCACCATTAACCGGGAATGGGTGGAGTACCATGTCAAGAAATGCGACATCGTGCTGCCGCTGGTCGCCATTGCCACGCCCGCCACCTATGTCAGGGATCCCCTTTCCGTATTCGAGCTGGATTTTGAGGCCAATCTTCCCATCGTGCGCAGTTGCGTGCGTTATGGCAAGCGCCTACTCTTTCCGTCCACATCCGAAGTCTACGGGATGTGCCCCGACCCGGAATTTCACCCGATGTCCTCCAATCTGGTCTTGGGACCAATTGAAAAACCGCGATGGATATACTCCTGCGCCAAGCAGATGCTGGATCGCGTCATCGCCGCCTACGGCCAGCAACAAGGGCTGGACTATACGCTATTTCGTCCCTTCAACTGGATAGGCCCCGGCCTCGATAGCCTGCACGCCGACAAGGAGGGCAGCTCGCGGGTCGTGACCCAGTTTCTCGGCCATATCGCCCGCGGAGAGGCGATTCAGCTGGTTGATGGGGGGCGCCAGCGGCGCTGTTTCACCGATGTCTCCGAAGGGGTTGACGCCTTGGTGCGCATTATCGCCAATCGCAATGGAGTCGCTTCCGGACAGATCTACAACATCGGCAATCCCGCCAACGACCTCTCCGTGCGTGACCTTGCGCAGCGGATGCTGGAGATCGCCGCCGAGATTCCGGAGTATCGCGCCGGGCTGGCCCAGGTGGAGCTTGTCTCCACGGATGCCGAATCGTACTATGGCGAGGGCTACCAGGATGTGCAGAGCCGTGTGCCGTGGATCGGAAACACCCGTGCGGATCTGGGATGGGAGCCGCGAATGACCCTATCGGATTCCCTGCGCAAGCTCATGCTCTCCTATCGCGAAGAGGTGGCGAATGGCGGGACGCTGGTCGATGATGACGAGGAGATCACTGGGCATCAAAACCGCTCCAAAGGCAACATTCAATACCAACATCCGGCGGCTCGCGAACCGCTCGACACCGCCATCTGATGGATCTTTCGGCATTGCGCGCGGATCGGGCGCTGGTCTCCTGCCTGGCGGAGGTCCACGGCGAAGACGCGCTGCTTGCCGGCCCCGATGGCGAGCGGCTCCCGGCGCTCTACCGGCGGCTTTCCATGCGGGATCCGGACAGCCTGCTTGGTACGTTGAGAGCCGATAATCGCGTGTTCCCCGACAACAGCCCGGAACTCCGGGCGCTTCAGGCGTCTTGTCCAAAACTGTGGAATGGCCCGACCTATGTGCTGCGCGGGTTTGAAGACGATGGTGAACGACTGAGCTGCGCCGAAGGGCGCTATTTCGACGCCGTTACGACCTGCTTTGAGCTGCGCTCCGAACTCAAACGTGCCGTCGCAACTTGGCCCGGTGACCCCGCACGCGCCTGGCAAGCGATGCCGCGGCGTCGCGCCCTGCTCGACGGACGTGTGGGCGGCGCCGCGAATGACTGGCTCTGGCACGGCGACGGGCGGAGTGCTTCGCTGTCGATCTCCTGTCTGTTGGTCGTCGCCGAACACGCCGGCCACTGCTGGGGGGTAGCCCGGCGTGCCGATGATGTGGGCGACGACCCCGGGCTGCACCATGTGGTGCCGTCAATGGCCTTTCAGCCCCAGGCGGATGCTCCCGCTGGCGGCTACAGCATCCGCGATCGGCTATTGCGCGAGCTGGCCGAAGAGCTGTTCGGCCTGAACGAGGGGGCGGATTGGCGGGATTTGGCGCCACTGCGGGATTTGCTTGGGCGCCTGGAGCGGGGCGACGCACGGCTGCGGGTAACCGGTCTGGCCATGAATCTTGAGGATCTGCGCCCGGAGATCCTCACCTTGTTGCTGGTCTCCGATCCAAATTGGCTTGCCAGCTATCGGAACACGATGCGATTGTGCCGGATTGAATACGCCGTCGGCGAGACCGGCCTGGCGCCCTTGGAGCCTTGGCGGTCAAGCGGCCTGGAGCGCTCCATGCCCGAGGCCTTTCGCCGCGGCCGTGGAACCGTCTCTGGAAGCGCTTGCGTCGCGCTCGGCGGGCCAGTGCTGGCGGAGTGGCTCAATGCCGGGGGGTAGGACGCAGACTACCGTGAGGTGAGCACCGATCTTTCGGTGGATCTGTAGTACAACACAACGAGAAATCCAGAATGAGCAATGGACTTAACCGCATCTTGATCATCGGCAGGGGCTTCATCGCCGAGGCCCTGGCGGCAAATCTCGCCCGGCATGGCGTCAAGGTGCTGCGCCCTGGCGCTGGCGCCCCGTCGCCAAGGCCCCGGGAGCATGCTGGAATACCCCCTGCCGAACCAGAAGAGCTTGAGGCGTTGGTAAGGCGCTGCACCCGGGTCGCGCTGTTACCTGATCTGTCGCAAGAGAACGGCGACTCCTGGAGCCAGCTTGACGAGATGATCCTCGGCGTTCGGTGGCTGTTCGAGTACTGTGCTCGCCACCGCCGAGGACTCTTGTTCACCTCCCCCGGCGATGCCATCGACCGCGACCCCGCCGCGCCGCTCGGCCCGCCCTCGCCGCTGGCACTGGCGAACGCCGTTGCCGTCCGTTATGCGGAAGCGCTGGGCACGACCGCCCCAGAGACCTTGCATGTCCGCCTTTTCGGCATCTATGGACCGGGTATGCGGGGCTCGGGATATGGCGGGGCGCTCGGTGTTCTGCTGGATCGGCTCGCTAGCGGCCAGTCACTGGCGGTGGGCGATACCGGCAATGCCGTTCGCGCCTTCTGCCATGTCGATGATGCCGCCGAAGGGTTGGCCCGACTCCTGCTCGCCCCGTCGTCAGACCCGGTGTGGGCCAACAAGACGCTCGATCTGGGCCGGGACGAGCCGGTAACGGTGTCCGATCTGGTTCTGCGCCTGTCCGCGCTGAGCGGTCTGCCCGTACAGCATGAACGCGATGGAGACGTTATCGCGCCAGCCCCGGTTTCGCCGCTGCTAGCGAACCCACGCCCGCTCGTTGCAGCGACCGGCTTCCACGCCGCTATCGACCTGGACGGCGGTCTCGCAGGTACGCTAGCGGCCATGGGCCGCCTGGCCGAACCCCCCGCCCAAGTGCTTCGACCACTGCCGAATATTCGCCCCCTCTTCGACTGTGATAGCGACCTTGGGGGGCGCATTCAACGCATTCTGGTCTCCGGTCAGGTCACCAACGGCGGCCCCCGGCAGCAGGCCTTGGAGCGTCGCCTTGCGGAGTGGCTCGGTGTCGCCGAGAGCGTCGTCGTCTCCAATGGCGCCGATGCCTTGTCGCTGGCGCTCACCGCCTTGCCCGCCGCACCTGGGGCCAAGGCGATCCTGCCGTCCTATACCTTCATCGCCACGCTTAACGCCGTCCGTGCGGCGGGATTGACACCGGTCTTCTGTGACATCGACCCAGAGACCTTCACGCTATGCCCGCGGGCACTGGAGCGACTCCTGGCGAAAACTTCGGATGTCGCCTGGGTGATTCCGGTAGCGGTGTTCGGCATCCCGGCGGAGCTGGCCAAGCTCTGCCCGCTGGCGGAGGCGGTCGGCGCACGCGTCCTGTATGACAACTGCCATGGCTTCGGCACCGAAGTCGACGGCGCCCGCGTTCTCAGCGGTCCGCTGGTGCAGACCATCAGCATGCACGCCACCAAGGTTCTACCCGGTGTCGAGGGCGGCATTCTACTCTCCGACGACGCCGATCTGCTGGCCCGCTTCCGCCAACTGCGCAACCACGGTATCGCCGCCGACCCGCTCCAGTCCACGGTAGGAATGAATACCAAACTTGACGAAGTGCGGGCCGAGATCACCCTCGCCCAGCTCGCGGGTATCGACGGCGCACTGGCACGCCGACGCGGTTATGGTGAGCGGCTGCGCGGGTTCATCGACCGGGCAGGGCTTGGCGACGTGTTCCGCTTGCAACGCATCCCCGAGGGCGTGCGAAGCAACTTCCAGAATCACGGGATACTCTGTCCACTGCCCGACCAGCGGGCGCGAGATGTCGTTGTCGCGGATTTTCAGGCACGCGGCATCGGCGCACGGCCCTACTTCCATCCGGCCCTCCACCGCTTGCCGGCCTTCTCCGATCAGCCCTTTGACCTGCCCCACACCGAAAACGTCTGGACCCGCTGGGTCTGTCTGCCGCTCCATGCCCGCATGGCAGCGCCAGACTTGGAGCGCCTTGAGCAATCGCTACTCGAAATCGGTCAAAAGCTGCGTGCCGACGACCTGACCCTCAACCCAACAGCGGCCGCCGAGAGGGGCCAACACCCATGAACAACATCGCCATCGTCACCGGTTCAGCCGGACTTATTGGTTCCCAGGCAGTGCGTCTGTTTGCCGCCAAGGGCTTTGACACCATCGGCATCGATAACGACCTGCGCTCCAGCTTCTTCGGTAGCGAGGCCTCGACCACCTGGCTACGCGACCAGCTGCTGCGCGAGGTGCCGGGGTATACCCACGAATCGGTGGACATTCGCGAATTCGATACCCTGCGCCCGATCTTCAAGGCGCAGGGCGCACGCATCGCCACCGTCATCCACTGCGCCGCCCAGCCCTCTCACAACTGGGCCAGCGGCGAGCCGTTGATCGATTTCGGCGTCAATGCCCTCGGTACGCTGAATTTGCTCGAACTGACCCGCCAGCACTGCCCCGAGGCCGTTTTCATCTTCTGCTCCACCAATAACGTCTACGGTGAGCACTGCAACCACTTGCCGCTGATTGAGCAGGAGACCCGCTGGGAATTGCCGCCGTCGCATCCGTATTTTGAACACGGCATTGATGAACAGCTCTCCATTGACCAGACCGAACACACGATCTTCGGCGCATCAAAGGTGGCCGCCGATGTCATGGTGCAGGAGTATGGTCGCCATTACGATATGTACACCGCGGCATTCCGTGGGGGCTGCTTGACCGGCCCGGCCCACTCCGCCGCCCAATTGCACGGCTTCCTGGCCTATCTCATGAAATGCACGCTGACAGGCGAACCCTATACGGTTCTTGGTTACAAGGGCAAGCAGGTGCGCGACAACATTCACGCCAGCGACCTGGTAGAGATGTTTTGGCACTTCTATCAAAACCCGCGCCGTGGAGAGGTCTATAACGCCGGCGGCGGTCGCACCTCCCACTGCTCCATGCAGGAGGCGATCACCCTGTGCAGCGAAATCGCCGGAAGGGAGACCAACTGGCGCTATAGCGAAGAGCACCGTCGCGGCGACCACATCTGGTGGGTCAGCGATACGCGCCGTTTCCAGAACCACTATCCCGGCTGGTCGCTGACCTACAACATGCGTGACATTCTCACCGAGATTCGTGACGGACTGAAAGAGCGCCTCGCCTGACGGGCATGCGTATCACCGAATTTGACGAACCCATCGCCAGGCAGGGGAGCCGCTCTGCCTGGGATCAGGGACCAGCACTCCAAGTCTCCCGGCAGGGTTACCGAGGGGCTATGGCCCTGATTTCGTCAAAGAGTAGTACAACTGAACCGGGCAGTCAGGCCTTCTGATGCGAGTGCAGCGACCATGTTTTTAGGCGGCGTTGAAATACTGCTTGCCTCCTATGTAGGGGCACGAATATTCAAGGAATCTTCGAAAACGAAAATGCTTGTCGCGGCATCTCCATCCCCCGCAAGCGGGGACTCTAACCGCCTAAAGCCACAAAAAACGAGGGCCGCGAAAACCAACTCCTCTCTATTTGCGTCCCACCCCAACGAAAGGGAAATCAGCGAAGATGAAAAGCAAGCCAATCACTATTTGAGGGCCGGTGGAGTAGCGTTAGCAATATCCTTTTTCGCAACCAGCCACCCCCTTGCAAGGCTCACTTGCTGCGCCCTTTTAGGCTACAGTTCAACCCCAAATCTACTGAAGGCCGAAGAATCGATAAAAAACAAGAAAGTCGGCAACGATATTTTGAAAGCGATGGTCACCCTGGTTTGCGTCTATGACCAATACTATATCCTGGCGGCAATAGACTCCTGTTTCTATATTATCAGCAGTAAATTCGTTGCGAAGACTCGCGACAACTCCAAAAAGATGCTTGCTTCCGTCTGGGGGGAGCCTCCGGAAAAAGTATGGGTCTTACGCGACGGGGTGGAGTGTGAAATCCCGTTAGGCGCGGTAATAAAAGACGATATCGTCATTATCAATACCGGTGAAGTGATTGCCATAGACGGACAGGTCGTGCATGGAGAGGCAATGGTCGATCAGCATGCACTAACCGGAGAGTCGGCGCCCGTCGAGAAAGAGCAGGGGGATCCAGTGTTTGCCGGCACCCTGGTGATCAGGGGAAGAATCCGGATTCAAGTAGAAAAAACCGGAGACGAAACCACGGCCGCAAAGCTCGGCAAAATGCTGGATCAGACCTCGGATTTCAAAACCCGCCTGAGATTGAAGGGAGACCAATGGGCGGACAAGGCGGCGCTCCCCTTGCTTTGTATTGGCGGGGCGGCATTACCTTTTGTTGGTCTTTCATCCGCCACCGCCATCATTAGCTGTAGTCCGGGTAACAGACTTCGACTTTTTACCTCGCTTGAGGCCTTAAATCACCTCAACATGGCGTTTATGTCGGGCATCTTGGTAAAGGATGGCCGTTCTCTGGAGGAAATTCAGTCGGTAGATACGGTATTATTTGACAAGACAGGCACCTTGACCGAAGAGGTCCCTGAAATAGGCAACGTCCTCTCCTTTAACGATCACTACAGTGAGTCGGATATTTTGCTTTACGCGGCGGCGGCTGAACAAAAGGTGGCCCATCCGATTTCGAAGGCCATACTGAAGCGTGCGGAGGAGTTGGCGCTAGCCCTGCCGCCAGTGGAACATGCGGAATACGAACTCGGTCATGGCCTGAAGGTCACTATTGGAGATGACACCTACCTGGTTGGAAGTCTCGCTTTCATGGACAAACAGAAGTGCAGCATTCCGGCAAAGGTCAATGATTGCGTTGCCGCATGTCACCACAAGGGACACACCGCCATTCTCGTCGCGGATGGGGTTGAGGTGTTGGGACTTATTGAAATACAGACCAAAATACGCCCCGGCGTGAAAGATATCGTAAAGCAGCTACGAAAGTCAGGAATTAAACATGTCGCCATTGTCTCGGGCGACCATAAACAGCCCACTGAGTATCTGGCGAAACAGCTGGATATTGATGAGTGCTTTTACAACGTATTGCCCCAAGACAAGGCCGCAATCGTTGAGAAACTTCAAAGCGCGGGCCGTAAGGTATGCTTCGTCGGGGATGGCATTAACGATGCCATCGCCATGAAGAAGGCCAATGTATCGATCTCCTTGCACGGCGCGACAGCGGTGGCAACGGACGTTGCACAGATCGTATTGATGGATGGAACCTTGCTGCATCTCCCGGCACTGCTGAATATATCGGAGCGATTGCTTAGTCAGCAAATGAAGACCTTAACGATACTGGCGGGCGCAAGCGGCATGGTTTTTGGCGGTGCGTTTTTGTTTAAGTGGGGCGTGGCCAGCTCGATCATCATGACCAATGCAACGATTGTAGTCGAACTTTATCGCGCAAGACGAACCCTTATGCTTATAAAGTGAGAATTTATGGATATTGATTTTCGTCGCATATCGAAACTGCCGGAGAACTTGTTGTGGTTCAATGAACCCAAGTATCGCCTGGAACAGGGCCTCACGCTGCTAACCCAGGCGGAAACCGATTTTTGGCAATCTACCCACTATGGTTTCAGGCGCGATGATGGCCACTTTTTGCATATTCCATGGGATGGAGACTTCAGTATCGAGACAAGTTGCCATTTTGATCCGGTTTCCCAGTATGACCAATGCGGGCTAATGGTGAGGATCGATTGCAATAATTGGATTAAATGCTCCGTTGAATATGAAAGCGATGCGCTGAGTCGGTTAGGTTCCGTCGTGACGAATTACGGCTTCTCTGATTGGGCAACCCAGGATATCCCCTCCGCCACCAAAAGCATGCGCTACCGCATAGAGAGAGAGGGTGATGATTTCATTGTGCAATACGCCTCGGCACAAGACGAATGGCGACAAATGCGCATCGCCCATCTACACCACTGTCAAACTCAACTCGCAATTGGCGTATATGCATGCAGCCCTACCGGCCAAGGATTTAGCTGCCAATTTGACTACCTGAACATCCGATAATAGACATTTGTCACGGAGTAGGCGCATCGGGGGCGTGAGAGAGCACATAGCCTAAACTTAATGCCACTGGGCCGGCATGGTGGTTCATGCCATCCCCCCGGTGTAACAAGGGTCTCGGAGCGTTTCGACCTCGAAACCGGTGAGCGTTCGGCTGGCCTTGCTGAATTCGATGCCAATGAGGTGGATGGGCCCGCCCTTGCCCTGGTATTTGGCGGCGTAGTCGCGCGCCTTGAGCTGGGCCAGGGCCCTGCCCTCGGGGGACTCCTCCACCACCTTGAATTCGAACAGGTAATACTGATCGTTGAAGGCGACGGTCATGTCGATGCGCCCCTTGCAGGTGATGTCTTCACAGGTGATGTCAAGCCCCAGGGCGGCGAAGTGGCTGTAGAAGACGCTGGCGTAGTAGCCTTCGTAGTCGCTGAGGTTGCGCGCCTCGGC
>JAABSM010000103.1 GCA_011390365.1 Gammaproteobacteria bacterium
GGGCGGTTTCTGTGAGTCCGTAGCCTTGCAGGATGGGGATGCCGAGGCCGATGAAGGTGCGGGCGATGTCGGCGGAGAGGGGGGCGCCGCCGCTGATGGCGATGCGCATGCGTCCGCCCATGCGTTGGCGGATCTTGGCGCCGACCAGTTTGTCGAGCATTGGTTGAAACAACAGGGTTGGGGATGAGCCGGTCTTGCCCTGATCGACCTGGAATCTGCGCCAGCCAAGGGCTACCGCTTTTTCGAACAGCCAGCGTGAGATGGGCGAGCCGTCGGCGAGTTTGTGCTGGACCTTGGCGTGGACCCGTTCGAAGACGCGGGGTACCGAGACGAGGGCGGTGGGGCGGATCTCGCTGAAGTCCTGGCCGAGCTGGGCGACGGAGCGGGCGTAGGCGGTCTCCGCGCCGGCCATGACCGTCAGGTAGTAGCCGGCGGTGCGTTCGAGGGTGTGGGACAGGGGCAGGAAGGAGAGGAAGAGGTCCTCCCGGTAGATTGGCACATACTTGAGTCCGTCGTAGGCGACGGTGAGCATGTTGCGGTGGCTGAGCATGACCCCCTTGGGGCGTCCGGTGGTGCCCGAGGTATAGACGATGGAGGCGAGGGCGTTGGGGTCGCCTTCCCGTCGCAGTAGTTCGCCGTCTTCATCGGGCAGCCATTGGTCGACGAAGCGGACGCGGGGATCGTCGTCGCCCTGATCGTCCCGTCGATGCAGGATGAGCACGCGGATGAGGGGGTTGTTGTCACCCAGGGCCTCCTTGAGCCGCTTCCAGCGCCCGAGATCCTGCACCAGCAGCACCTTCGCACCCGAGTCCGCCAGGATGTAGGCGATGTTATCCGGGCGGTCGTCGGTATAGAGCGGTACGTCCACCAAGCCAAGCCCCAACGCCGCCTGGTCGAAACAGACCCACTCCGGGCAGTTGCGTAGCAGCAATGCGACCCGGTCCCCGGCATCCAGTCCCTCCCCACCAAGCGCTCGCTGCCAGCGGGCGACCTCCCGTCCCATCTCCCGCCAGTTTCTTGCTTGCCAGCCACCGTCCCGTTCATGCCAGCGATAGGCGGGGCGGTCGGGCGTGCGCCGTATACGTTCGACAAGCAGGCCATCCAGGGTAACCGCCTGTTCATCGCTGATGAGGTCGAGTGTGCCGTTCATGAATCTCCGATCCTTCCGGTCTTGTGTGGTGCTGACCAAGCGCTCCCGCGGTCGTAAGGCAGGTGTGAATTGGTGTAGAATTCCCGGTCAGCGCGGCGGAGCCCAGGGTTCAGCGATGCCGAACGGCGCAGGGATCGTTTTGGTTGGTAATAGTATAGCGTGTTTTCCCCAGTCGGAAGGGCGCTGGAGAGAAGAATCATGCAAATTTCACTGAACGGTGATGTTGTGGAGCTGGACGACGGGCTCCATGTAGATGGGCTGATCGAAAAGCTGCAACTGCAAGGCAAACGCCTGGCGGTCGAGGTCAATGAAGAGCTGGTACCGAGAAGCCAGTTCGCGAGCCACCCGCTCAATGGCGGTGACCGGGTCGAGATCGTTGGCGCCATCGGCGGCGGCTGATATCCCACAGACTTCGTCATTCAACCAAGGTCCGCGGGTTCGTCCTGCTCCGTTAAAAAACAGGGAAACGAGGATTATGTCACTAGAGAAAGATACCTTCACCATCGCCGGCAAGGAGTACCAGTCACGGCTGCTGGTCGGTACCGGAAAGTACAAGGACATGGAAGAGACCCGTCTCGCCATCGCAGAGAGCGGGGCGGAGATCGTCACCGTGGCGGTGCGACGCACCAACATAGGCCAGAACAAGAACGAGCCGAATATCCTGGAGGTCATTCCGCCGGAGAAGTACACCATCCTGCCCAACACCGCCGGCTGCTATGACGCCAAGACCGCGGTGCGCACCTGCAAGCTCGCCCGGGAACTGCTCGACGGTCACAACCTGGTCAAGCTCGAAGTCCTGGGGGACGAGAAGACCCTCTTCCCGGACGTGGTCGCCACCCTGGAGGCGGCGGAAGAGCTGATCAAGGACGACTTCGAGGTGATGGTCTATACCAATGACGACCCGATCATGGCCAAACGCCTGGAAGAGCTAGGCTGCGTGGCGGTGATGCCGCTGGCCGCGCCGATCGGCTCGGGGCTGGGGATTCGCAACAAGCTCAACATCCTCACCATCGTCGAGAACGCCAAGGTGCCGATCCTGGTAGATGCCGGCGTGGGTACCGCCTCCGATGCAGCGGTCGCCATGGAGCTGGGTTGCGACGGGGTGCTGATGAACACCGCCATCGCCGCCGCCAAGGACCCCATCCTGATGGCCTCCGCCATGCGCAAGGCGATCGAAGCGGGCCGCGAGGCCTACAGGGCCGGTCGCATGCCCGCCAAACGCTTCGCCTCCGCCTCCTCGCCGCTGGATGGGATGTTCTTCTGAGCATAATTGAATATGCTGTGTGTTCGTTGCTCAGGATTGGTCGAGCCAATAGAATCTAGCGAGGGTTGATGGCGCCACGAATATTTAGCAAGGCCATCAATGCCTCTCCCCCCTTTCGCAAAGGGGGGCGGGGGGGGATTTTTTATCGCGCAGACGAGCGGTTGGACTCCTGCGCCAAGTCCCGAAAATCCCCCCTAACCCCCCTTTGCGAAAGGGGGGGACTGGTGCGGGGGGCTGTTTTTCGTTGCGGGGCCAGTCGATCTTCATGCGAGATTTCAGCTCCTTGCCACGCTCATCGCGGTAAATCGCTTCGGGACTATTGGCGCGATGTGTGACAGCAAGTACCACCGCCCGGTGCGCAGTTTCGTGCTGCGGGAAGGTCGACTGACGCCGGGCCAGCAGCGCGCCTTCGAGCAGCACTGGCAGCGTTTCGGCATCGACTTCGCCGGCGATCCGCTACCCCTGGAGCAGCTCTACCCCAGCCCCCAGCCCCTCTATCTGGAGGTGGGCTTCGGCAACGGCGAATCCCTGGTGCGGATGGCCGCCGCCGCGCCGGAGAAGAACTTTCTCGGCATCGAGGTCCACCGCCCCGGCGTCGGGCGTCTGTTGATGCGTGCCGCGGAGCTGGATCTGCACAACCTGCGCGCCATGCGCCACGATGCGGTAGAGGTGCTGGATAAAGGCCTCGCCGACGCGAGCCTCGATGGTTTTTTCCTCTTCTTTCCCGACCCCTGGCACAAGAAGCGCCACCACAAGCGCCGCATCTTTCAGGCCAGCCTCATCGAACGACTTCACCTCGTCCTCAAGCCTGGAGGCATCATCCACGCCGCGACCGATTGGGAGGATTACGCGCGCTGGATGATGAACGTAATGCGCCCCTTTGAAGACCGCTTCGAAAACCTCGCCGGCCCGGGCAACTTCAGCCCCCGCCCCGACTATCGCCCGATAACCAAGTTCGAACAGCGTGGCGAGCGCCTCGGGCATGGGGTGTGGGATCTGCTGTTTCGTAAGATAAAGTGAACCGCAGATTTCGCTGATTTACGCAGATTGTTTTTTTGGGAAAAGCTGGACTGGTGTAGTTGAGTCTGGAGGTTGGTGCATTAGTCGTTGAAGCTCGATATGGAATATGGGGAAGTGAAGCAAATTATCTGCGAAAATCCGCGAAATCTGCGGTTAAAACCCTTCTTCAAACCAGTAATCGCCTGCGCGCCAACACCACCGCCAGATAGTATCCCCCCAACGCATACAGCATCAGCACTGCCAGGTGCAGCCCTGGGTTTTGCAGTGGCAGTCCCGCCACCAGCGGTCGCACCAGCTCCACCGCGTGTACCAGGGGCAGGAACTCCACCGCCCGCTGCATGGCGACGGGCAGGCCGTCCACCGGAAAGAAGACCCCGCTGACGATGAACATGGGGGTAATGCAGAGGATGAAGTAGTAGTTGAAGAAGTCGTAGCTGGGGGAGACGGCGCTGACGGCGATGGCGGGGCCGGCGAAGACCAGGCCGATGAGGAAGCCGATGGGGATGGCGAGGATCGCGGCGGGGGAGGCGACCTCGCCCAGCGCCAGGGTGACCAGCAGGATGGCGGTAGTGGAGAACATTCCCTTGACCCCGCACCAGAGGATCTCGCCGGCGATCAGGTCGTCCACGCTGATTGGGGTCGCCAGCATCGCCTCGTGGGTGCGCTGGGTCTCCATGCGGGTGAAGACCGAGTAGGTCCCCTCGAAACTCGCCGCCGTCATGGTGGAGGAGGCGATGATGCCCGAGGCGAGAAAGGCCAGGTAGGACATCCCCTGCATCTCGCCGATGAACATCCCTAGGCCATAGCCCAATCCCAGCAGGTAGAGGGCCGGTTCGCCGAAGTTCATCAGGATCGCCGGGCCGATCAGGCGCCGCCACACCAGTAGATTACGGCGCACCACCGCGAAGGCGACGGGGTTGAAGCGAGGGAGGCTAAGGTCGGTCATCAGTTACGCAACTCCCTTCCGGTCAGCTTGAGAAACAGATCTTCGAGATTGCCGCGACGGTGGAGGAAGGTGATCTCCTGCCGTTCATCGCTAATGCCATCGATCACCGCCCGCGCATCTCGGGTGTAGCAGTAGAGCATGTCCCCCACCGGTTCCAGGCGGCAATCCGGCAGCTGCTCCAGGCGCGGGATCAACCCCTCGGGCAGATCGCCGCGAAACTCCACCACCTCGGTCTCGATGTGTCGCTGGATCAGCTCGCTTGGCGCGCCGTCGGCGAGGATGCGGCCATGGTCGAGGATCACCAGCCGGTCGCACAGCCGCTCCGCCTCGTCCATGTAGTGGGTGGTCAGGAGCAGGGTCTTGCCGCGGCGCAGCAGCTCGCGCATACGCCCCCAGATGGCGTGGCGCACCTGGGGGTCGAGGCCGGTGGTGGGTTCGTCGAGCACGATCAGCTCCGGGTCGTTGACCAGCGCGCGGGCGATGGTGAGGCGGCGCAGCATGCCGCCGGAGAGCTTGCCGATGCGTACATCCGCCTTCTCCTTCAACTCCACGAATGCGAGCAGATCGGGAATGCGCTGGTCGAGGATACTGGCGGCAAGGCCGAAATAACTGCCGTAGATGCGCAGATTCTCCGCCACGGTAAAGTCGGGGTCGAGGTTGTCGATCTGCGGCACTACCCCCATGCGGGCGCGAATCTCCCGGCCCGCCTCCGGCATCCTGAGGCCGAAGATGGAGAGCTCCCCCGCGCTGATCGGCGAGATGCCCATCAGCATGCGCAGGGTGGTGGTCTTGCCCGCGCCATTGGGGCCGAGAAAGCCGAAGCAGACCCCGCGCGGGATGGCGAAGTCGATGCCGCGCACCACCTCGGCTTCGTCGAAGCGTTTGGTCAGGTTGCGGGCCTGGATCAGTGGGGCGGAGGTGTCTTTAGCCATGTTTGAAGAGGGGTTCACCACAGAGAACACAGAGGGCACAGAGAGGAAGGGGGTGGGGCATTGCAAATGGCTTACTGTAATAAAAATACAAACAAGTGATTCATGTTCGGACCCTTGGATCGCCGAGGTGCGCTCGGCTGGTTGAAAGTGTCGTGTTGTTGAAGGTGTCACGAGGGACTCTCACAAAGGCGCCAAGATCACGGAGGGGGATTCTATGTGATCTGCGCCGCCGTGAGAGGATTGTCGTCGTTGCCGTCAACCAATCAGGGTCTGGCCGAGCTCAACCCGGCGATTCAGTATACGCACCCCCGCTGTGATCTCTGTGCACTCTGTGGTTTGACAACAATCCTCGCCTCACTCCCCAGGCTGTACCGGAATCGGAAACCGACTGGGCCGGCGAATCAGAAAGCGCTTGCTGCGCGACAAGTCGCCGCCAGCCAGCTCCACAGCGCCACGGCTGACGCCAAAGGCCTTGGCGAGAAAGGCGATCAGGTGCTTGTTGGCCTTGCCGTCCACAGGCGGGGCGGTGATGCGCACCTTGTAGGCGTCGCCGAAGGGCTCCACGAACCCATCCTTTTTCGCCTTGGGCTGTACCTTCAGCCATAGTTCCAGGGTGTCGCCCTGCCAGCGGTACCAGTTCGCCGTTTTGTCCATCTATGTGCACATGCAAACATGACCCGATCAAAACGGACTGCCCGTAATATAGCGCAGCGGCGGAATCAGCAGCATTTGCAACAGATAGAGCCCGATGATCACGACCATCGGCGACAGGTCCAGCCCGGAGATGGGCGGAATCATCTGTCGTGCCGGGCGCATGATCGGGTCGGTGAGGGTCGTCAGCAGGCTTAGCGCCGGATTGTAGGTCCCCGGTGAGATCCAGCTGGCGATCACCAGGACCAGGATCGAGAAGAGAAAGATGTTGATCGTCAGCATCACCAGCTCCGGTATCGCCCACAGTAGCGGCCCGATCAGGTTGAGTCCTTCTCCCATCACCAACAGGATCAGGATCAATTCGACCGCCTTCAGCAGCCACGCCAGCACCAGCGACGAGACATCCATCTTGCCCATGGCGGGGATCACCCGTCGCAGCGGGTGGAGCACCGGCGAGGTCACCTTGACCACGAACTGGGAGAGGGGGTTGTAGAAATCGGCCCGCACATACTGCAACAGAAAGCGCAGCATCACCACCAGGATATAGGCGCCCAACAACACCTGAATCAGGAATACCAGCGGATTGGTCAAATAGTCCGAGCCCATGATTCGTTATCCCTTGCCGATGATGCTGGAGAGTTCCCGGGAACGGTCGCGAGCGCTGGTCAGGGCCTTTTCGAAGAGCTCGCGTAAGCCGCCTTCTTCCAGGGCGGTAATGGCCCGTTCCGTGGTGCCGCCGGGGGAGGTCACCTGCCGGCGCAGTTCGCTGGGCGGGGTGCGGCTCTCCATCGCCATGCGCGACGCCCCCAGCGCGGTTTGCAGGGTCAGCAGCCGCGCCGTTTCGGCGGGGAGGCCGAGCTCCCGGGCCGCCGCTTCCATCGCCTCCATCACCAGGAACAGGTAGGCGGGGCCGCTGCCGGAGAGGGCGGTCACCGCGTCCATCAACGCCTCGTCCTCCACCCACTGGGTCAGTCCCACCGCGCGCAGGATGTTCTCCGCCAGATCCTTCTGCTTGTCGCTCACCCCGGGCGCGGCGTGCAGCACCGTCGCCCCGGACTGGATCATGGCCGGGGTATTGGGCATGGTGCGCACCAGTGGCAGGTCATCCCCCAGCCACTCCCGCAGCGCCGCCTCCCGCACCCCGGCGGCGATCGAGATCACCAGCGGCTGGCGGCGGGTCAGCGCCGCGCGCAGGTTTGAGGCCACCTCGTGCAGCATCTGGGGCTTTACCGCCAGCACCAGGATGTCGGCCTGTTCGACCGCGCTGACATTGTCGTCGGTGGTGCGAATACCGTAGCGGGCGGCAAGATTGGCCAGCTTCTCGCCATCGGGATCGCTGGTGAGGATATACTTGGGGTCGTAGCCGTCGGCCACCAGGCCGGAGATCAGGCTGGCCGCCATGTTGCCGCCGCCGATAAAGGTAATGGTGTTGGTCATCTTGCTCAGCTGCTTCACGAAAACACCTTTTCGATTCTGTTTGAGAGTGATCGGGAACCTGTCATTTGGCTACGGATAGCCGGCTGTTATCCTTTTTCCCGGTGTCGGAAATCGATTGATCCTTGAAGATCGCCAGCAGCGGAGCGCGCGGCTTGACGCGCCAAGGTCGGAAATGGCCCGTCAAGCCCCCCGCTCCGCAAGATTCGCTGGATTGTCGCGACTCTGTGCCGGCACTATAGCAAGAGCCGCCAGCCCCGACAAATGGGGGCTGTAGGCATGTTTTCCAGTAACGAAGCAACACCGGAGAGAGATCATCGTGGAAGAGCGTTGCAGTCATCCCCTCTGGCACGATTGGCGGGTGTCGCCCCGGGAGGCCAGGGAGATCCAGCAGCGCCTCGCCGGCCATCTCGAACTGGAGGATCGATTCGGCAAGGTCGAACGGGTGGCGGGCGTCGATGTCGGCTTCGAGGAGCAAGGCAAGGTCACCCGCGCCGCCATCGCCGTGCTCGACTTCCCGTCCCTGGAATTGGTCGAGTGGAAGCTGGCGCGACTCCCCACCTGTTTCCCCTATGTGCCGGGGCTGCTCTCCTTTCGGGAGGTTCCGGCGGTGCTGGAGGCCTGCGCCCGACTCGATCGCAAACCCGATCTGCTGCTATGCGATGGGGCGGGCTACGCCCATCCCCGCCGGCTTGGCATCGCCTGTCATCTTGGTTTGTTGCTTGATACGCCTGCCATCGGCGTCGCCAAATCCCGCCTGATCGGAACCCATGCCGAAGCGCCGACAGACAAGGGCGCATGGACGCCGCTGATGGATGGCGAGGAGACCATCGGCGCGGTAGTGCGCACCCGCGCCAAGGTCCGTCCCCTCTACATCTCCGCCGGTCACCGCATCAGCCTGGCGACCGCCATCGACTGCGTCCTTGCCTGCACCACCCGCTACCGCCTTCCGGAAACCACCCGCCTCGCCGATCGCATGGCATCGGGCAAGGGCGAGTTCGCCGCGACCGTGGGTGCGGTAACAGCGACCGAATCGCCCGGATCGCCGAGCTGAGCTTGGCCAAGGGCTTGTGTTTTGCCCGATTTTGGCCCACTCTAGCGGCATACCGACGTTTCCAGCCGTGTTGTTCGATATGTCCAAGCCGATCCTCTACGCCATCGCCGATACCCCCACCCACCCCGACTTTTCCGCCTTGTACCAACGCCTGGGCTACGATGCCCGGCGCATCATCTCCCAGCGCAAGGCGATCGGCGAATTGAAGAAGCAGCCACCGGCGGTGGTGGTGGGGGAGTTCGTCAACGCCTTTCACACCTATTATCAGGCGACCAACATCAGCAATCTGGATGTCCTCCTCCAGTCGCTGGCCAAGTACGCGCCAGACGCGCGGGTGATCGTGATGGCGGATCCCCGGGATCGGGAGCTGGCGGCGCGGCTGGCGTCGATCCATCCGGCGCTAACGCTGGTGAATCGTTCGTGCAGCGAGGCGGTGATGGAGGAGGCCCTGGCCGGCCCGGGGCGGACCGATGCGGGATAGGGTGCGGCGCTACCTGTTTCTCGCCGCCGGCCTGTTGTTCGTGGCGCTGGGCGGCTTGGGCGTGGTCGTGCCCGGGCTCCCCACCACCCCGTTTCTGCTGCTGGCCGCCGGCTGCTTCGCCCAATCCTCGCCCCGCCTGCATGCCTGGCTGTTGGCCAATCCCACCTTCGGCCCCTTGATTCGGGACTGGCAGCGGCATCGCGCCATTCCACGGCGGGCGCGGCGCATGGGCCTGTTGATGATCGTGGTGGTCGGGCTCTTCTCCCTCTATCTGGCCCCCACCAACACCCTGCGCTGGCTCATCGCCGCGCTGCTGGTGATCCCGGTGGTGATCCTGATCCGGCTGAAGACGGTCGAGGAGTTGCCGGATTAGTTCAGTCGCGCGGCGCGGGCCTACTCCGCAGGCGCTTTACCAGCTTGACCACCATCGCCGAGATGCCTCGGGTCTCCGGTGACTCCCTCACCTCCACCTCATGCTGGCGCAACTGCTCGGGGCGGCGCCTGAACAGATTGTGGCGTTGCAGCGCGGAGCGAATGCCCCGCGAGAGCTGATGACGGCTGCCGGGTTTGGGGAGGTAGCGATGAACCTGGGCCTGATTGACCAGTTCCTTGAGGATGTTGGTGTCCTTGAACGAGGTGAGGACGATGCACAGCAGTTCCGGATAGTGCTGTTTCAGGGACTTGATCAGCGCCGGGGTATCGACGCCGGTCAGTTGCAGATCGGTGATCACCACCGAAATCGGCCGCTCGGCGAGGATCCGGAAGACGCTCTCCTGATCCCCGGCCCAGGCGGTGTCCACCTTTCCCCCTACCTCCTTTACGCAGACTTCCTGGACCATTTCGTAGGTTTCCGGGTTTTCGTCGATCACCAGCACGCCGCCGCTTTCCGGTGTCTTTTCACCGGGCTTGTCGAAGGATCCCGCGGCGTCCAGTGCCATGGCGATATCGGCGGCCTTGGCGACGATGTCGCGCAGGTCGCTGGGGTCCCAGGGCTTGTTGATGTAACGGAAGATCTCTCCTTCATTGATGGAGTCGATGATCGCGTCCAGGTCGGAGTATCCGGTCAGCAACAGGCGCATGGTGTTGGGGGAGGTTTCGCGAATCGCCCGCAGCAGCTCCACGCCAAGCATTTGCGGCATACGCTGATCGCTGACCACGACGTGGATCTTTTCCCGCTTGACCAATTCGATGGCCTTCGCTCCTTCGGTGGCGGTGAAGACGTGATAGTCGCGGCGAAACAGCATCTTCAGTGAGCGAACAATGCGCTCTTCATCGTCAACGAAAAGCAGGGTGGCCTTGTCGGGGGCGGGCATGGGGCGTCTCGGGAGATCCATTGGTTATCCGGTAACGGGCGAGTATATGACCTCAATATGACAGACGGATGAAAGGGGCGAGGCATTTTTTGGATGGAAGCGGGAAAAACTCAAGAGGAAACGGGATGTTGCTGTCCCGATTCTGTAATATTAGCGCTCTATAATGCGCCCTTGGTACAGGCAAGGGTAAACAACAATGAGCGATCTCAGTTCTCTGCTGGTGCGCACCGAACCGATCTCCCCGGATCATCTGGTGAACGACGTGGCGGAGATTTTCTCGTCCAATGACTACGAGCGTTTTCTCTGCCTGCCGGTGGTGGATGGCGGAAGGCCGGTGGGCACGGTGAGTCGGCACAAGCTGACCAACATCTTCATGACCCGCTTCGGTCGAGATCTCTATGGCAAGAATTCGGTGACCAAGGTCATGAACCCCAAGCCGTTGGTGATCGACATCAAGCAGGCGATGGAGCGGGCGGCGCTGCATGTCTCCAGGAATATCGGCTCCCCCATTACGGAAGACTTCATTCTCACCGATGACGGCGAGTATCGCGGCATCGGTTTCGTGCTGGATCTATTGGGCGCGATGGAGCGGCAGATCGAGCGGCGCAACGTGGAGTTGTCCAAGGCGCTGCGCAATCTCAAGGAGTCCCAGGCCCAGCTGGTGCAGTCGGAAAAGATGGCCTCCCTCGGTCAGATGGTGGCCGGGGTCGCCCACGAGATCAACACCCCCCTGGGCTATGTAAAAAACAACATAGAGATGACCCGGGAGGGGTTTCGCGAAACCGGCAACCTGCTGCATGCCTATGACGCCTTCATTCGCATGATCAGTAGCGAGACCCCGGATGAAGACGCTATCACCCGGCAGATGCAGGTGATCGAGGAGCTCAGGCAGGAGTATGACGAGGTCTTCCCGGAAGAGGATCTGATCAGTATCTACGACGACACCCTTTATGGTATCGAACAGATCTCGGAGATGGTGATCAATCTCAAGAACTTCAGTCGTCTCGATCAGGCGGCGGTGGCCAACGTCAACCTGAATGACTGCATCAACAGCTCGCTGTTGATCGCCAAGAACGTGCTCAAGCACAAGGCGGAGGTGATCAAGCAGTACGACGCGCAATTGCCCACTATCGCCTGTTCGCCCTCCCAGATCAATCAGATCTTCCTTAACCTGCTCACCAACGCGGCGCAGGCGATCGAAGACGGCAAGGCGGGCAGAATCCAGATCCGCACCTGGGCCGATAGCGAGTTTGTCTACGCCTCGGTGCAGGACAATGGCAAGGGCATCGAAAAGGCCAAGCTCAAGAAGATCTTCGACCCCTTCTTCACCACCAAGCCGGTGGGGCAGGGGACCGGGCTGGGACTCTCCATCGCCTTCAAGATCATCCAGCAGCACAAGGGCACGATTCGAGTCGGCTCCGAGGTGGGCGTAGGCACCCGGTTTCTTGTCAGTCTGCCCCGCAAATCCCGGATTCAGGCGGCTTTCTGAGCGAACGTCGCCAGTAGCACGCCACAAGCAGAGGTAACAGTTTATGGCATCCGACAAACCGACCATCCTGTTCGTGGATGATGAAGAGCGCATCGTACGATCCCTGCGCATGATGTTTCGCGCCGACTACAACGTGAAGGTCTTTACCAACGGTTTCGAGGCGCTGGAGTTTCTGAAAGAGAATCGGGTACAGGCGGTCATCAGCGATCAACGCATGCCGTCGATCACCGGCGTGGAGTTGTTGCGAGAGGTGCGAAACATCTCCCCCAACACCATGCGCCTGCTGCTGACCGGCTACTCCGACCTGGAGGCGATCGTCGGCTCCATCAATGAGGGCGAGATCTTTCGCTATATCAGCAAGCCGTGGAACGCCGACGAGATTCGCGAGACGGTGGCGAAGGCAGTGGAGATCGCCCAGAGCCTGGAGCAGGTGGCGCTGCCGGCGAACCGGGATCTGGCCGGGGCCGGCGAACACCTGTTGATTATCGACGACGATCCGGATACCGCCTCGGCGATCAAGCAGGTGGTCGAGGAGGAGCTGGATCAGCCCCATGTGGTGGAGTGGGCCGTCAGCGTCGATTCCGTGTTCGAAATCCTGGAGCGCAAGGAGATCGCCGTGGTGATCTCCGAAATGCACCTGGGCGAGCGGGACATCACCCCGCTGATCAAGACCCTCAAACGCTATAACCCCAACGTGGTGACCATGGTATTGACCTCGTTCCGGGACGCCAGCGCCCTGGTCGCCCTGATCAACGAGGGCCAGGTGCATCGCTTCCTGCCCAAGCCGGTGCGGCGCAAGCTGGTGGCCAAGAGCATTCGCGACGCCGTAGAGCGCTACCGCGCCCTCAAGGCCGCCCCCCAGCTGGCCAAGCGCCACCAGGTGGAAGAGATCAAGAAGCCCGCCGACTCCGGCCTCTCCAATCGCATCATCGGCTTCATGCGGCGTCTGCGTACCGCTTGATACTGTTTAGCGGCAACGTCAGTCCATACAGGACCGGCGGCGTCTTAGTCGCAGCCTGGATGAAGCACAGCGGAATCCAGGAGAACGGCGCCGCCAATTTCAGTTTTCACATGCTTCTATCCGGGTTATGCGGTCAATCCTTGATCGCTTGTCGCCCCGGGCTTTTCTTCCACTCCAGGCGACCAATCGCGACAAAACCCAACGCCACAGCGAACCACAGCGTCGCCACTCGGCAGATCAGGGTCGCCGCCACCGCCACCGCCGGCGTCGCGCCGAGGCTGATCAGCAGCAGCCCCATCACCGCCTCGGTACTACCCAGGCCGCCGGGGATGAAGGACGCCGCCCCCGCCAGCATGCCCAGGGCGTAGATGCCGAAGGCGGTGGCCGGATCGATCTCGATCCCCAGCGCCAGACAGATCCACCAGAATCCCAACCCCTCCGCCCCCCACGAGATGACGCTGATCGCCAGCGCCAGATAGAGGGTGCGACCGCTCAGGATGCGGGAGGCCGAGCGCAGCATGGTAACCAGGTGCAGCCCGAGCTGGCGAACCTTTTGCCAGCGCAGGCGCGAGGCGACCCTCTCGACCAGACCGTGAAAGGCCTGGCTGTGGGTCAGGGGCAGGGTCAACAGCAGCAACCCGCCCAGGATCCCCACCAGCCAACGATAGTCGGGAAAGGTAAAGGCGACCCCCAAGGTCAGCAGCAACACCCCGGCGATATCCATCAGCCGATCGCCGAACAGCGCCGCGAAGCTGTCGGCGTAGCCTACCCCATGGCGATCCTTCAGATACCAGGCGCGAATCACCTCGCCCGCCTTCGCCGGGGTGGTATTGAACGCGAAGCCGGCGATGTAGTATTGGGCGCTCATCAAGCTGGGGACGTGGTGTCCCTGACGATGCAGAAAAAGCTGCCAGCGCAGATAGCGCAGCCCGTAATTGACCAGAGAGAGCCCCAGCACCACCCCCCAGCCGAGCCACCCCAGCATCGCCGCCGAGTCCGCCACCGCGCGCGCATCTCCCCAGATCGCGAAGCCCGCGTATAGCACAATCGCAAGGACGATGGAGAGTATCAAGGGCCGTAACAAGCGGCGCGGTCGGTCATTCATCACGGGGGATCCAGGAGGGGGCAAGGTAAAAAAGGGGATAAGTCTACCCCCATAACGACCCATACGCCACATACACACACCAGATCGGCGGCGACCGATTGGAGTAGCCGGTTGGAATCTTTCCTACGCAACTGGATCGACGCTTCCCCGCCAGCGGGTCAGTTCCCGCTCTACCGCATTGAGGTCGCCGAGTATCGTGATGCCCTGGGGGGCGGTTTTCAGCCCCCTGAAGGCGGCACCGCCGGCCCAGATGGCGGTGGGGTCGGCGAGCAGTTGGCGCAGGCCGGTGAGTACGACGATGGCGTCTTCGGTTTGAAAGCTGGCGCTGAAGGAGAGGGCGACGATGTCGACCTGGTAGTGCGCGGCGGCCTCGTTGATCTCCTGAAACGGCATCTCGGTGCCCAGCGAGATCACCTCCGCGCCGCCCATCCGCAGCAGGGCCTCGACCATCATCAGCCCGAGGCTGTGCTGTTCGCCGGGTACGGTGGTGAGCAGGGTGCGGGGCGGGCTGGCGGGCAGGTCCAGCTCGGCGATCGCCTTTCTCAGGCGTACCTTGACCGCCTCGGTGTAGAGGTGTTCCTTGTGGATGGGCAGTTCGCCGTTGGCCCAGGCCTCGCCGACCGCCCGGGTCGCGGGGGCGAGCACCTGATGGATGAAGGCGCGCAGGCCGTGGCCATTGAGTTGCTGTTGCAGCCAATG
>JAABSM010000104.1 GCA_011390365.1 Gammaproteobacteria bacterium
GCGCTTCTGGATGACCTCGTCCACGTTGGCGCTGGACAGGGAGAGGCGGGTGCGAAAGCGCCCCTGGATCTTGGAGAAGTCGTTGGCCTTGGCGGCGCGGACCTCGCCGAGCACGGCGTCTATGTCTTCCTGGGAGGTGACCACGACCCAGGCGCGGCCATCGCAGGCGGTGCCAAGGTTTTCGGTAATGGTCTGAAGATTGAGCATCAGGTGGGTATCCTGGCCGATGAACTGCCCCACCTCGTCGACCAGAAAGACGATGCGGCGCCTGGGTCCGCGGCTATCCAGGTATTCGCGCACCCAGCGGGCGAAGTTCTCAACGCTTAAGCTGAAGTCCTTTTCGAAGCGTTCCAGCCAGGCGTCTCCATCCTCCACGGTTTGGCCGGTGGCGGCGGAGAGCGCCGCCGCGACGGCCTCGGCGTGGAATTGGTAGGCGTCGCGTTCGTCTTGCCATCTCTCTCCGGATTCCTGTTCGAAGGCGGCAACGAAGGCGTCAAGCTGGCCCTGCTCGGCCAGGTAGCGCTCCATGTGGGCGATGTGGGGGTGGTCGCTGCTGTAGCCGAGCTTTTCGTTGAAGACCTTGAGGAAGACGCGCAGGATCGCATCCCGACCGTCCGTGCCGTCGGCCTTGCTGTCGATATTGAACAGGATCACGTCCACATCGGTGGCGACCGCGCGTTTGATGTCCGCGCCCAGCATGGGGTCCTGGATCTTGTCGTTGAAGAAGTCGATGGCCTCCTTGGTGAGGCCGTCCCGAGTGACCTGCCGGTTCTCCAACAGGTAGGATATGATCTTGATAAAGTGGGATTTGCCCGAGCCGAAGAAGCCGGAAACCCAGACCCCAACCTTGCCCGCGATGTCCGCATCATTGGCGTTGTCGATGGCGTTGAGGTAGCGCTCGAAGAACTTGCGCAGGTGGACATCCAGCTCCCGGGTGACCACGTACTCTTCCAGCTCTTGCCAGACCGATCCATCATCAGACTGGTCGGCCTTGATGACGCCGTTGATGGCGCGGTTGATCGGCTTGCTAAACAGTTGGCTGATCGGCATGTTATTCCTCTGACTTCAATCCACAAGACGAAACGCGCGGTAATAGGGCTTGTCCTTTAGCAACCCGAACAGGCGCAAGGATTGGCCATCATACTGGCCAGGGTAAAACATCACCAGCGGCGTTTGCCGCATCAGGGCGTGGAGGTTGTTGAGCAGGCTATGGGTGCGCAGCAATGGGTAGACACTGCCAACACCGGAGACCAGTACCAGATCAGTCTCCTCCAGCCGGATCTGTTGCGCCAGAAGGGTTGCGATTTTCTCTCCATCCAGGGGCGCCCTGAGCGCCTTGAGGGCCGCGAGATCACCCTTTTTCTGTTGCAGCGCGATGGCCTTGTCGTAGAGCTTGCGCGCTTTCAGGTGGTCGACGACCAGCTCCAGCAGGTTGATATGGGCGACCCGCAGGCCAGGACGACTTCTGGGCAATTGCTGAAGCAGGAAGTGGATGTGTTCACGGATCGCCAACTCCTCTTCGGGCGGGTAGTCGAAGGCATAGAAGGGTATTTCATTGCCCAACCCACGGCCGGAGAGAAAGTCGTCGGATGTGATTCGGTCGAGGATCCTGTTGAGTCGGTCCTTCAGCGTGGCCATTGGCTAACCTGCATGCAACTCAGCACATATTGTTCTTTATTGGTGGCAAGGTATGAAAGCAGTTCTTGAGGCAGGTGTAAAGCACGCAACTCCAAGGATCGCGTATCGTTCACATAACCCGCCTCCGCCAACATCCGCCAGGCATTCTGGCGAAGCTTGGCGAGTGTCGCGGCGGACCAGTCGGCTACCTTGGTGTCCCGGTCGCGACAGGTTTCGATGTACCGATCCCAGAGCGCGGGGCGCAGACATGTCTCGAACCTTCGGTATTGATCCGCGACCACTTCCCCCATGAAGTCCCCAAGCAACGGCGAGTACTTTACGGTCGCCGCGAACACCGCACTGGTCGCGACGGGTAGCGAGGCGTCCCGAACCAGTTCCCACAATTCGGGCGACATCGTCTCCAGTCGCCGGCGGATCAGCCAACCATAGGTCAAGGCGGTATTGGGTGTCCGTTTTTGCAGGATGTTCCGCTCAACGATGGCGCTTTTCCAGCCCTCTTCGCCTACCCCTTCCAGCAGCAGACCCGCAACGATGCGACTCTCGTGAATCAGCAGCGAGCCTTTGGTGAAGTTTGGCTTGTAACGACTCATGCGGCGGGGTGGAACACCCGTAGTCTGGCATCGCTGTTTGAGCGCTAGCCGTCCCCCGTCACCGCCCCATGTTTGTCCAACATGCGGCAGATGTATTCGCCGTCGACCCGGTCGCAGAACGCCAGGGGCATGCGGCCCTGGCTGTCGGCGCGGTTGACGTCGGCGCCGGCCTCGATGAGGAGTTTGACCACCACCCGGTCGTTGGCCTTGATGGCGCGGATGAGGGGGGTGAGGCCCTCTTCGTCGGTATGATTGAAGTCGGCGTTGCGTCGCGCCAGCCACTCGATGACGTCCCGATCCCCTACCCCTTCCTCAACCACGACGTCGAGCAGGCGGTTGGTGTCGACCTCGCCGCCGGCCTCGGCGAGGAGGTCGGCGATCTGGGTGCGGCCGGCGATGATCGCCTCGTGCAGAGGGGAGTTGCCCGAGCGGTCCTTGGCTTCGGGTCTGGCGCCGTTGTTCAGCAGCATTTTCACTATCGCCGTCTGGCCCTGGCGGGCGGCGACGTGGAGGGGGGTCTTGCCGTCGGGGTTGATGGCGTTGATGTCGGTTCCCCAGTAGATATGCCGTTCGATCTGGTTGATATCGCCGCGATCGACCGCGAGATAGAGCTCGACGGAGGGGCGACCCGGTTCTGAACAGCCGACGACCAGCGCCGCCAGCGTTAGCGCCATCAATTTTATCGATAAACCCCTTCTCATCGTCGCTCTCCTTGTTCTCTTCCCGCCCAGTCTCGGGCGAACTGCCATGCCACCCGCCCGCTGCGGGAACCGCGACGCAGGGCCCAGCGCAGCGCCGCCGCGCGGGCGTCGCCGATTTCCGACTGGTTCAAGCCAAAATGGGCGAGCCAATATCCCGCGATGACAAGGTACTCCTGCTGATCGAACGGGTGAAAGGCGACCCACAGGCCGAAGCGTTCGGAGAGGGAGATCTTCTCCTCCACGCTCTCGCCCTGATGGAGTTCGCCATCGATGATTTGCGCCTGCTGGTTTTCATGGTGAAACTCGGGCAATAGATGACGCCGATTGGAGGTGGCGTAGAGCAGCAGGTTGTCGGGCAGCGCGGCGATGGAGCCGTCCAGCGCCGCCTTGAGGGCCTTGTAACCGGGTTCGTGGGCATCGAAGGAGAGGTCGTCGCAGTAAAGCAGGAAGCGCTCCGGGCGATCCTGGATCCGCTCGGCGATATCCGGCAGCCGCATCAGGTCGCCTTTATCCACCTCGATCAGGCGCAGGCCCTGGTCCTTGAAGGCGTTGAACACCGCCTTTACCAACGTCGACTTGCCGGTACCCCGAGGCCCCCAGAGCAGCCCGTTGTTGGCGGGCCGCCCCTCGACGAAGCGCCGGGTATTGCCCAGCACCTCCGCCTTCTGCCGTTCGATGCAGAGGAGTTGTTCGGGGAGTACCGACTGAATCCGGCGAATGGGCGCCAGCCCGCGTTCGTCGTTCCAGCGAAACGCCGCGGCGGACCAGTCCGGTTCCTCGAAGTCACTTTGAAAGGCCCGTTCCAGGCGATCCAGCAGGCGCTCGGCCCGTTTCAGGAGTTTGCGTTTCTTGCCCATCATGACTGTTTACCGCAAACCACCCCTCACTGCAATCCTCTCGCCCCGATCATCTCACGTTACGGTGGGAGCCGTCGCACATCACCGGGTGCTCGGAATGCTTGCAGCCGCAGAAGTAGGCGTTTTCGCTCTTTTCGGCGACGAACTTGACCGGCTGAAAGGAGGTGCCCTTGTGGGAGCCGTCGCAGAAGGGCTGGTTGGCGGAGCGACCGCAGGAGCACCAGTAGTAGCTCTTGCCCGCCTCGACGGGGACGGCGTAGGGACCCTTTTGGGGGATTTCGACTTGATCGGACATGGGGATTCTCCTGACTGCCATGAGAGACTTGGTAGGAACGGTTACCGCCTTGCGGCGCTGGTTTCTAGCTATGGGCTGGGGTGGCGGATTGCAAGCGGGCGAGGGTTTTCCGCGCGGTAATTCACCGCTTTGTCATGATCGACCGCTATGCTGGGGTCATGGATCTGGCGGCGGCGGATAACGCCGCGGCGACAAGTTGCCGTTCCATGTGTCATTTTTTGCTTGGGATGTCAACGCTTGCTTGGCGGGTAATCACGTGGAAAAGATCTTCCAGGAGTTCGGGCGGATCATCAGTCAGGGGCGCATCCTGCCCCTGTATCAGCCCGTGTTGTCCCTGGACGAATATCGTATCGCCGGCTACCGTACCTTCCTGCGCGGCCCGCCCGAGTCGGTGTTGCACTCCCCCACCGGCCTGCTCACCGCGGCGCGCATGAGCGGCAAGCAATTCCAGCTGGAAAAGTCCTACACCAAGGCCGCCATCGATGGCTTCGTTCGCTTCGAGCTGCCGGGGCTGTTGTTCAAGAACTTCCCGCCCAGCTACCTGCTGGGGGCCTCCGGCGCGCGTCTCGGCAAGCGCCTGGAGAAACATGGTCTGGATGGCCAGCGCCTGGTGGTGCACATGAACATCACCCCGGGCAGCGGCGATTGGGGCGTGGTGGCGGAGGCGATGGGACACTGTCGCGAACTGGGTTTTCGCATCTCCCTCGATGAGCTGGCGGTGATGGCCATGGAGGAGGGGCGATTGCGGGACTCCGCGCCGGACTTCGTCCACATTGGCCGCCACTTTACCGCCGATATCCAGGAGAGTCTCGACAAGCAGCGCTTCATCGAACGGCTGGCGGCCATCGTCCAGTCCCACTGCCCGCTGATCGCCGAAGGGGTGGAGACCGCCGAGGCCTACTACACCCTGCGGCACCTGGGAATCGACTACGCCCAGGGGAATTTCTTCTCCCGTCCCAGCCACTATCCACCGATGGAGATCCCCAAGAGCCTATTCTTTCCCGCCAACGGCGGCTATCGCAAGTTCTATGGCGAAGAGGTGGAACGAATGGGCGGACTCGCCCGGGCGGTGGCCCATGTGGAGCCCACCGACAAGACCGGTGACGTGCTGCAACAGTTCGTGCAGAACCCGACCCTGCAATCCATGCCGGTCACCTACCAGCGGGAACCGGTGGGCATCATCCGCCGCGAACATCTGGCGGACATCTTTCTTACCCCATACGGTCGCGACCTGTTCGGCAAGACCCCGATCCTCAACTTCATGGACCAGAACCCGCTGGTGGTGGAGTCCTCCGCCTCCATTCACGAGGTCAGCCGCCTCATCGTCGAACGCGGCCAGGCCCAGGATAACCAGGACTTCGTGATCACCCGCAACGGGATATACCTCGGCATGGGCAAGGTGGTGGACGTGCTCAAGCGCATCACCGAGATGCAGCTTCGCGACGCGGTGCACGCCAACCCGCTCAGCGGTCTGCCCGGCAACGTCCCCATTGAAAGCGCGATCAGCAATCTGCTCAAGGAGGGGCAGCCGTTTACCGTCTGCTACATCGACCTCGACAACTTCAAGCCCTACAACGACTGCTACGGCTATGAAAAGGGGGATGAGGCGATCCGCCTGGTGGCGCAACTGGCGGTGGAGGCGACCGACCCGGAACAGGACTTCGTCGGCCATATCGGCGGCGATGATTTCATCCTGCTGTTCCGCGCCCAAGACTGGCAGGCCCGCTGCGAACGCCTGCTGGAGGCCTTCGCCGCCCGCGTCCCCGATTTTTACAACGAGGTGGACCGCAAGCGCGGCGGCCTGATCGCCTGCGACCGCCAGGGACGGGAACTCTTCTTTCCCCTCCTCAGCCTCTCCATCGGCGCGGTAAGCCCCCGGAACTGCGCCACCCACCACTGTGTCGCGGCGATGGCTGCGGAGGCCAAGAAGCAGGCCAAGAAACAGCCCGGCAACAACCTCTTCGTGGAACGCCGCGAACACGGCAAACACTGACCCAGGAGCCCCCCCATGCCAGCCTCCCCCCTCGACTTCACCCCAAAGGTCCTGCTGGTGGACGACGATCCCCAGCTGTTGCGATCCCTGGAGAGTTTGCTATGCCGCCGCTTTGAGGTAGTCGCCATCAGCGACCCCCGCCTCGCCCTGGAGCATCTGCGCCGCCACCCCATCGATGTCATCATCAGCGATCAGCGCATGCCCGGCATGAGCGGCACGCAACTGCTCGAAGAGGCGCGCCGCCACTCACCCCACGCCATGCGCATCCTGCTGACCGGCTACGCCGACCAACGGGCCACCATCGACTCCATCAATCAGGGGGAGGTGTTTCGCTACCTCGAAAAACCCTGGGACCAACGCAAACTGCTGCAAACCGTGGAAGAGGCCGCCTTCGCCGCCCACGCCAGTCGCCAGATCGCCGCCCACCCCTCGCAAGCCCCGCCCGCGCACCAGCCGGGAATCCTGGTTCTGGACGACGACGAAACGGTCTACGACTTCATACGCGTCGGTGTCAGGCGACGCATCGGCGAGGCCTGCCCAGTCGCCTGGAGCAGCAACCTCGAAGAGGCCCTGGAGCATCTGAACATCGGCCCGGCGAACATCCTCATCTGCGACGTCCGCCTCGGCGACCATGACCTGGCCCCCTTCATCAAGACCCTCAAGCGGCTCAGGCCCGACCTGCTGACCCTGGTCGCCACCCGCTTCCGGGACAATCGGCAGCTGGTGGAGCTGATCAATCAGGGGCAGATCTACCGCTTTCTCGCCAAGCCGCTGGTACTCGGCAAACTGCTCAGCGCCATCGAGGCCGCCCTCGCCAGACACCAGGAACTGACGACCAACCGCAACCAGCTACTCCGTCACAGCGTACAACCGCCCTCCCCCCGCCCGCTGGAGTGGCGACTGGAACAGTGGATGGGCGAACACCTCAGACCGGTACAGGCCCTGAATTGAAGCGACAACCAACGCGAAGGTCGGCGATTCAGAGAATACCAAACCGGATCCACTGATTTGCCGCGCCGAGTCCCGACGGTGCGGACTCAATATCATTAACTTAAGCCACCATGGCACTCTCCGGGAATGATGCGCCTCATTTCGTGGGTGCGCCGACCGTTTTTGGTTCCGCATAGGATGTGCCGTCGACAGAACGATAACGCTTTTTATTCGGCACATCCTATGCCGGCCCAGCGATTTCCGGGCTACCCCGGAGTAAGGCGCATCAAGGGCGGGAACCTGGCGTGTCGCTTAAATTAATGACATTGGGTGCGGACTGGATGAGAACACTCTGCTAAAATCCGCGGACCAGGAGTGGCGGTCCTTCGAGGGGTGCCACTCCTCAAACCGCGAGTCGGCAAGGAGCGCGCGATGCCACCAGAAGCACCATTCGCGCGTTCCCTAGGTCTCCTTGGGGAACGCGCGTCTTGCAAGCTCCAGCTTGCCTTCCATCCCCGGTAGCTGGAGCAGCCAGGATCTGGCGCTTGGGAACCAGCACTCCTTACCGATGACGCAAAGCGGGACCTGGCCGCAACTTCGATAACCGGAGCACCCAACCCCATGTACCCATTTGCCCCACTATTGCCCCTGTTGCTCCTGCTCGTCTCTTTCTCCTCCACTCCGTCCGCCGACAACACCCCCCTACCGATGGATATAACCCAGTGGCAAGAACACATTTTCAAAGGCAAAACCCACTACCAGAATCGGCAAGAAGATGGCGAGAAGATCATTCAAGCCAATAGCAAAAACGGCGCTTCAGCTCTCTATCTCCAGCGTGACATCGATCTCACCAAAACCCCGATCCTGCGATGGCACTGGCGCATCTCCAATACACTTGGCAACATTGAGGAACAGACCAAAGCGGGGGATGATTACCCGGCCAGAGTCTATGTGGTGTTGAAACAGGGGCTCTTTGGCTGGAGCACCAAAGCGGTGAACTATGTCTGGTCGAGCAGCCAAACCAAGGGTAGCCGGTGGACCAATGCCTATACCGAAAACGCCCGGATGATCGCACTGCGCTCCGGCGATGAGCAAGCAGGCGAGTGGCGCCAGGAAGCGCGCGACATTCGCGAAGATTTCAGACAGCTGTTTGGCATCGAGGTTGATGCCATCAACGGCATCGCCCTGATGACGGATACCGACAATAGCGGCAAGCACGCAGAGGCCTGGTACCGGGGATTCGAGTTTGTTGCCGAGTAGCCCCCCTCTTTCCCAAGGTCTCCTTGGCAACACACCTCTGGAAGTGCGGCATCCAGCGGCAAGGAGACCTTCCATGACGCTGGATTCCGGCCTTCCCCCTGCCTTCGCAGGGGCAGGCTATGGCCGGAGAATGACGGCGCCTCCAGCCAACACATCAGCATCCCAAATCACCAAGCCGTAGCCGATAGCGTTCCGACTGATCGACTGCATCGATAAAATCCTGTTTCAGGATGCCAAAATCGTCGCCACCGTATCGCATGTGCGCCAAAACCCCCTCTTCCGCAAGCATCATGTGATACTTCGTGGAGGAGATCTGCCTGTAGTCGGCGTCGGTGATCTTGCGGCCGGTGGTAAACCAGACTGGTCTGACGAGACCATCCTTGACCAACAGTTCGCGCGGCGCGCTTTTACCGCCGGTCCAGACACTGCCGGTGATTACGGCGACGATTGTGGTGCTCGGAACTTGCATGGACGACTCCTTCCAGCTCTCTCCAAAATGTTCGACAGTTATGCCGACCTCGACGAGTATCTGGAATTCATGCAGCGAGAGTGCTGAATCAACCCAAAGATTCGCAACAACCTTCCTACCCTCCCCCGCACGATCCCTATACAATGGTCCCATTATTTAGAAACACAAAGGGCCGCCCGACAGCGCCCCTCTACAACAGCTACCGCAAGGCCCATTCATGACATTACTGATCATCTACATCGCCGCTGCCCTGGGCTTCTCTTTCATATGTTCCGTCGCCGAGGCGGTGATTCTGAGCGTAACCAGCCCCTATATCGCCATCCTGGAGCAGGAGGGCAATCCGGCGGGGAAGTTGTTGCGCAAGCTCAGGACGAACATCAACAACTCGCTGGCGGCGATCCTTACCCTCAACACCATCGCCCACACCGTTGGCGCGGCGGGGGCCGGGGCGCAGGCGGCGGCGGTGTTCGGCAGCGCCTATGTGGGGGTCGCCTCGGCGATTCTCACGCTGTTGATCCTGATCTTTTCGGAGATCATCCCCAAGAGTCTGGGCGCCCACTACTGGCGGCAACTCGCGCCGTTGATCGCCCGCTTTCTTCGGGTGCTGATCGTGCTAATGTACCCTTTCGTGGTCCTCTCCGAGCGTATCACCCGCCTGCTATCTGGCGGCGAGGAGCTGCACGGCTTCAATCGCAGCGAATTCGCGGCGATGGCGCAGATTGGCGCCCAGGAGGGGAAGCTGGAAGAGCATGAGTCGCGGATCATCGGCAATCTGCTGCTGCTGCGCCAGACCCGGGTGAAGGATGTGATGACGCCGCGGCCGGTGGTCTTCTCGGTGCCGGACTCGCTGACCGTGGCGGATTTCTTCGAAGAGTACGGCGACCTGCGTTTCTCCCGCATCCCGCTGTATCACCAACACACGGATCAGGTGATCGGTTTCGTGCTCAAGGATGACCTGTTGCTGGCGCGGGCGCGGGGCAATACCGAGACGCCCCTGCCCACCTATCGCCGTGACATCCCGCTGGTCGATCGCAACTCATCCCTGTCCCAGGCCTTCGACGAGTTCCTGGCCAAGCGCGCCCACATCATGCTGGCGGTGGATCGCTTCGGCGGCATGTCGGGATTGATCACCCTGGAAGATTTGCTGGAAACGCTATTGGGGGTGGAGATCATCGACGAGGCGGACCGAGAGCCGGACATGCGACAACTTGCCCGTCGCCTGTGGCGCAAGCGGGCCACGGCCATGGGCATAGACGTCTCGACCCAGAGCGACGAATGAATTTGGCTCCAGGAGTGCCAGTCCTTGGAGGACTGGCACTCCCATCCGGGTTGAAGACACTCCTCGTCTCTCTCCCTGTATCCGTTGCAGTCACGCACCTCGCCTCCCTTGCGGTGCGGACAGATGAAACAGTTCATTACGTTCCCCTGGGTTAACCGGCCTGCATTGGCAGGTCTGGATTGGCGAAATACTGCATTGAAGCCTTTCCGAGAAACCGATATTCGGATAATGGTTACGAGGGCATGGATCCCCCGATTTTCACAATGTGATTTGTCGTTGACAAGGCTCTTTTTGGTAAATTTAAGGCATCCCGCAAACCTCGTAATTTGCGAATAAGATCATACCTTGCCGAGGGTGGAATCATGGACTAACTTAACCATTAGGCGCCCCCGTGATGAGGGACCATTCCAACTACGACACAGGGAAACACCCATGATCAATCGTTTTCGCGAAGTGACCGTCCTGGCGGCGGCGATCGGGTTGGCTCTGGGCGGGCCGGCGGCGGCATCGGAGGTCTCCGACCGGATCCTCGATTTCACCCGCAATGGCGAGATTCGCCAGGCCCTGGAGTTGGCTCGGGGACATATCAGCGAGATGGAGGGCGATCCGGATTTCGATTTCGCCTACGGCCTGGCGGTGCTGGAGTCCGGTAATCCGGGCGCGGCGGTCTTCGCCATGGAGCGGGTCCTCCAGCACCAACCGGATAACCCGCGCGCGCGTCTGGAGTTGGCGCGGGGCTACTATCTGCTGGAACAGTACCAACCGGCGCGACGGGAGTTCGAGCGGGTACTGGCGGCGGATCCTCCCGAACAGGTGCGGGACAACATCCAGCGCTATCTTGATCGGATTCGCCTGCGCGAGGGGCGTTATCGCACCACCTCCAGCGCCTATATCGAGTTTGGCGGAGGCTTCGACGACAACGTCAACAGCGCCCCCGACGACGTGCGGTCCGTGACCCTCATTCCCGGCTTCGCGGGGATCGATCCCAACTCCCTCTCGGTGGACGACGGCTTTTTCGACATCACCGCCGGCGCCAACATCACCCACCCTCTCAAGCCGGGGCTGATGGCCAGCGCCGGCGCCAGCGCCCACCATCAGGCGAATTGGGATGAGGATGATTTCGACCGCTCCTCCCTCGACGGCAACCTCGGCATCGCCCTGCTTCAAGGCAAGAACCATTTCAATCTGAAGTTGCAGGGGCAGAAATACTGGGTTGGCGGCGACGAATACCGGGATCTCGTCGGCGTCACCGGCGAGTGGCGTTACGCCTACAACGCCGCCACCATGGCCAACGCCTTCGTGCAGGGGGTGGAGCTCGACTTTCCCGCGAACCCCTATCGCGACTCCCGTCAATGGCTGGCCGGCATTGGCGGGCTGCATGCCTACTCCGGCAAGGTTCGACCGGTGGTGTTCGGCGCCCTCTATCTGGGCAAGGAGTTCGCCGAACGGGACGCCGCCGACGCCGAGATCCTGGTGGATCGGGAGATGGTCGGCGGCAGGCTCGGGGTGCAGGTCACTCTTCGCCCCGACCTCAGCGCCGATCTGGTGGCCCACTACCGAATCAGCGACTATCTCAAGCAAGACCCCTTGTTCCGGACCGAACGGGAAGACAAGTACGCCAAGCTGGAACTGGGCGCGACCTGGCTGTTTCGCGAAGACTGGTCGCTACGCGCCGAGGTCTCCCACGTCCGCAACGACTCGACCATCGATATCCACGAGTACGACGGGACCCGTTTCGGCCTTACCTTTCGCCATGAATTCTGAGGTGCGCCATGAAAAACACCCTGCGCTTGATGATCGTTTCAGTGGCAACCCTGTTGCTTCTTTCCCCCGCCCCCGCCTTCGCCGCGGCGACCTCGGTTGGGCACATGATCGCGGTCACCGGCAAGGTGGTCGCGGTTGACGACGCCGGCGCCGAACGGCGTCTACGGCGCCGCGCCGAGGTCTATACCGGCGACACCCTGATGGTCGCCGCCAACGCCTTCGCCCAGCTGCGCTTCATCGACGGGGCACTGGTCTCGTTGCGACCCGACTCCGAGCTCAAGCTGGAGAGCTACCGCTTCGTGGGTGAAGCGGACGGATCCGAAGAGGCGGTGCTGGAGCTGGTGAAGGGCGGCCTGCGCACCATCACCGGCGCCATCGGCCGCGCCAACCAGGAGAATTATCAGGTACGCACCCCGGTCGCCACGGTCGGCATTCGCGGCACCCACTACGGCCTGCGGATCTGCATGGACAACGCCTGTGACGCGGGTATCGATGAGGGACTCTACGGCGGCGTGCTCGACGGCGCGGTAGGCGTCGCCAACAATGCCGGCGAAGCGGTCTTCGGCAACGACCGTTACTTCTATGTGCCCGATATCGACACCCTCGCCACCGAACTGCTCGCCCCGCCGGTCTTCATCTTTGACGGCTATCAGCCCATGATCACGGTCCTCAGGAAGGCGCAAGAGCTCGGCCTGCCGACCCGTATCCCCGGCACGCTTCAGGAGCTGGCCGATATCCAGGTATCGGAACTGGTCACATCCCTCGCCCCCTATGTGGAGAGCGACAATCTGGATGAGCACGATCATCATCCCGTCGATCCGGGCCCTACACCCACACCCACACCCACACCGACCCCAACACCAAAACCAACACCAAACCCGACCCCAACCCCGGAACCCAGCGTCGGTCCCGCACCGGATGGCGCGGTTGCGGCATTCGCCGCCAAGACGGTGCTGCCCGCGGATACCGGCGACGTCAGCCACTGGTTCGCCGAAACCGCGACCCAGGGCATCAGCGGCCACCAGATCACCGTCGAGAGCTCCATCAGCGACCTCACCCGCGCCTCGACCTACTACAAGGTACTTGGCATTCAGATCCCATCCGCCTATTGCGGCGGCGACCAGTGCCTCTTCGAGAGCGGAACCTCGCTGGTCGACAGCGGCGCCTTCATGGGCATCCATTACGGTCGCTGGGTGCATGATTGGACGGTCAACGGCGGCGAACCCTACGGCGACTGGCATGTCGCCATGGCTACGCCGGAGGTGCTGACCACCTCACTGCAACTGGAGGCCCTGGCCTCGAACGCGGTGATCGCCTCCTTTGCCCCGGTCGCCAATGTCGCCACCACGCCCACCGATGAGTGGGGCGGTGAAGGGGTATTATTGAGCGAGCGCAGCTACATGACCGTCGATTTCGGCAGTCGCACCATTAGCGATTTCCAGATCGCCGTCTCCTTCAGCGAGCGGGAACTGGAGCTGGTCGGACAACTGCTCTCCGCGACCGGCTTTGGCAACGGCAACGGCTTCTATCTCGAAGTCAGCTGCACCGGCTGCTCCGAGAACATCGGCGGCTTCGGTCACGCCAACGCCGCCTTCGTCGGCGAAAACGCCGATTACGCCTTCGGCAGCTATGAGCTACACGCCTATGGCGGGCATGAAAGCGCCCTCGGCAGCTACATCATGGCCAACACCGGCGAGCCGGTGACACCTACGCCGACCGAACCGGAGTACCCTGAGGCCGCGACCGGCGCGCTCGCCGCATTTGCAGGCCTCTACACCAAGGATGGCGGCGATCCGGGGCGCATTGTCGAACCGCTACAACAGGGGGAGGATACCATCCTGCTATATGAGAATACGGATGGCAGCTCCATTGCGCGTCCACTTTTCGCCTCCTCGGCGAGCGGATACGGCGACTGCGGGCCTAGTTGCGAACTCGACGCCCGTTCGGCACAGCTACAGGATGCCGCGGCCGTCAGCACTACCGGCCAGGAATTCTCCTGGGGATCCTGGAATCAACCCTGGAGCGTCAGCGACGGGTCCGGCGGCGGCACATCCGTCGGCGCACTGCACTACACCTATACCGAGGCCCCGACCTCGGAGGCGGACCTGGATGCCCTCTCCTTCTACGCCTACTACGACTTCTTCGGCGCCACCACGCCCACCGATGAAAACGGAAATAGCGGAAGTTATCTGAACAACACCCCCTATGCGGCGATCAACTTCGCCACTCGCGAGATCGACGACTACTCCGTCGCGGTCGCCTTCGATGGCAGCGGACACACCTTCTACGGCTTTATCGACAACCCGGTCAGCTTCTCCACCGCCTCCTCCCGATTCCCGCTGGTGGTGGATTGCAGCCCCTGCGGCGCGGATAGCTTCCTGCCCGGCAGCGGCGAAGCGACCCTGCAACTGATCGGGCCCCAGGCGGACTGGGCCGCCACCACCTTCGGCATGACTGCGGAAAACGGGGCGGGCGCGGCGGGCGCGGCGGCGCTGCAGCGCACCTCTACCTTCGACGCCCCGCCCTTCTAGCGCAGCACCCGCTAAATAAGCAATAACACTATTGATGTAAAAATAGATAGCACGTATTAAGAATTGTTTATGATCACTTGGCGGGTACTGCGCTAGTCCAGACGAGGCAAGGCATCATCCGAGATTCGTCCGTTCAGACACGGAGGCACAGAGACCACAGAAGAGGATGCAGGAGGATACTACCGTG
>JAABSM010000105.1 GCA_011390365.1 Gammaproteobacteria bacterium
AGGGCAGTGGTTCTCGTTTGGTGGCATCCTCTTTTGCCGCTTGCAACAACGCTGACGTCGCTGACTCGTCGGTTGCGGCAAGGGGCTGGCGCGGGGTTTCGTCCGTCCGCCGCTCCTCGCGGAGTTGGAGCAGGTTGATGTCGGTCGCCAGCAGGGCGCTGCCGGTGCCCGCCGGCGAGGTTGTGTTCGCCGACAGGGTGCTGTTGGTGAACATGGTAATGCCGCGAAAACCGAGCATGCCGCCGCCGCCATAGTAGGCGTAGTTGTTGCTCAATATGGATCTCTTTATCATCATGGCGCCGCTGAGCAGGTTGGCGACGCCGCCGCCGAGAACGGCGCTATTGCCGCTGACGCTGCTGTTCTCCAGGTCGATGGCGTAGAGGCCTGGAGATAGTTGGCGATCGCCCCCGTCGCTCTTGCGTTCAAGGGCGCCGCCGTCTTCGCGCTGGTTGTAGCTGTGCAGATCGACGCCGCTGTTGACCATGCCGCCGCCAAGATAGGCCTGATTGTTTTTCACGCTCGCGCCGCTAAGTAACGCGAGGGCCTGCTGATTGAAGAGCGCGCCGCCGCTTCGCGCCCTGTTTGCGACCAAGGTCGAGTCGATGATCCGCGCGAAACCACCGCCGGTGTTGAAAATGGCCCCGCCGTAGCCCCGGGACGCCCTGGTTTCGTCGAAGATCCGGTTTTGCTCAAGGGCGCTCCCTGTCATGATCAGGGTGCCGCCATCGTTGAAGATGGCGCCGCCATAGGCCGTGTCTCCCAGCGCCTGCAAGCCGTTTTGATAAAAGCGCGTGCCGACCATTGAGAGGACGGGCGTCGTCGCGGCGGCCCGCGCCTGGCGAACATTTTCGAGATCGTCAAGCGTCCCATCAAGCAGGGTGTTGCCGGTTGTGGCGAGAGTACGGGGGACGGTTGGCGATGCGCGGTAGGCGCGTTCCTCGACGTAATTGTAATTATCGTAATAGTTGCCTATGGCGCCCCCTTTGGCAATACTGCCATAGGCACGATTATATTCGAAAAGCGCGCCGTCGATGCGCGCCGATGCCTCCGCGAGGTAGATCGCCCCTCCGATCGCTATGGCTCCGCCGCGGCTGATGTTGCCGGAGAAGACGCTATCACCGCTAATGGTCAACGAGCCATAATGTTGATAGAGGCCCCCTCCGTGAGCGGTATCGTACAGGCTGACCGCATGATTTTCGTACAAGCGAACATCTTGCAAGGTGTTGCTGCATCCCCGGCAGCTGATCGCGCCACCGGTTACCTCTTCAAAGGTACCGCTTCCACGGGCGTGGTTGTCGATAAATTCACTATTGGAAACAGAGAGTGATCCGTAGCTCTGGGCAATCGCGCCACCGCTGGGAAAATCGCTTCCGGCGACACTGTTGGCGGTGAAGCGGCTGTTGTTGACGTAGGTATTTCCGTACTCGTTGGAGATCGCCCCGCCGTAGTCGGAGGTGGTGTTATGGGAGAAGTGCGAGTCGTTGATGGTTAATGTGCTATAGTAACCTGTTAACGCGCGGCCGGAGGCGCGGGTGAGATGCAAGTGCGAGAGCGTCAGGGCGGTTTCGTAGACATTCAGGATAGGGGAGTTGTCGGCCCCGTCGAGGGTGACGCCGACGCTGCCATTACCCTCTACGTCGCCATCGATGTGCAGCGGCTCGAAGACGGAAGGAAGCGCGGAGTTCAGGGTGAGGGCGCCGGCGACCGAGAAACGGATGGTGTCCTCGCCATTCCCCGCCGGGCAACCGTGATAGGGGGCATCGAGTTCGGCGGCCTCGATCGCCTCGCGCAGCGTGCATTGCTCATCTTCGATGATCTCGTCGGAGAGGCTGGTGACCGTGATGTCGGCGAGCAGGCCGGTATATTCCGGGGCATTGAGGATGTCGCTTTGGAGCTCGCCGGAGGCGTACTCCAGTTGCCAGTCGCCGCCGACCGCGGGGTTGCCGGTGTTGTCGTCGGATGCGCCCACATCGGCCCCGGTCAGTTCGGCGATGCGTCGCACCAGCCCCCGCCCCTCTTCGTTGGCCGCCACCTCGCAGCCGTATAGCAGGAGTTCGGCGTCGGCGTGCAGGCTGAGACGCCACTGGGCCAGCGCATCGGCGTAGTGGTCGAGGGTCTCAGGGCTGACGATGTCGCCGCCAAGCCGCAGATAGCCGGGGCCGCCGTGGGAGATCAGGTGCAGCGCCGCAACCCCGGGATGCGCCTGCAAGGCCTCGCCGATGCGCGCGACCCCCGATTCGTGGGGCGAGAGCTCGATGACCGTGGAACCCGGGGGCAGGGCGCGGCGCAGCCCGCCAAGGGGCGCGACGCCGCCATCGAGGACATAGAGCGCGCTGGCCGCCGCCTGGTGGCGAGCGGATTCGTTAGCCGCATGGAAGCCGCTGGACGAGGCGGGCTGCGGCGTGAGTTGCGGCAGGCTGGCGGAGACGGGTGTCGCCAAGGTGGCGAGGATCGCCAGGGCGAGGGGGTTGAGTCGCGGGCTCGCTGCGCTATTGATATTCATGCCGTGGTTTTTCATGGGTTGGTCGCCGAATATGCTTGTGGGTTGGCCTAAACCGGGTTGCCTCGATCCATGGGGCTGGGGCAAATCGAAGGGTGGGATTCTAGGGGATTTCAAGCGGCGACTTTTGACTCCCCGTCTACTCGATCTTGCCTCTCTGTCTCAATGCGCGAAAATGCGGATTGGATCACGCTTCATTCCGCCCTCGGGTAGGGGGCGCCCATGCAAATATTCTATAATAAGGCTAACAATGGATGGTTTTTAGTAACCCTTTACATACCGCTGCAACCCGCCACCCCTGCCGAGAAGGGGAGGGCGCAAAACGATCGGGGTGTGAGCGGTTGTGGTTGTGAGGAGCGTGATGAGCCGAGGGGTGTTATGGGCGTAGAAAGGGAGAGCCAGGGCCTGCGGGACGATGATCCGCGGCTGCCGCGTTTGCAACTTCGCACCGATCATTTGCCGCCGTCCCTGCGTTTTGAGGCGCTCGCGGCGGAACTGGGTACACTGTTCGAGCTAGAGGCGAACCGGGACGAGCGGCGGTGCCTGGAGGGCGCCATCGATGGCTGTCTGGCCGGGGAGATGGTGGCCGGCAGCACGTCGTTCAGCGCCCTGCGGTTTCGTCGTTCCCATGCGCGTATTGGCGCGGATGACCTCGACCATTGCCTGGTCCAGTTGTACACCCGGGGCGGGTTCGAAGGGGAGGCCGATGGACTTGAGATAGCGGTCGCGGCCGGCGATGTCTGCATCTTCGATCTGAGTCGACCGCTGCACACCCGCGCCGGCGACTCGACCACCCTCTCCTTGGTGTTGCCCCGCCATGCGCTGGAGGGGCATACCGATGCCGCCTTGGCCCACGGTGCGCGCCTGTCCGGTCAGGGCGCGCTGGGGCGTATCCTGGGGGAGCATCTGCGCACCCTGCATCGCGTCCTCCCTTCGACCCGCTTGAGCGAGGCGGCGGCGGTAACCGAGGGCAGCGCCGCGCTCGTCGGGGCGCTACTCTCGGATATCGCCCATCGCGGCGATGGCGAGGTGTTGGGGGCGTTACCTCAGGTCATGCGACGCAAGGTTCAGCGGCATATCACCCAACACCTGCAAGATCCGACGCTGACCCCCGACTCCATCGCCGCCGCGCTCAACATCTCGCGATCCTACCTCTACCGCCTCTATCAAGCCGAGGGCGGGGTGCGTCGTTTTATCGTCCAGGCGCGCCTGCGTCTCGCCCATCGCCAGCTGCTCGCCCCCGCCAACGCCCTACGTTCGGTGAGCGACATCGGCTACGCCTGCGGTTTTCGCAGCGACTCCCATTTCTCCCGGGCGTTCCGGGAATATTACGGCTACACCCCACGCGAGGCCCGCGCCGGGGGCGGGTATGCCGGCCATGGGGCATCCCCGGCACGGCTCTCCTCCTGGCTCGTCGAGTCCGGGGCGACCCGGCATGAGGGGGCGGGTCTCTTGACGGCGGAGACCCCCTGAAGAAGGGCCAAGGGCAATCAGAGTGCCCGCCTCGACGGGAGTTCCCGTAAAGCTTCGCCAAAATAAGCGAAACGGGTTTTGTCTCCCGCGGCTTACGATGAAGGCGCCCGATTACCGCAGGCCCTTCGCGAATGCCGTAGCCTTCGACGCCGCTACCCTGGCTGCCGAGGCGGGGAATATTCCGCCCAAGCGGGTGCGAGGTGTTAATCAACGAGGACGATGCCCTGGCATCATTTCGATCCTTGTTGGCTGCCATCGACGAGAGCGGCCATCGCCTCTACCTGTTCATCGATGAATACGACAACTTCGCCGATGCCGGACTAACGATCATGGCGTTGCGCCACCCCGGATGATGAAACATAGGTGGCGCAACGCCGTGATCGTTCCCTCACCCCGGCCCTCTCCCAGAGGGAGAAGGGGAATAAGGAATCGCTGCGCGATGTTTCACAGTAAAGTCCGGCCTCCGGATTGGCGCGTTCCAGGTTGGGGGGCCGGCAATCGCCGCGGCGCCTCATCGTCGGGAATATCCGCCTCCCGGCTATTGCCCTCGGGACCGCTTCGTCGAGATACTCGATCACCCTTCGTGGACGATTCTACCCTCTTCGACGCCCCACTCGATGAGTCCTTTTTTCAGCTCCTTTACAAAGGCATCGGGTCCGCACAGGTAGAATTCCTGGTCGCGGCTATCGGCGACCCGCTGAATCAGGGGCAGGTCGATGCGTTCATCAAGGGTGTCCTTGTCGCCGCTTTCCCGGGTGAAGGTAAAGAAGGCGCGATTCGCCAGATAGGCCATCAGCTCCTCGCCGCAAATCAGGTCGCGGCGGTAGTGGTTGGAGAAGATCAGCCGCTGCTGCTCCAGCGCCTGGGGATCGTGGGCGGCGAGTTGCCGAAAAATGGCGATAAACGGGGTGATGCCGGCGCCGGCGGCGATAAAGACGCCGGGGCCTTGATAGGCGATCTTGCCGAAGGGGCCGTCCACTTCGACCTCATCCCCGGGATTCAGGGCATGCAGCCGCTCGGTTACGCTCTCGTCGCCGGGGTAGCGCTTTACCATGAACTCCAGTACCCCGTCGTCGGCGCCGGAGGTCGGGGTAAAGGGGCGGCCCTTGTCCCGCCATTGGGGTTCATTGATGCTCAGTTCCACCCCCTGACCCGGCTCGAAATCGAAGCCGGGCGGCTTCTCGAAGACGAAGCGCCTGGTGTCGTGGGTAATGGCATTGCTCATTAACAGTTTCACGGTTTCGTTCATGTCGTCATCACTGGTTGTGGTGGGAAGAAAAGACGGCGCATCGACATTCCTGACGTCGCCCCATGGCGCGGGGCGGTTGATCGCCCCAGAAAATGGCCGCCGGGGAGTCGATAGGGGGATATCAACCGGCGGTGGTTCAAATGAACCGTTTCTCAGAGCCGATCCTTGATGGCGTCGCGGAAGCCAACATAGGGGTAGACGGCGACGGAGTCGGCGGAATCTTCATCGAGCAGCCCTCGCCATGCCTCGACCTCGTGCGTGGCCGTGATTAACATCAGCAGATGCTCGCCGTTGGCGATACGCTGTTGAATCTCCTCCAGCTTCTCCTCGGGTACGCCCATGCGATGAATGGCGACGCCGATATGGGAGGTGGCCCCGGCACCGGCCATGATGCCGCCGCCCAGGCCGGCCCCGGCGGATGCGCCGACCAGCGCCTCCGCCACCGGACCCGCCGCCATCACCGCGCCGGCCCCGGGTAGCAGGAACACGCCGGCGGCGCCGGTGAGCAGCCCCCACAGACCGCCCCACAGCGCCCCCAGGCCGCCCCAGCCCTTCATCTTTTTACCCACGGTGTCGTAATAGACCCCGATCGGATCATCGCCGGAGCTGGAAGCCGGCCCGAGCAGGGAGACCCGATCCATGGGGTAATCCTTCTTCATCACCCGCTCCAGGGCGTCGGCGGCCTTGTTCGGGTCGTCATACAAGGCGACGATAATGTTTCGGTCGGTATCGGGGACGTGGTCTTGACTGGTCATGCATGCCTCCGGTGGGTTGCTGTGCGGAATAAGGCCCGTGCTCGGGACTGGCGGTCCGCTTTGGACCGCCAGTCCCGAGTACGCGGCACGCCTTGGCGTAACCGCGGTGGTTACAGCCAGTTACATCGAGCTGCCAAAGGACTTGTCGCTGCTGTGGGGCGGTACCGGAACGCCGGCGATGCGCGAACCCTGGGTCACCGGTCCCTGCGGGAACAGGGTGTAGAGCCAGGACCCGCCCCCCTTGCCGTCGAAGGCCTCTTCCAGATCCATCAACAACTCCCGGCCGCTAGCCGGCATCCCCTTGTCGATGTAGTGGGTGCGAAGGAAATCCAGCACCTGCCAATGGTCCGCGCCCAATTCCATCCCCTCTTCCTGAGCGGCGGCGCGCTGGCGGGACTCGTCCCAGGCCTCCACCTCCGACTTGCGGCTCTCCACGTTCAGTTGCGGGTGTTCCGGTGCGGTTTGCTCGATAACGTCACTAATATCACTCATTACACTGGCTCCTGATATTTTCGGCATGGATCGGGAAACGCCCTTGGCTTTCCCTTGCTTGGTCTGCACGAACCATCTTGCAAGTTGCGTACCTTGAAGATGGCCGCGGCGGGTTTTGCGTGACACCGGCGTCTGATCGGCTGGCGTCCCAGCGGCGCGAATCCTGCCGGTGTGACACTCACCCTTGGGTTTCCATCGCCGGATTAAAGGCCAGCGCTCAATGAATGGCGTAGAAAGGTGGGTGCGGACATGGCCTTCGAGCTTGACCACGGGCCAAGAAGGTTTCTGATTCGAGTGAACCGAACCCGTCAGGAATTCCGATAAAACTCCCCGCCCGAGGCCCGTTATGGTGTACAATGTTTCGTTTCGCGGATTCGGGCAGGGCGCGACATTGGTAATTTCGATCCGGCGATCAAAGGTTTTTTATCGCATCCGGCGTTGAAGCCATGTATCGTAGCCGTCCCTGAGATTTCGCTTGTTATCCGCAGATTCGTGCGGAATTTTTCCAAGTGCCGAATGCGCGTTTTCGGCGCTAGCCCAGCAACCATTCCGCAACGGAGGACAATCCATGACGGAAGTAGTCGCAACCAACCAGACCATCCTGGTGGTTGGCGGAGGCATCAGCGGCATGACCGCCGCTCTGGAAGCCGCCGAAACCGGGAAGCAGGTCGTATTGGTTGAGAAGCGCCCGTTCGTAGGCGGTCGCGTCACTCAGCTCTATAAATATTTCCCCAAGCTCTGTTTTCCAACCTGTGGTCTCGAAATCAATCAGCGTCGGGCGAAGATGAACCCGAATCTGACGATTCTCACCATGGCCGAGGTCACCAACCTGGAAGGCGAGGCGGGCAACTATACCGCTACCGTCAAGATCTCCCCCCGTTACGTCAACGAAAACTGCACCGGCTGCGGAGACTGCGAAAAGGCGGTCGAGGCGGAATTCGACAACGAATTCAACTACGGCCTGGCCGGCCTGAGCAAGCGCAAGGGCGCCTATCTGCCCCACAAGATGGCCCACCCGATGCGTTACGTCATCGACCCCGCCATCATCGGCACCGCCGACGCCGACAAGGCCAAGGAGGCCTGCAAGGTGGGCGCGGTGGATCTCGACATGCAGGAAGAGGAGATCAAGTTCAACGCCGGTGCGGTGATCTGGGCGACCGGCTGGCAGCCTTATGACGCCAACAAGATCCAGCCCTATGGCTACGATCGTTTCGCCAACGTCATCACCAACGTCGAATTCGAGCGCATGGCCGATCCCCAGGGTCCTACCGCCGGCAAGATCGTGCGTCCGTCCGATGGCAAGGAGGCGAAGAACGTCGCCTTCATCCAATGCGCCGGCTCCCGTGATCAGAACCACCTGCTGCACTGCTCGCGCATCTGCTGCATGGCCACCCTGAAGCAGACCCATTTCGTGCAGGAGGCCTACGGCGACGAAGGCAAGTCGACCATCTACTACATCGACATCCGCGCCATCGACCGCTTCGAAGAGTTCTACATGAAGGTGAAGGAGAACCCCAACGTTACCTTCACCAAGTCGAAGGTTGCCTCCATCGTCGAGAACAGGGAGAACCAGAGCCCGATCCTCCACGGCGTGGACACCGAAGGCTACAATCGCTACGCCAATGAGCACGATCTGGTGGTGCTGGCCGTGGGCATGGAGCCGTCCGTGGACAAGGGCAGCTTCCCGGTCGACATCGTGGTCAACGAGGAGGGCTTCATCGAGCCCGCGCCGGAGAACGGCGGCGTCTTCGCGGCCGGCTGTTCTTCCGACGCCCTGGATGTGAACCGCGCCGCCCAGCAGGCCACGGGCGCCGCGCTGCGCGCGGTTCAGGTCGTCAATCGCGTAGCCGGTATGGAGGGTTAAACCAGTGGCGGAAGAAAAGAAATTTGTCGGATTTATCTGCACCGGCTGCGGTATCGGCGAGCGTCTCGACGCTGGCCAGCTGGAGACCACCGCCAAGCGCGATGGCAAGATGCAGGATGTAAAGCAGCACGAGATGCTGTGCAACGCCGAAGGCGTGAAGATGATTCAGGACGAGATCGGCGGCGGGGCGACCCACATCATGATCGCGGCTTGCTCAAGACGCGCCAAGGTGGAGGCCTTCAACTTCACCGAAGTGGCCATGACCCGCGCCAACCTGCGCGAGGGCGTGATCTGGGTGCGTCCGGATACGGACGAAAACCGGGAGACCACCCAGGAGATGGCGGACGACTACATCCGCATGGCCTGCGCCGAAGCCAGATTCATGACCAAGCCGACCCCGTCCGGCGAGCAGGAGTTGAACAAGCACATCCTGGTCGTGGGTGGTGGCGTGACCGGCATGACCGCGGCGCTGGAGGCCTCCGCCGCCGGTTATCCGGTCACCATCGTCGAGAAGAGCGGCGCATTGGGCGGCAACGCGGCCAACTGGTACAAGTCGATCCCAAGTCGCGCGCCTTACGCCGAGCCCCAGGATACCGGCATCGAGGGCATGATCGAACTGGTCAACAACAACGACCGGATCACCGTTCACCTCAACAGCACCCTGGCCTCCACCGACGGCGCCCCCGGCCGCTTCAAGGCGACCATCGCGGAAGAGTCGGGCGCCACCACCGAGGCGGAATTCGGCGCCATCGTCCAGGCCACCGGGTACAAACCCTACGACCCCAGCGAGCTGACCCAGTACCACTACAAGGACAGCCCGGACGTGGTCACCAATTGGGAGTTCGAGGCGCTGGCCAAGGCCGGCGGCCCGATCAAGCGTCCCTCCGACGGCAAAGAGGTGAAGGCGGTCGCCTTCGTTCAGAACGTCGGCCAGACCTCCAAGGATTCCGGCAAGCTGCCGTACCACTCCGGCGCCGGCGATCTGATCGCCATCAAGCAGGCGATGTACTGCAAGGCGCTGAATGGAGCGGATTGCGACGCCACCATCCTGTTCAACAACCTGCGTACCCCAGGCGCGGCGGGGGAAGATTTCTACCGCTCGGCCCAGGAGAAGATGATCACCTTCTCCAAGGGTGATGTCAGCGAGGTAGTGCCCGGCGGCGAGCTTGAGGTCAAGTTCAAGGACCTGATCCTCAACGAAGATACCGCCATGAAGGCCGATCTGGTGGTGCTGGATGTGGGAATGATGCCCAACAGCGGCCCCGATCCCTACGCCCAGCTCGCCTTCGAAGAGGCCGAAGAGGGCTCCGAAGAGAAGGAGACCTTGCGCCAGGCCCTGGAAGTGGCGCCGCCGTCAATTCTCAATCTGAAGTATCGTCAGGGGACCGACCTGCCGCATCTGCGTCACGGCTTCAACGACTCCCACTTCATCTGCTTCCCCTACGAGACCCGTCGTACCGGCATCTACGCCGCTGGCCCCGTGCGCCGTCCGATGGACATGCGCCAGGCCCAGGACGATGCCGCGGGCGCGGCGATGAAGGCGATCCAGGCCGCCGAGAACGCAGGCAAGGGCATGGCGGCTCACCCCAGGGCGGGCGACCTCTCCTACCCTAGCTTCCGCAAGGAGGGCTGCACCCAGTGCAAACGCTGCACCGTGGAGTGCCCGTTCGGCGCGATCAACGAAGATGAGCAGGGCTATCCGGTCTACAACGAGGCCCGCTGCCGTCGCTGCGGTACCTGTATGGGCGCCTGTCCGGTGCGCGTGATCTCGTTCGAGAACTACTCCATCGACACCGTCGGTCAGCAGCTCAAGAACGTCGACATGCCCGACGAATTCTCCGAGAAGCCGCGTATCCTGGTGTTGGCCTGCGAAAATGACGCCTACCCGGCGCTCGATCAGGCCGGCATGAGCGGCATCGAGATCAATCCATGGGCGCGGGTCATCCCGGTACGCTGCCTGGGTTCGGTGAGCCTCTCCTGGATCACCGACTCCCTCAACAGCGGCTATGACGGCATCGTGCTGATGGGTTGCCAGAAGGGCGATGACTACCAGTGCCACTTCGTGCGCGGATCGGCGATGGCCCATGAGCGCATGAGCAAGGTGGGCGACACCTTGCAGTCGCTCAATCTCGAACCGGAGCGCGTCGAGGTCTACGAGGTGGCGATCACCGACGTGGAGCGCGCGCCCAAGCTGATCAACGACATGGCTGAAACCGTCGAAAAGATCGGCATGAGCCCGTTCAAGTTCTAAGGGAGGTCTCCAATGAGCGATTTGAATACCGCAATGGCGGCAAAGTACCGCGCCAACTTCCTCAAGGAGGTCGAGGCCGTGGTGGAAGAGGGCGAGACCGTCAAGATGTGCATGCAGTGCGGCGTCTGCGCGGGCTCCTGTCCGCTGGGCAAGCACTGGGCCCATCCGCCCCAGGAGATCTTCATGATGATTCGCGCCGGCAAGCGCGATGAGGTCCTGAAGTCCGACTCCATGTGGATGTGCACCTCCTGCTACAACTGCATCGTGCGCTGTCCGCGCGGGGTGCAGATCACCCATGTCATGCACGGCCTGGCCTATTACGCCAAGCGTCTCGGCGTGGTGCCGGAAGGTCAGCCGACCCAGCAGGTATCCCAGCTCTTCTGGGACAACCTGATGAAAGGGGGACGGGTCAACGAGCTCAAGCTCGGCCTCTCCATCTACTTCAAGGACGGTTTTGGCGACGGCATCAAGAACGCCATGGCCAACCAGAAGTTGGGCATGAACATGATGAAGGCCGGGCGCATGAGCCCGATGGAATTCCTCAGCGGTCACACCATCAAGGACAACGCCGGCTTCCAGAAGATCATCAAGAAGGCCCAGGAAATCGAAGACGCCAAGTTCGACGGCGCCGCCAAATAAGCGAGGCAATCCAATGGCAAAGAAAGAATACTCCTTCTACCCAGGGTGCTCCTCGCAAAAAGGAGCCACCTCGTCCAACTATCTCACCTCGACCCAGTCGATGTGCGATGTACTGGACATCACCCTCAACGAGATCCCGGACTGGAACTGCTGCGGCGCCTCCATCGGCTACGGCGGCGGCGGTGAACTGCCGCGTCTGACCCTGTCGGCGCGCAACATCGCCCTCTCCGAGCAGCACAACGCCGGACAAGAGATCGTCGCCACCTGCGCCGCCTGCTGGCTCGCCACCCGCGAGGCCAAGGAGCGCTTCGAGCACAACAAGACCCTGTTCGACGGCGCCCAGCAGGCGTTGGCGGAAGGCGGCCTCAGTCTCAAGAATCAGACCGCGGTCCGTCACATGGTCGAAGTGCTGATCGAAGACATCGGTTACGAAGGCATCAAATCCGGCGTCAAAAAGCCCCTCGAAGGCCTCAAGATCGCCGGTTACGTCGGCTGCCAGACCAACCGCCCCTTCGGCATCGTCGGCGAGTCCTACGAAAACCCCTTGTATCTCGACAAGATGATCGAGAGCGTCGGGGCCGACTCGGTGCCCACCTACGAAAAGAAGGTGCAGTGCTGCGGCGGCGCGCTTGCGATGTCCGAACCGGAAAAGTCCCAGGAGATGATCAAGGGCATCATCGAAGCGGCCTACGACCACGGCGCCGACATGATCGCCACCCCCTGTCCGCTGTGCCAGGCCAACGTCGAGATCTACCAGAACGACATCAATGCCAAGTACGGTACCAAGTTCGACATGCCGGTGGTCTACTACAGCCAGCTCATCAGCATCGCCTACGGCAAATCCGCCAAGGAATCGGCGTTGGATGGTCAGGTGGTACCGGCCAAAAAGCTGGAAGAGCTCGCGAACAAATAACAACAAGTGCAGCACCCATTTTTGTCGGTGGGCGAAATACGTATGTGGCGTATTTATATTCAATGCGTTACTAGCTTGGTACTCATCAAAGGGAACTAGGTGCTGCACAAGTTCGTAATAAAAAGAAGCTTCAAAGCCCTCTTCGGAGGGCTTTTTTATGTGTAAAAGGGATGGTATTATCAATCAAGAAGAGGCGTAATCCAGCCAACTGAAATGAGTAAAGAAGATGAGCGAAACGACTCAACCCACGCCGGGTATGTTTGACGAAATCAAGCAGCTGCTAAAGGAATTGGCGCAGCAATCCAAGGAGACGGATCGGAAGTTCCAGGAGACGGACCGCAAGTTTCAGGAGACGGATCGGAAGTTCCAGGAGACTGATCTCCAATTCAAGGAAACCGAGCGGCAGATGAAAGAGACGTTCAAGAAAATCGGCGAGCTGGGCAATCGCTTGGGAGAGTTTGTCGAGGGAATGGTCGCCCCTGCCGCGGTGCGGCTGTTTCAGGAGCGGGGTATCGAGGTGATGGGGCTGAACCGCAACATGGAGCGCAACAACCCCCAACTCGGCCTCGCGGCGCAGATCGACCTGTTGGCGGTGAATGGCGACGCTTGTGTGGTGATCGAGGTAAAGAGCCACCTGAGCGTAGATGATGTGGACGAGCACCTTCAACGCATGGAAAAGTTCAAGGCCCTGTTTCACGAATACGCCGACAAACGGGCCTACGGCGCGGTAGCCGCCATGGTGTTACCGGATGATGTGGCGAGGTACGCCTATCGCAAGGGTTTCTTTGTCATCGCGCAACGGGGCGATGCGGCGGAGATACTGAACGACGAGGGATTCAGGCCGGTAGCTTGGTAGGGTAATCAGGAGTGAGAATATTACCTGCTTGTCCGCTAGGGAATAGGTCGATAGCAACTGACTAGGCAACGGTGGTCGATCATCCGACCATAGGGTATCCGATCATCGCGGTTCGACCCAGCTGCGCAGTCCATCAGCGGAACACAACGGACTAGCGAGGCTTCGCCTCAGACCGACAAGTCATGGGTCATGGGGCGTGAAATTTTAGACCACGGCATGTCTCCGAAAGGCTATGCTTTCGTATATAGCCATGGCTATGGCGGGTAGGGCTGAAAAGCCCGAATGACAGCCGGGGTCTGGGATTATGATGGCACAAACCGTGGGTGGGTCATTAAAGAATCTTGTCACACTGGATCTTGAGGGCATCGACCGGATGTACCTCAACCTCTATCAACCGATGCTGCAAACAGGGGGCGGCGCGGCAACCTTCTTCAAGGCCCACCGAGGGGCCAAGGTTGCCTCTACCGTATTGATGGCACCCATGAGCCACGCTTTTGTTCGCGCGACGGAAAAATTTGCCAAGAAGGAACAAGTCGACCTGATCCGTTTCGCCAAGGGGGAACGCAAGGACGATATTCTCCATCAGTACCTTAGTGGATACAAGGTAGAGGAGGGGCGTGCTTTTCATCGGTAAAGCCCAAGAGAAGTACAGCGCCTTTCCCATGATCAAAAAAATCAGCGGGCATACCGGGAAGCCCTATCCCTGGTTGATGCGTAGTTCGGTGATGTGCAATCAGTACTACTTCTATCTGCTCGACGAGGATTTCGGGCCGATGTTCATCAAGTTCGGCTCCTACTTTCCCTACACCGCCCGGGTGTGCATCAATGGCCATGAGTATGTCAAGTGTCAGCTGCGCAAAGAAGGGATTCCCTTTAAAGCGCTGGATAATGGCGTACTCTCCCGTGAAAACCCAGAACGCGCGCAACAAATCCTCAATGAGTTTGACGAGTCCAAGATCGAGGCAGTGGTGGCGAAGTGGCTCGCCCGGTTGCCTGATCCCTTCATGCCCGAGGATCATGCGGCGGGTTTCAACTATCGCCTGTCGATCCTGCAGGCGGAGTTTGCACGTACACAGGTTTTCGACCGCCCACTCTCCGGGTGACATCTCTTCGAGGAAGTG
>JAABSM010000106.1 GCA_011390365.1 Gammaproteobacteria bacterium
GGCATCCTTCATACTCTTGTTGACACTCCGTGGTCCTGGGAGCGAGGGCTTCCAGCCCTCACGAGGGCAGGATGCCCTCGCTCCCAAAGGAAAGTGTAAACTGCAATGGAAGGGATATGAAGGATGCCAGAATTTCCTTGAACTTTCTCGGAGCCGCTACTGGAGGCCCTCCATCAGACGGCTGTAACTATGCAGCAAGAAGTTTAACTCTATCAGTTATCCTAAGTTTTGATGGCATCGCGGACCGCCATCGACTCACGACAAGACCAAGACAAGTAATGACCACGGTGAACGCGGAAGGCCCGCCAAACCATGAGGCGTGGCTCACGGAAGCTGGTTTCACCGACAAGGGCCGGGATAGCATTAACGGATCGACAACAATGAACATCGTCAGAAAACTACCCAAGGAACCGGAATACCTCAAGCCATTCCTCTCCTTTTGCAAGAAGCGCCACTATCCGGGGAAAAGCGACATCATCCATGCCGGCGAACCGGCGGACAGCCTGCTCTACCTGATGGAAGGATCGGTGTCGATCATCATCGAGGACGAGGATGGCAGGGAGATCGTACTCGCCTATCTCAACAAGGGCGACTTCATCGGCGAGATGGGACTCTTCTCACCCGAGGAGCGTCCAACCCGCAGCGGCATAGTGCGTACCCGCACCGAATGCGAACTGGCGGAGATCCCGTACAACAAGCTCGAAAACCTGTTCGACGGCGAGTTGCGCCCTTACGCAAGGGATATCCTCTATGCCATCGGCGGACAACTCACCACCCGCCTGCTCAACACCAGCCGCAAGGTCGGCCATCTGGCGTTTCTGGACGTCACCGGCCGCATCGCCGGCACCCTGCTGGACCTGTGCAAGCAACCGGACGCCATGACCCATCCCGAGGGGATGCAGATTCGCATCACCCGGCAGGAACTGGGCCGCATCGTCGGCTGCTCCCGGGAGATGGCCGGGCGGGTGCTGAAAAATCTCGAAGAGCAGGGCTTGATTTACGTGAAAGGAAAAACCATCGTGGTATTCGACGCGCGATAGGGCGCGCGCCTCGCCGCCCATGGCGCCCCGATATCGCGCGGCGTCTCTTATCGCCACAGCAGCAGGCATAGACCAACAACACCCGGGGAACCTTAATGAAAGCGATCCTGATGACGCAGGTGGGCGGCCCGGACGTGCTGGTGCCGACCCGCGTCACCGAACCCTCCATCCGCCACGAGCGCCAGCTCAAGGTGCGCCTGCACGCCGCCGGCGTCAACCCCATCGATACCAAGCTCCGCGCCCGGGGCGTCTTCCAACCCGACGCCGCGACCAATATCCTCGGTTGCGATGGCGCGGGCGAGGTGGTCCAGATCGGCGACGCGGTCAGCGGTTTCAAGCCCGGCGACAAGGTCTGGTTCTGCAATGGCGGCCTGGGTGGCGAGATTGGCAACTACGCCCAATATACCCTGGTCGACGAATCGGTCGCCCGCCCCATGCCGCAAGGCCTCTCCTTTGCCGAGGCCGCCGCTGGACCGCTGGTGCTGATCACCGCCTGGGGCGCCCTGTTCGATCGCGGTCGCCTGCAAGCGGGGCGGAGCGTGCTGATCCACGCCGGCGCTGGTGGCGTCGGCCACGTTGCGATCCAGCTTGCCCGGCATGCCGGGGCGAGGGTCTTCACCACCGTCAGCAGCGCCGAAAAGGGGAAGTTCGTGCGCCAACTCGGTGCGGACGAGGTCATCAATTACCAGGAGGAAGATTTCGTCGAGGCGATCAACCGCCTTACCGATGGCAAGGGCGTCGACCTCACCTTCGACACCGTTGGCGCCGACACCTTTCGCCAGAGCATCCTTGCCACCGCCCACTTCGGCGATCTCATCACCCTCCTCGATCCGGGCAACGATGTGAACTGGAAAGAGGCCCGCAACCGCAACCTGCGCATCGGCTTTGAACTGATGCTCACGCCCATGCTGCGCGACCTCCCCGCAGCCCGCGCCCACCACGGCGAAATCCTCGACCAATGCGCCAGGCTGATCGAGGCGGGCAAGCTACAGCTCCACATCAACCGAACCCTGCCGCTGGAGAGCGCCGCCGAGGCCCATCAGTTGATCCAGAAAGGGGGGATGGTGGGGAAGCTGGTGCTGGAGATCGGTTAAGAAGTTTGAAGTTTGATAAATTTCGGGCATCCTTCATACTCTAGTTGACACTCCGTGGTCCTGAGGGCTTCCAGCCCTCACGGGGGCAGAATGCCCTCTCTCCCAAAGGAAAGTGTAAACTGCAATGGAAGGGATATGAAGGATGCCAAATTTGGCGTTGCTCAGGGTCAGCTTGGCGATTTGGCACCGGGACGGTAGCAGTTGGTTTGAGAAAATCGATCAGCAGCTCACGGCTGGCCGCTTCGGCAAACAGCTTCTTGAAGCCAAAGTCGGTGTAAGGGTTGAGATAGCGGGACATGGGCTGTTTTTGGAAACGGGGTGATAGCTCTTAGGGCCTCGATAACCACCCGCGCGAGTGGCCGGATTGTCGGATGCGCCGGCATTTACTCACCGGCCCGGAGCGCATCGCCTGCCAGAACCCGGCATCTACCGGCGTCGCCCCCCCAGATGCTAGGCCGCGAATCAGCCGATCCTTGCGAATCAGGCTGCGCAGGTAGTCGCTGGCATTACTGAAACCACCGCAGCCAAGCCGTTCTTGCGCATAATCACCCAGGGTGTCGTTCAACGAGATGTTCATCGTGGCCATGGTGGTACTCCCGACATATCTTTCTTCTCAATGACTATCCTTATCTTTCATGTCGCCAGATCCTTGATTTGCTTCCAGCACCTTCCGAAGACGAATCATTTCCTCCTCGATGAGGCAACGGAGGCGCGGGGCACACGGAGAACCTCCCCTCTGTGATCTCTGTGTGACCTTGGCGCGCGCTCAATGTCATTAAGTTAGCGGCACGCCAGCCCCGCCCTTGATGCGCCTTACTCCGGAGCAGGCCGGAAATCGTCGGTTCGGCATAGGATGTGCCGAATAAAAAGCCTTGTCGCTCGATCGTCGGCACATCCTATGCAGAACCAAAAACGGTCGGCGTACCCACGAAATGAGGCGCATCATTCCCGGAAAATACAACGATGGCTTATCTTAATGACATTGGGCGCGCGCTGCGCGGCCCCTCCGCTACAAACTGACGATCTCCAGTCCCAGGTCCGCTTTCTTCGCCATCTCGGGATTGGTGATGACGGCGATGCCGGCGGGCTTCGCGGTTAGGTAGCTCTCGGCGACACGGCGCAGGTCTTCAAGGCTGACGTCGAGGATGCGTTGGCGGAATCGGCGACGTACCTCCGGGGTACGTCCGTGCAGGCTGTTGTGGAAGGCCTTCTTGGCTTCGCCTGAGGGGGAGCCGGGTTTGTCGATGTCGGAGACGATGCCGAGGATCGCCTCTTCGAGCAGGCGTTGGTCGTGTTTGGAGGAGATCATCCAGTCGATGGCGTTGCGGTAGTCGGCGAGGGTCTCGGCGAGGCGGGGGTCGCGGTAGGAGTAAAACCTGAACGCACCGGTGTCGCTGTCGAAGCTGGCGCCGCCGCCGTAGGCGCCGCCCTGTTCGCGTATGGCGCGATGCAGGAAGTTGTTGCGCAGGAAGCTGGCGAGCACCACCAACGCCGGGGCGTCGGCGTGGGCGGCGGGGACGGTGGCGTGGGCGGTGGCGCAGAAGTTGACCTGGGTGGAGGTGGTCCAGGCCTGGCGCACCGGGCCTTGCAGGGCGACGGGCTGGAACGCGCCGCCGCCATCGCCGCCGAGACCGTTCCAGGCGTCCTTGAGGGCCTCTTCGAAGGCGTGGCGATGCTCCTCTTCGCCGACCAGCAGGATCTGCTTGGGGGCGGCGAGCAGGCGCTCTTCCAGGGTCGCGAAGCGTTCCCGCAGGCGCGCCAATTCCGCGTCGTCTTTCAGCACGTCGTCGATCCCCTTGAGGGTCTGGATGGCGGCGAGTCCGCCCCAGCGGTGATCAATGCCGGCGGCGGGGGAGATGGCGGCGGCGGCGGCGGTCATGGCGAGGACGTGGCCACGACCGGTGACGGATTGCTCGCGGGAGAGGCGCTCCTGGGCCACCAGCTCGCGGATGCGGGCGTCCTCGTCGAAGCGGGCGCTGTCCAAGGTCTCGCGCATCAGACGGCTGAGGGCGGGTTGGTTGCGCACCAGCGACTTGCCGGAGAGGATGAACAGGCTGCGCTGGCGCATCACGTCGTCCACCGCGCCGCGCATGGCGACGCGGGCGCCGATGCCGCCGGTGACCGCCGCTTGCAGGGCCTGGGTCTGCATGTAGTCGCGCCCGCCGCTGCCGACCTCGGTGAGCAGGTCGGTGTAGAGGGTGAGCAGATCCGCCTCATCGGCGGCGAGGTCGGGCAGATCGACGATCAGTTGCTGGTAGACCAGGCCGTTGGTGCCACGACCGTAGAAGCTCAGGGGTAGCTGATCGAGCTCGCCGGTCTCGCCTTCCGGGATGTTCATGTCGGCGGGGATATCGTCGCGGGTGACGTTGGGCAGACAGCCGGGGTCGTCCTGCCGCTCCTGGCGCGCCTTGAGGGCGGCGGCGGTCTCCACCACCTCCTGCTTGGCCGCCTCGTCCATGTTGGCGAGGATCTCCGCCAGACGCGCCTTCTCCCGGTTCGCCCGTTCGGCGGAGAGGCCGGTGTCCGGGGTCATGGTGAGACGCACCCGGTGGGGGTTGTCGAGCAGCATCTGGCGCACCAGCCCCTTGATGTAGTTGGGGTCCTGGATGCGCTCCCGCAGCATCTCCAGGATCGGGTCGATATGCAGCGCCTCGGCGGGTTCGGCGTCGTGTACCGCCGGGGTGAGGGTGTGCAGCATCAGTTGCAGGCCATAAGGGAAGCCGTCGCCGCTCACCTCGCGCTGGGAGAGTTCGATCTGGTGCAGCACCGACTCGACCATCTCCATCGGCGCGCCCTCTTTGGCGACCTTCTCCAGGGTGTCGATGATCAATTTTTCCACGGCATCCGCGTGCTCCGGCTCGCTACCCTCCAGGCCGCAGGCGAAGACCATCTCGTAGGTAGAGTCCTGAAAGCCGCACAGCGGCGAGGGGGCCTCGCCGAGGTCGCTGGTCTCCAGGGCGTGACGCAGCGGCGAGGCGCTGTTGTCGAGCAGCACGCCGGAGAGCAGATGGGCGGTGAGCACGTCCTCCATGCGGGTGTTGCGACCGAGCAGCCAGCCGGTGACGATGTGGGTCTTGGCCGCGGTCTCCTCTTCGGCGTCGAGGGCGTAGCTCGACTCGACGCGGATGGGCTGGTCGTAACGCCGCTCCTCGGCGACGCGAATACGTCGCTCGTCCCGCTCGAACGCCTTTAGCGCCTTCTCCTCGAACACCGCCTGATGCTCGGCCGCGGCGATGTCGCCGTAGGTGAGGAAGATGGCGTTGCTGGGGTGGTAGTGACCGGCGTGGAAGGCCTTGAGCTGATCGTGGGTCAGATCGGGGATGCGCTCGGGGTCGCCGCCGGAGTTGTGGTGGTAGGTGACCGAGGGGAAGAGGTGCTCGGAGAGGAGCTGCCACAAGGTCGAGACCGGCGAGCTCATCGCCCCCTTCATCTCGTTGAACACCACCCCCTTGTAGACCAGCTCGCTGTTGGGATCTTCTGGCTCGGCGAACTCCACCCGCCAGCCCTCTTGCAGGAAGTCGAGCTTGTCCAGGGTGGGGAAGAAGGCGGCGTCCAGGTAGACGCCGAGCAGGTTGTAGAAATCCTTGCGGTTGCAACTGGCGAAGGGATAGGCGGTCCAGTCGCTGGCGGTAAAGGCGTTCATGAAGGTATTGAGGGAGCGCCGGGTCATCATGAAGAAGGGGTCCCGCACCGGATACTCGCGGCTGCCGCACAGCGCGGTGTGCTCCAGGATGTGGGCCACGCCGGTGGAGTCCTCGGGCACGGTGCGAAAGGCGACCATGAAGGCATTCTGATTGTCGTCCGCCGCCAGATGGATATGCGGCGCGCCGGTCTTGCCGTGGCGGAACTCCTGCACCTCCAGGTTGAGGGTCTCGACCCGGGTGGCGCGAACGAACTGGAATGACGAATGGGCGTTGGGCGTGCTGCTCATGATGTCCTTTTTTGCTTGGATAAATACGTTGCAAGGCCTGCTCCCTCGCATCCGCAAGAGAGAAAATCGGAGATGGGAGGGATTTTGGGCCGAAGGGGGCATTATGCAAGATTCGGGGGGTGGTTGGAACTGGTCGAGCAGGGCTCGGTGATCCTGGCAAGTCGATACTGTGAAGCACGGCTTCCAGAGGCTATACTCGCCATCGTGTGGATTTGCCGCGGAGCAAGGCACACCCCATTACGCAGATCATTGCTTAATTTACTGTAAATCAGCAGGAGGACTGCCAGTCCTTCAAGGACTGGCAGTCCTGAGCTCGATTCATTTTCTGGGGTGTTGGAACCTCCTTCATGCCCGTTAGGGGAGAGAAAGATGGACTGGGCATCCATGATCCACAATCCATTGCTGAAGGATTTGCCCTTCAAGATCGAGCTGGGCAAGTGGGGCAAGATCCTCATGAGCCCCGCCAGCAACACTATACTTATGAAGGAGAAATCGAATCCAGCGAAGAGGTTAAGGGATGAGGGGGAAAAGGCTTAGCCAATCGCTCGCAGGAGTCTAGCGCCTTGGAAACGGGTGCGAGTGCAGATCTTGGGCCTCTCGGTGCAACATTTGCGCATCAAGCCGCGCGCTCCGCGGTTCTGGTGGATCGCCGAGCTGAGCTCGGCTGACGCTCCGTGGTTAGCGGCGGGACACCGGGGCTTCAAATCCTAGATTTTCCGAGACGGATTGGCCGAGTGCAACTCGGCGATCCAATGGGCGGACGCCCCTACCCTCGATACTGACCTGACCGGCGTCCATAGGTACCCGCCAAACGAACGCTCGGCACTGTAACGCGGGACGCGTGGCGGCTATACTGACGCGATCGTTTCGCGCAGGACCCCGTTTCCATAGCACAACCGGGATCGCCCATGCTCGCCAGCCTGTCCCACGCCATCAGCGCCCCCGCCGAAGGCCACAGCTTCGTCGCTCGGCTGTTTTTGCGCGCCCTGGCGCTGATCTATCTCGCCGCCTTCTGGTCGCTGGCGGTGCAGGTCGAGGGGCTGGTCGGCAGCGGCGGCATCCTGCCGCTCACCGAACTGCTGGAGCTGGCCGAGAAGCGTCACGGGGCGATGGCGTGGCTACATCTGCCGACCCTGTTCTGGCTGGCACCCCACGACTGGGCACTAGTGGCCGGCTGTTGGCTGGGGGTGGCGCTCTCCCTGTTGCTACTCTTAGGGCGCTGCGAACGCACGGCGCTGATCGGGTTGTTCCTGCTCTATCTCTCCCTACAACAGGCGGGGCAGTTGTTTCTCAATTTCCAGTGGGACTATCTGCTGCTGGAGGCGGGCTTCCTGGCCATCTTCATCCCCGGCGGGATCAATCGCATCACCCTGTTTCTGTTTCACTGGCTGCTGTTCCGGCTGCGTTTTCTCTCTGGCTCCTCGAAATTGGTCAGCGACGACCCCAGCTGGGCCAATCTTACCGCCCTGAAACACTATTTCGAGACCCAGCCCCTGCCCCACATGGGCAGCTGGTACGCCCACCAGCTGCCCGAATGGGCATTGCGGGGGGGGCACGGGCTTCACCTTGTTCGCGGAGCTGATCATACCCTTCCTGATCTTTCTGCCGCGCCCCTTTCGCCTCTTCGCCGCGCTCACCACCATCCTGCTGCAACTGGCGATCATCGCCACCAGCAATCACAACTTCTTCAATCTGCTCACCATCGCCCTGTGTCTGCTGGTGCTGGATGATCGCTTTTTCGGTCGCGACGAACAGCGCACCCTGGCGGAAAGGGCGCTTCACAAACCGGGGCTGGGCATTCAGTTCACGGGTATCGCTACCCTGTTTACCGCCGTGTTCATCTTCTCCGCCTCCCTGCCCGCCATTGGCGGCATGTTCGGCGCGCCGATTGGGGGCAAGATCGACCAGTGGAGCAATCTGGTCCGCACCTGGGGACTGGGCAACATCTATCATGTCTTTCCGGTAATGCAGACCGAGCGCCGCGAACTGGTGATCGCGGGCTCCAGAGACGGCGAGACGTGGCACGCCTATCGCTTCCGCTACAAACCCGATGCGCCGGACCAACCCCCGCCCTTTCTGATCCCCCACCAGCCGCGCCTGGACTGGATGATATGGTTCGTGCCGGCTCAGTCGCCGATGGCGATGTACTGGTTCGACCGCTTCGCCTGGCGGTTGCGGGAGAATGTCCCCCAGGTGACCGAATTGCTGGCACACAACCCCTTCGTCGATAAACCGCCGAGGTATCTGCGCGTCGAAGCGTACCAATACCGCTTTACCACGCCCCAGGAACGCCGGGAGAGGGGCGATTGGTGGGTGCGGGAGTATCTGGGGCCATTCCCCAATCCGCCGCCTGGAAATCCATAATCCCGGATTCCACATGGCTTCATCCTGGCTACCCAGCGCGGACAGCGGCGAACAAGTTTTGCGGGTGCTCCCAATGACAAAAATCTCTCACGGAGACAAGCGGCACGCAGAGAAATCCTTCTCCGTGATCTCCGTGCCTCCTGAGAGGTCTTGCGAGAACCTGGTGCGACCTACCGAGTGCACGAGCAATCGGTCAATCTATACGGCCAACCCTACCGAGCGATCGTCGTGCACTCCAGTGCGCATGGCAAGCGGCGGCCAAGGAGGCCATGGCGCAGCCAACCGCCTATCATCGACTGGAAGTCACCGTCGTCGAATGCCCGCGGTACCCGCGCGGGCGCCCCAAGAACAATCAGGAACGCAAGCCGATCGCCATGGAATACGGGCTCAGCGCCGAGATCCTGGAGAATGAGGAGGCCAGCGAAAGGCGGCGCAAAATTGCCGGCTGCTTCGTGCTGCTGACCAATGTGGACGCAGAAGGAACGGACGACTACTCCGCCGAGAAGATCCTCAGAACCTACAAGGAGCAATACGGCATCGAGAGAAACTTCAGCTTCTTGAAGGACGACCAGTTCGTCAACGCCCTGTTCCTCAAACGCCCTGATCGGATTGAGGCGCTTGGCTTGATCGTGCGGGTTTCTCGACTCATTTGGCGTCTCATCGAGCATGCCATGCGCAGCGAACTACAATCCAACAAGACGACCGTGCCGGGCTGGGACAATAAACCGACTGATCGCCCAACCGCCTACACTACATGCTGACGTGGAAGTTTCGCGGCGTCATGGTGGTGTGGCGCCAGGCTTTCATCTCCCCCTCGTTCCCACGTTCTACGTGGGAATGCCTCCCGCGACGCTCCAGCGTCGCCTGCCGGGCGATGAGGGGCTGCTTGGTTGGCTACGCCCCCAGCGCTTGGAGCTGCCACCCTCTCGAAGGCTAGGTGGCACGGAACGCTGGAACGCGGGAACGATGAAACGAGAAAATATTAGACAGGATTAACAGGATTACTTTTTCCTTCTCGCTCTCACATTGTGCTGGTTCCCGAGTGCCACTTGGGAACCCGGTCTTGGATGCGCCGCATCCAGTCTGCGCCGCATCCAGTGTGCGCCTGCACCCGGTTCGGCCCTCATTCTCGGTCAAGGCGGCGGAGCCGCCAAGACGGGGTGCCGAGGGTGACCCTTGGCACCAGGCTTTCATCTCCCCCTCGTTCCCACGTTTTACGTGAGAATGCCTCCCGCGACGCCCCTGCGTCGCCTGCCGAACGATGAGCGGCTGCTTGCTTGATTGGCTACCCCCCAGCGCTTGGAGCTGCCACCCTCTCGAAAGCTTGCTGGCACGGGACGCTGGAGCGTCCGTGACTGCATTCTCACGCTGGGACGTGGGAACGATGTAAAGCGGGTTAATGTTATGGTTTCCTCTACGCTCCGGAGTTATTCCACAACATCACACAATTCGAGATACCGACAAAACCCATTCGCCATCTTCATCTGCTTCGGCGTGCGGCACTCCGGTTCGAACAAGGCCGGGTTGCCGACCAGGATGCACATCGCCATTGACCGCGAAGTCGCGACGTTGAAGCGGTGCGGGTCGTAGAGGAATTCCATGCCCCTGGGTGCGTCTTGTGGGCTGGAGGAGGTCATAGAGTAGATGACGATGGCGGCTTCCTGGCCCTGGAAGCGGTCCACGGTGCCGATGCGGTGTTTCAGTTCTGGCAGTGCTTCTGACAGGGTGGCGACTTGGGCGTTGTAGGGTGCCACGATCAACAGGTCATCGACCGTAATGGGATGCAACTCGGAATGCTTGTCTTGCCATTGTCCACCGGCGAGCAGTTCACTGACGATGCTTCGGATGGCTTCTGCTTCTTCCGGAGCCCGTGCCTGTCTACCGGCGTGTTCCACCGCCACATACCGAAGGCCAGCCCCCGTGAATCGACCATATTCCGTTGCTGGCAGAATAGTCTGATTGGATAGCTCGGGGCGCGACATCACCCGGTCTTCGTAGTAGACCTCGGAGGTGAAGCGAGCGATGTCGGGATGAAGTCGATAGGTCTCGCCCAGGAACAGCCCCCTATCTGGCGGCATGGTTTCGTGATCGCCCAGCAGGTGGGCTAGCGCGGAGACCTCGCTGCCCTCGGGATGACTGCTTTGGAGCGGTTGTTCCAACTGCTGCGGATCACCGAGCAGAACGAGGCTACGAGCCGCCGGGGCGACTGCGAGCACGTTGCTCAGGGACATCTGCCCCGCCTCGTCCACGATCAGCACATCCACGCTCTGCTCGAAATCTTCGCGACTCCAGCACCAGGCGGTCGCACCAACAAGATTGATCTCGCCATGCTCAAGTCCCTTGAGGATCGGCGGGTAGGTGTTACGACGTTCGATATTCCAGTCACCGTCATACTGCCCACTCTGCTTGTGGACCGCGTGGATATCCAGCTGCTGTTCCTGCGCCTGCTTCATCGCCCCCTCCGTCAGGTTTACGATGACCTTGTGGCTGACCGCTGTGATGCCGACCTTGAGCCCAGCCCGAACCAGGGTGCAGATCATGTTCGCGCCGGTAAACGTCTTGCCCGTGCCCGGCGGCCCCTGGATTGCCAGCACATGGCCATCGAGCTGGGTGACCAGCCGGCAGGCGGCCTCCAGGGTTGTTTCCTCGGCATCAATCAGGCTGCTTTCGTCGTTCACCAACGGCGAGGGGCGACGCAATAGCAGCTCCACCGCACTCCGGTAGGGTAGTTGCGAGTTCAAACCGTTATCAATGACGAATCGGCCAAGCCGCATCAAGGAATCACGCAGCACGTCTGAAGGCACACGGCTAAACAGAACAAGCCCCGATCGATGCTCCCCGGCAGTATCCTTGCGCTTCTTGATGTCCAGGGTCTGCTCAACATAGTTGACCGCCGCCACGGTTCCAAACGGAGCGTCCTCGGTATCACGCAACGCGTCCCCCTCGAGGGCATCCAGGTCCTGCTCCGGAAAACGGTAACGGTGTACCGGGGCCGCACCGGCCTTCACCTGTTGAACGAACTCCAACCCCGAAACCGCTCTACGTTCGTTCGCGTAGTCTGTTTCAGCGAGATCAAGCAGGCGAAAATACTCCCACCAGGCGGCCTTGTCCTCGCGGCGGTGGAACTCCATCATGTGCGCGAGCAGGAAGCGGGCTTGCTCTTCATCCGTACGATCCACCGGGTCTGCTGGAACACCCGCAAGAAGCCCATCCCTCAATTCTTGTAACGCACGATCCAGATCGCTGATCGCCTCGGAGGCCTCGCCGTCTCCTGGAACTGGCCTTGGGAGATTCGCCCCGGCCTCCGCTTGTGCCCGCAGTTCCTCCAACCAGTCACGCAGCCGTTTGGTGGATTCACAGTCTTCCCGGTTGTAGCACTCGACGATCTCGATATGCGCTTGGATGGCCTCGTCAATATCCCCAGACTCGATGGCATGCTCCACCAAGCGTCGGCTCATTGAGGCTTCGCGCAGATCCTGTTCCCGTTGATAGCCGAAGTAAGGTTCCAGGTCCTTGATGGAGTAGTGCTCGACGCCAGCAATCAGGGTGCGACGCACCACCGTTAGCAGATCGACGAAGGCCCCGCCGCGCAGTAGCGCATCCAGCTCTCTTTCGCGGGTAGCGAATCGCCCCATCAGCCGCTTGAGCGCCGCCGGTTCATAGGGAGCGAAGTGGTAGATATGGGCGTGGGGATTGCGTTCCCGGACCACCGTGGCAAAGTCGATGAAGCGCTCGAATGCCTCCTGTTCCTCCGCCAGGGTCTTCGCCCACAAGGCGGTATAGGTCTCGCCCAACTCGGGGTCGTTGAAAACATAGCCGGTCAGGTATTCCTGAACGCCATGCTCGGCAAAGTGATTCCCCTCGAAATCCAGAGAGATGTCGTCCGCCGTCGGTTCCGGCAACAGCCCCAGGCCGTGGTTTTCACTTATAGGCTCCAACAATTCGTAATAGGGGGCTTCCCGCTCTCTGGCAAGCTGCTGCACCCGCGCCTGCTCTCTGACCCGCACCAGCGCCTCCCGGGTTCCGCGTGACGGGGTTGGCACATCCTCCAGAGCCGCCAACTCTGCAAGGCGGTGTATGCCCATCTCCCGCAGCGCCTCGATCTGCATGCGGGATATCCCCGCCACATAGCAAAGATGATCGTCCGCCCGTCGTTGCGCTTCGCACTCGCTCCACCAGGCACACAGGTCGCAATGGGAAACCGGCTCCGGGTAGGTCTTGTTATCCGCATCGACGAACCTTTCCAGCCCATGTTCCAGAAAGCGAAAATAGGCGGAATAGTCCTCCGTGCGATAGCTCTCCGCCTCGAATCCCATCCCAGGGCGCACCACATGCATCGAGGCGGGTCGGCAGCCCTGCAATTTCTCCAGCAGGTGGCTGTAGACGCACAGTTGCAGGATGGTGCCAGCCTTCGTCTCCCGGGCCAGCTTGGTGTCGATGACCTCGTATGACCATTCCCCCAGATTACTCGGCGTCTCGACCCTACGCAGAAAATCGGTGCGACCGCTCCACTGGTCTTGGGACAGGCTCGCCTGGTAGATGACATCCGCACCGCTCTGCATGGCGGCAAGTGCGCTGTCATAGACGGTGCCGGGTTCGGCGGTGGACTCCTTACCCAAGCGGGCAATCGTCAGGCCCTGGGCTTCAAGGTGGGCGAGGTAGGCGGCCTCATGGGCCGCGCCTCTGGCCTTCAGTTCGTCGATGACCGGGCCATATCGAACCGGTCGTTCGACCTCCCTCTTTGCCGCAGCGAGGTCGCGAGCGGATTGGTGGCGACAGCTGAGGAAGTTGGCGAGGTCGGTGGGGGCTAATACGATCTTGTCATCTACTTTCTGCATGCCAGCATTCAATTCTACTGTTCATGTTGGTGAAAACTGCCCAATAGTTCGGCTCC
>JAABSM010000107.1 GCA_011390365.1 Gammaproteobacteria bacterium
CCGCGAAAGCGAGTACGACCGAGGAACCGGATGCGGGAAAACTGCACGTCCGGGGTTGTGCGGGGGGCTCCGGGTAATCGGAGCTCCTACCGTGAGAGCCAACTTCAACAACGAGGACATATGCTTTGTTTGATTTGATGCGCGTATTTTTATGAACGATACTTGTTTCTCTCTACGTTGGACGATCCCGGCAAGTTGGCACGGAAGCCGCTATAGGAAATATCTTTTGGCCGACGCCCCTTCGAAAGGGAATTTCGGAGGGGCGTGGAAAGGTGCGCTGCGCGATTGGCGTGTTTTTTTCGGATTCGAAGCCCTGATAAGGGGGCAAATTACGTCAAAGGGCCGTTTTCAGCGCGAGCGCACCCCTCGGGCGTAGAGAGCCCGATCGAATGAGGGTATAGAGCGAGACGGTTACATCAGAATCCCCCTCATCGTCTCATCACCGAAGCGGGTTTTCGGGTGGTGCGTTATGCCGATGACTTCGTCATTCTTTGCCAAGATCGAACGGAAGCGGAAGTGGCCGTGCAAAAGGTTCGGGAGTGGGTCGAGGCCAATGGTCTCACCCTTCACCCGGACAAAACCCACCTTGGAGACAGTCGCGAAAAGGGCCAGGGGTTTGACTTCATCGGTTACCGATTCGAAGCGGGCAGGCGTTGGGTGCGGGACAAGAGCCGCAAGGCGCTGAGGGACAAGATTCGGGAAAAGACCAAGCGCAATCCGAGCGGAGGCATGGAGAAGATCATAGCGGACCTCACCCCGATGAGGAAACCATCGACTGGAGAGCCGTGTGCGGGAGAACCGCACGCGCGGTTCGGAGGGAGGGGAGGGCGAGAGCCCTTTCCTACCCCTATAGATAAATTCTGTAAATCCAGTCCATTAACCCCGGGTAAGCACCCGGTAGCGCGCGCGAGTCAAGCCTCGCGCTCGGGACACTGGCCAAGCTCCCCAATCCCGGTCATCCTGTAAACCCCGTTAATCCTGTCCAGAAAGTACCCTGGGGGGCTCGTTTGAGATGCAAATTCGCCCAACCCCTTGTATAGTGTCCGGCGACATTGTGGATGCCTTCGCGAGGTGAAGAACGATGACGCGCGCAAATCAGATGATGCGACCTGGGGAAGGGCCTGAGAGGCAAACATCCCGGTGTTTCTATCCCCAACCCTGAACGCTGAGGATCGGTCGCGATGAGTCCACTGCTTGGGGCCTTGCCCAGCCTCTCCATCCTCTCCGCGGTGCTGTGCCTGCTGTTCGCGGCACGGTTGCGGGAGCGGGTGGCGTCGCTGAGCATCGGTTTTTCGCTGGTGACCTTTCTGGTGGCGCTGGCGTTGCTGGTTCATGCCCTCATGGACGGCGATACGATCACCTTTGCCCTGAACAACCACTGGGGCATGCTCCGGGCGGATCCGCTGGGGGCGTTGATGGGGCTGGTGATCGCGGGCATCAGCCTGGTCGTGCACATCTACTCCCGACGCTACATGGCCGATGAGCCGGGTTATGCCCGCTTCTTCGCGCTGCTGGATCTGATGGCCGCCTGCCTGCTGCTGATGGTGGCGGCGGGGGACCTGATCACGCTGCTGGTGGCCTGGCACCTGGTGGGGATCCTGCTCTATTTTCTGCTCGCCCAGGATACCCGCAATCCCACCGCCGACCGCTACGCCCAGTGGACCCTGCTCACCTATCGCTTCGGCGACCTGCCGCTGCTGTTCGCCGCCGGGCTGCTGTACAACGCCTATGGCACCTGGTCGCTGCCGGAGCTGTTCGCGGCGATCCAGGCCGAGCCGGCGGCCCACCAGTTCCTCGGCCTGCCGTTGGTGGAGGTGGCAGGGTGGCTGATCGCGCTGGCCGCCTTCGCCCGCTCGGCCCAGTTCCTGCTCCACATCTGGCTGCCCTATACCATGTCCGGGCCGACGCCGGTGTCGGCGCTGATGCACGCCGGCATCGTCAACGCCGGCGGTTTTCTGTTAAATCGCTTCGCGCCGCTGTTCATGCATACCAGCGAGGTGCTGCACTGGGTCTTTCTGGTGGGGCTGGTCACCGCCATCGTCGGCTCGGTGCTGATGCTGGCCCAGAATGATGTCAAGAAGGCGTTGGGCTATTCGACCATGGGCCAGATGGGGTTCATGATCATGGAGTGCGGGGTAGGGGCCTTCTCGCTGGCGATCTTCCACCTCATCGCCCATGGGCTGTTCAAGGGCACCCTGTTCCTCGGCGCCGGCGGCGTGATCGGCGATGCGCGTAAGGACGACGGCACCCCCAAGGAGGAGATCTACACCTTTATGGTGGAACGCCGCGCCGCCCGCCAGCGCCAGCCCTGGCTGGTGATGGCGGCGCTGACCGTCACCGTGCCCCTGCTGATCCTGTTTCTCGCCCACTGGATGGTGGCCCAGGATTTCTTCTACCATCAGGGGCCGGTGGTGTTGCTGTTTTTCGGCTGGGTCACCGGGGCGCAGCTGATCTTCGCCAGCTATCGCATGCATACCGAGAACCCCTGGCGGCTGTTCGGCCTGATCCTGGTCTCCTTTACCATCGTGGTGGTGGGCTATGTGCTGATCAGCCACGCCTTCGACCTCTTCCTCTATCCCGATGAGGCGCTACGCGCCGGCATCCAGGCGGCGGCGGGGATCGATCTGGTGTGGTTCGATGCGCTGGTGGTGGTGATGACGCTGGTGATCATCATCGGCTGGATCCGCGTCTATCGGGCGGAGCGCAATCCAGATCGCAACCGCGAGCCGTCCGTCCTTTGGGCCAATTTCTATGCCCTGTTGGCGCGGGAGTTTCACATGATCGAGCTGTTCACGGGGCTGTCGCGATCCCTGTTGGGGCTGGCCGATCGGCTCAATCGCTGGTTGCGGTGGGCCTGATCCCATGGAACTCGTCGTCGCCGCCTTCTTCCTTGGGTTCTTTCCCTTCAGCATGCCGTTCATGCTCGCCTTTCGGCGTCTGCCCGCGCCCTGGGGGCAGGCGGCGGCGCTGCTGATCTGGCCGCAGGTCGGTCTCTGGGCGCTCGCCCAGGCGCCCAGCCTCCCGGACGGCTTCGTCGCCTGGGGCCTGGCCAGCGCGCTGCTCTACGGCTTTCGCGCCCTGACGCTGCGGGACCTGACCCTGTGGATCGGCTTTATCGCCCTCTCGTCCTGGGGGCTCTTCCCGCTGCTGATCCAGCACCTGAACGGCCCGCCCCCGGCGATGCAACTGCTCGGCTTCACCCTGCCGCTGGTGCTGCTGGTGTTCCTCGGCGATGAGCTGCGACAGCGCTTCGGGGCCGCCTTCGCCGGGCTGCCGGGCGGTCTGGCCCAGCCGTTGCCGCGCCTTTCCGCGCTGTTCGCGGTGACCCTGCTGGCGGTCCTGGCCACGCCCCTGTTTCCCGCCTTTTTCACCCTGCTGGGGGCACTGCTGGGGGCCAGCGCGAGCATGCCCCTGTTCACCCTGTGGGCGCTGGCGATCTGGCTGATCTGGAGCTGGGCCGGTGCGCGCCTCACCCAGGGCTTTCTGATTGGCCCCTACCTGGGCTGCGCCAGCGCCGACCTGTCACTGGCCCGCGGCTGGCTCTACGCCGCGGCGCTGATCGGGCTGGCCGGGGCCGGAATCGCCTTCGCGGGAGGTTGGCTATGACTATCGACCTGGGTCGCAAGCTGGGCATCCGCTCGATGATCTATGTCGCCGGCGAGCCGGTGCCCTTCTTCTGGCCGATGCGCGCCTTCATCCACCACAACCCCCTGCACGGCCTGGAGCACCTGCCCTTTGAGCAGGCGGTGCGCCGCGGCGAGGACCTGTTCCACGCCCGCGGCTTTCTCAAGCGCCGCCAGTATCAGGACTATCTGCGCCAGGGCCGGGTGGATGCCACGGCCCTCACCGCCGAGATCAGCGCCTTTTGTCGGGATCTGCCGGAGCCGCACGGTCTCGATTGGCGCGAGCTGTTGCTGACCCTGGTTACGGAGACGCCCGAGCCGACCACCGAGTTCTGGCGGCTGGCCAGCGCCGCGGATATCCTCGATGTCCTCCACGGCAAGCCGCTGGCGGATGCCCCCGGCCAGCTGGAGACCATCCAGGCCGAACTGGGCGGACAATTGCTGGGCGATCGGCCGGTGTACGAGGCGGTGGACGGCCTCTATTGCACCCGCATCGCCAGCGATCTCGACGAGCTGGTGGTCAATATCTGCCTCGACTTCTTCGACGAGGGCCATTCGGTGTGGGAGATGCCGGAGCGGGATGGCGGCCTGTTCCGGGCCTGGCGCAGCCTCACCCAGCGCAACCGCTGGCCGTCGCGACGCAACCGCCGGCTCAAGGAGATCCTGGCCATCTCCGACGAGCCGGAGGTGATCATCGCCCACGCCATGGAGCGACTCAAGGTGCCGGAGCAGCGCTGGATGGGCTACTTCAGCCGCGAACTCTCCCGCCTCCACGGCTGGGCCGGCTTCATCCGCTGGCGCTCCCAGGCCAAGCACTACTACTGGCAACGCCGCTACCCCGCCGACCTGGTGGACCTGCTGGCGGTGCGCCTGACCCTGACCCTGGCCCTGCTGGCCGAGGCGCAGCGCCCCGACCGCGCCTGCGACGCCGAGGCCCTCGCCGAGCTGATCGAACAGGCCCCCGAGGCCACCTATCTGCGCCATGAGCGGGGCCAGGGGCGGGCCTTGCCCCGGCTCGCCCAGCAGCTGGAGGAGACCCTCGCCCGAGGCGACCGCGCCCGAATCCAGGCCTTCTTTCGCGACTATGTGCGGGCCAAGCGGGAAGCGGAGGCGCTGCACATTATCCGACATGGCCAACGGCTCGCCGAGCGCCTGGGCCGGCCCGACCTCCTCAGCGCCCTTGCCCCCGGCGAGCTGGAACAGCTATTGGATGGCCTGCGCCGGTTCGAGCGCCACGAGGGGATGATCTGGCTGGCGGCCATGGAGGGCCGGGCCATCGATGACCTCCTCAAGGGGGTGCGCCTGGAGGCGGAAGCGGCGCGCCCAAAACGCCCCTTCGTGCAGGCCCTGTTCTGCATCGACACCCGCTCCGAACGCATCCGCCGCCGCCTGGAGGGCATCGGCGACTATCAGACCTACGGCATCGCCGGCTTCTTCGGCGTCCCCATCAGCTTCATGGAGCTGGGTAAAGGCAGCGAACAGCACCTCTGCCCGGTTTTGCTGACGCCCAAGAACCTGGTCATCGAGATGAGCTGCGAGGCGCCGCCGGACCAGACCGCCCTCACCGCGCTGGAGAAGGCGATGCACGAACTCAAGGAGTCGGTGCTGACCCCCTTCGTCACCGTCGAGGCCATCGGCCTGCTGTTCGGGCTCGACATGGTGGGCAAGACCGTCGCCCCCCGCGGCTACCACCGCTGGCGCAATCGCCTCCACCACCACAAGCCCCTGAGCCACTTGTTGCTCGACAAGCTCACCGAACACCAGGCCGACTCCATCATCCGCGCCGCCCAGCGCGCCATCATCGTCAAGGCGGTGGAACTGGAGCTGGGCTTGAGCCCCGAGCAGATCACCGACGACCTGGTGCGTGCCCTGCGGGAGACGGCGCTGGGGCCGAAGGACGCCGAGCATGCCGACCTGAGCGAGCAATTGTGCGAGGCATCCCGCGCCGTGCTCAACCTGCCGGACAAGGGCGCCGCCTTCCTCAAGCGCCTGCGCCGGGCCTATCGCATCAACCGCGACTTCGCCCATCGCCAGATCGAACAGCTCAGCCGCATCGGCTTCACCCTGGACGAACAGGCCAACTACGTCTTGCAGGCCCTCAAATCCATCGGCCTGGTGCGCGGCTTCTCCCGCTTCGTGCTGCTGATCGGCCACGGCAGCGCCTCCCAGAACAACCCCTACGAATCGGCCCTGGACTGCGGCGCCTGCGGCGGCGCCCACGGCCTCACCAACGCCCGGGTGCTGGCCCAGATGGCCAACAACCCGAGGGTGCGCAAGCGGCTGCAAGGGCGCGGCCTGGTGATCGCCGACGACAGCTGGTTCCTGCCCGCCTTTCACAACACCACCACCGACGAGATCAGCCTGCACGACCTCGAACGCCTGCCGCCGTCGCATGTGATCTACCTCGACCGCCTGCGCAGCGGCCTCATCGCCGCCGCCCGCCTGTGCGCCCAGGAGCGCATCCCCACCCTCAACGGCCCCGCCGCCGCGCCGAACCCCGCCAGCGCCGCCCTCACCGCGCAACGCAACGCCCTCGACTGGTCCCAGGTGCGCCCCGAGTGGGGCCTCTCCGGCAACGCCTACTTCATCATCGCCCGCCGCCAACTCACCCGCGGCCTCAACCTCGAAGGGCGCGCCTTCCTCCACTCCTACGACTACCGCGAGGACCCCAAGCGCCGCCTGCTGGAGAACATCCTCACCGGCCCGCTGGTGGTAGGGCAGTGGATCAACATGGAGCACTACTTCTCCACCGTCGACAACGAGGCCTTCGGCAGCGGCAGCAAGGTCTACCACAACGTCGCCGGCAACTTCGGCGTCATGACCGGCAACCAGAGCGACCTGCGCACCGGCCTGCCGGCCCAGACCGTGCTCAAGAACGGCGAACCCTACCACCAGCCGATGCGCCTGATCACCCTCATCCAGGCCCCCTTCGAACACGCCCGCAAGGCCATCGAGGCGGTGACATCGGTCAAGTACCTGGTCCTCAACCACTGGATTCGCATCCTCGTGCTCGACCCCGAAAGCCAACGCATCAGCCTCTACGAAGGCGACGAATGGGCGCACCAGATCTCGCGCGGGGAAGTGCCGAGTCCCGAAAACCGATCATCTCCCCCTCCCCCCGGGAGGGGGCCGGGGGGAGGGTCCACGACAGAGAAGAACGCCAGCCCATGAACCTGGAGACCGCCCCATGAAAAATCTCAAATTCAGCCCTCTCAAGAAACTGGAGATCATCCTCGGCGGCGAACACCGGGAATTCGCCACCGACATCCTCGACCGCGCCGGCGTCAAGGGCTACACCATCGTCAACAACCTCTCCGGCAAGGGCCAACACGGCTTCCACGAAGGCCACCTGATGTTCAACGAAGACGACGTCCTCATCATGATCATCGCCGCTGTCCCCGAGGAACTCGTCCTCCCCATCCTCGAAGGCTTCGCCCCCTTCTACAACGAACACTCCGGCGTGGTCTTCATCTCCGACATCCAGGTGACGCGGTTGGTGAAGTTCAAAGGGTGACGTTCGGGGATTAACGAAACCAACCCCTTTTGTCTCTCACCCAGTGTTTTCGTGTATCGTGACCCAGGAGCTTATTGATGGGTACTGAACCCTTTTTTCCGACCTCTTTTTTCCGTTACCCACCCGCGTCAGTCTTGACACGATCACCCCTTGCAAAAAAAAATACTTTTTAGAATCTGAACTACACTTAGGACGTTGCCGTGGCCTTGCTACGCCAACGAGGAGGACCTTTCCGCCAACAAAAACCACACTACAAGGTGGAGGGAAGGGTTTGGCCACCAACACCACCGTTAGATTCAATTGGAGTACCCTTACATGAAACCCTCTCCTTCACTGCTCTCTGCACTCGTTCTATCAATTCCCTTGCTGCTACCGACAGCGGCCAATGCCGACCCCAGCGACGCCTACCACATCGTCCGTGGTGGCCAGCTATACGACAAATGGTTCAAGGTGAGCGAAACTGCCGTCACCCCTGAAGCGCCTAATCCCGCCTACCCGGAAGATGGCGCTTACTACGGTAAAAAGGCCTCGGATTGGCGCTGTAAAGAGTGTCACGGCTGGGATTATCAGGGCGCTGCCGGCGCCTATGGATCAGGTAAACACCACACCGGTATTAAAGGCATTGCTGCAAGCAAAGACAAACCTCTGGACGAGATCGTTGCGCTGCTCAAGGATGAAACCCATGGCTTCAACGAGTCCACCGGGCTCACCGACAACGACCTGCTTGACCTTGCTCGCTTTGTTAGTCACGGCCAGCTGGATATGAGCCTCTACATCAACAGCGAGGATAAGAGCGTCAAGGGCGACATGGCGAGTGGCCAAGCTGCCTATGAAACCATCTGCGCCAGCTGCCACGGCATGGACGGTACGCTGGATGACCAGATGCCTCCGCTTGGGCAGATCGCGATATCAAACCCCTGGGAGACGCTTCACAAGATCGTATTTGGTCAACCCGGCTCGGATATGCCCGCCCTTCTGGCGATAGATACAAGCGTCTCGGTGAACATCCTGGCCTATATCCAGACACTGCCTGACAAGCGCTAATTAGTCGGTTTAATTCGGCCACAGCGATGGGCCGAGTTGGCTGAATAGGCAAAAGGCTGGATTAGAAAGCTTGGCAGTAGCCTCCTTGTTTTACGTTTTCTACTCGTGACTCGGGCAGAAACGACGGAGTGAACGAAACAACTGACAAAGTCTGCCCTTACTGATGATCGCTTCACCGGTGTTTAACCGGGGCCGGGGGGAGGGTCTTCGGTATTGGCGGGGGGTTCAAATTATCACGCCAACACCACTCCCCCTCCCTGACCCTCCCCCTTCCCCGCCGGAGGTTGACGTAAAAGCCCCTCTCCCCGAGGAGGGGCTGGCAAAAGCCATACCACAGGGCGGATAAGCGCGGCGCATCTACCAATTCAACCAGTTGCCAGATGCGCTACGCTTATCCGCCCTACATTCCGGCACGGTTGCGACACCCTCCCGAGGGATGAGGGCAAGAAGCAACCTTTTGCGCCTGATTACACCGCAGCAGTCCAATCCCAGCCAAAATTCCAGGTAACACCGCAAATGGAAGCAAGACCTCCTCCATATCAGCAGTTAGCCCTCTAACAAGGTAGCTATTGAAAAAACAACACATAGCCGATAAACTGCAAAAAAGCCGACAACCCCATGCAATGTCAAAAATCAGCAAAAACCCCGAGGAGGACGCATGGCAGTAACGACCTGCTTGCAACCGGGGCAAAAGGGAACCAAGCGCCTGACCAAGAAATATGGCGATCGCCTGGTATGTGTAAGATATCGACGGGACCCGGAAACGGGGCGGAAATTCAAGGCGATAGAGCTGATCTATGAGGAGCCGCAGAGGAGGAGCGAAAGAGAGCTGCCCGAAACCCTGCCATCACGCCAAGATCACGCGGACATGTTGCCGATCAGGATCGAATACTGGGAAACCGATTTGCGAGCGAGGGTGAAAGGCGTCGGAGGCATTTGGAGGCCCCGGCAGAAGTTGTGGGAAGTACGTCGTGGCGACGTGATCGAGTTGGGCTTGGAGAGTAGGATAGTAGACACAGGAGAAAAAAAGCGATTAATGTATGCGAGAACCTACATGTGGGAGCCCAGATCTAGGTTCCTAAGATGTGTTAACTTGCTGGCAAATGTTAGGAGCAAGTTAATAGGTGTAGGAGCTTGCGGGATCGCCGGATGGCGGTCTATTACTTGTTAGCCCGTGAATGAACTATATTTAAGGTTATAGATTGAAATTACATAACTTTGAGAGAGCGATAATTTCGAAAGAGAAGCTGTTAAACTATTTGCTCTCTTCAGCACATCCAGTTGGGCAGTTCAAAGCGAAGTTTTTTCGCTCTCTTGGATACACCAATGAAAATTGGATGCAATTAGAAAGCGATATAAGGGAAGTTCTCAAAAATGATGCTACAGTTAAAGAAAACTCAGAATTCGGACAGAAATATGAAGTTGTAGGGATATTAAATGGTCCCTTGAAACCAGCAAATATTGTTACAGCTTGGATTATCCTTAATAATGACGAAGTACCTTGTTTTATTACAGCGTACCCAGGAGACAAAAAATGAAGATAAAAATTCTTGACACTGTAGTGTTGCAAAGAAATTTGCCGGCTTACGGGATAAATGAAGGTGATATTGGTGCAGTTATAGAAATATATGAGCCAAACGGCATTGAGGTTGAGTTTGTGACTGGTTCAGGCAAAACACAAGCTCTAGTAACATTGAAAGTCGAAGATGTTCGGCCTATATCTGAAAATGAAATTCTTTCAGTACGTTCTCTAGATGCAGCATAGGGCTAACGAGGAAGGACAACTCGTGTGAGCCGCAGGCGAACCACGAGTTGTCCTTCTTGTTGGACAAGCCCGGCGAGTTGGCACGGAAGCCGCTATAGGAAATATCTTTTAGCCGACGCGCCCCCGAAAGGGGATTTCGGGAAATCGGCGAAATAGACCCGCAACTCCTCGGCGCTGAGGTCATCGGGGCAACGATCAAAGAAGTCCGCCGCACGGCGAACTGCGCGGGCGTAGCCCTCCTGGGTCTTCGGCGCCTTGCTCTGTAGCTTCAGGGCGCGCTTGAGCGCGGCGTAGCGTTCTTCAAAACGGGCTTGCTCTGTAGCGTTCATCGCTATATTCTCCTCTGTAGATCACGCGGAAACCGCGTCCGCCCGGGGATCGGGTGGTGAGGAGAGTATGACGGTGTTGGCTAGTCCTTGGAACCAACCTGCCGCGATAGCGGCTTCGTCCAACTTGGCGCTCAACCCGACGCTGCGCCGTCGGGCTTTTTCGGGTTTTCAGGCTCCGTGCAGGCGCAGCGCGGGTTAGCTTTGGCTTTATGTGAATAAGGCAATACAGAACAACCAGGCATAAATATGAATCGAGCTATCGATAGTAAGGTGATTGGATATTTTGCGTTCAGTTCGCCCACCGCAGTCATATGCGAAGGCGATGCTTGCGTGATCTCTGGTTCAGAGGAAAAAATGAGAGACTATATTGCGTCAGCGACGGTTCGGTCCTCAGAAAAGCATACGATAAAGAAAACGAGATTTGGAGAAATTATTAAAGGAATGGAAATGGGGGCTCCTTACGCTTTTGACGAAGAATCGTACAATCGATTTTTACCGCTCGCGAACAAAATAGGTTTTAATCTGAAAGAGGAAAATTTTTCTGAAACTGAAACAGGATTCCACTTTGTTGTCATAAGACCCTAAATCGAACGAGAAGAGAAACATGCCAAAAAAAGCTTTTATTCCGAACAAGCTGCGACCCTGGATAGAGGCAAGGAACAAATACCATTTATCGCATGCTCAGATTCAAATGGCTCGGGAATTGGGATTGAACCCAAAGAACTTCGGGCGTATGGCAAACTACAAACAAGAACAATGGAAGGTGCCGTTGCCAGATTACATAGAACATCTATATAGAAAGCGATTTAGCAAGAAGTTGCCTGATGACGTACGGTCTTTAGAAGCCAGGGATGCCGAGAAAAGAATGAGAAAAGCACAAAACAAGATCAATAGAAGAGAAAATGAAGAAAAAATCACATAACAAGGCAAATGCACTCGGACGGCCAAAAGCTGCGCCGCTCGTTCCTCGCTATGCAACTTTCGGCAGCCGGTGATTTGCGGCGGTTATCGCGCCGGGCAAAGCCGGGCGAATCTTGCAGGGTGAAGGTCGCTGTCGGGTAGGGGTTAGCCGCCCACCTGTACCCATCGGCAAGCTCTGGGCAGGGCGAGTGTTGATCTCATTGAGGAGCGGGTAACCGCGAACGATACGTGAGGTAAGCGTACACAGAGAATACTGTAGGCCGTAGGGGATATCGCGCTCCCTGAGGTTTTATCGTTCTCACGCTCCAGCGTGGGAATGCAGCTATAGACGCTCCAGCGTCGCGTGCCGAAGGCCTCGCGAGAAAAGTAGTCGTTCCAAGTTTCGCGGTCATAAGCAAGCATGGCAGCAAGCTCTGGTCCAGCAGGCGACGCAGGAGCGTCGCGGGATGGGTAACGCCGCTGGAGCGGCATTACCAGAGTTAAGCAGTTTCACGCTTAGTGACTAGCAGCACCTGCCAAGTGAGCATGAATAATGGGTAGCATATTGTGTTTATTTTTATATAAATCAATCAAAGGGGCCAGGCTCGAATTATTTTTCGACCAATACGATCCATAGCGGCAATTCAAGCTGGCCTGCGCATTGCTCCAGTGTATCATCCTTCTTCTTTTTCGGACGCCCCCTTTGGCCTCGGCTCCCGTCGAAGCCCAGTCATGTTGTCGATTTTTCATAGAACCGTGAGTTTCCCAACGGCTGATTCTGGCTGAGGACAAACCGAATATCCGAGATCGCTGCCTCGTCCAGCTCAACAGATGGGGTCACCATTTAGCTGGTCTCGATCAAAAAGCCGCGGGGAGCGGTACCGCCCGGCGGACGGGCGCCGGATCACGGATCAATGGTTTTCTCCCGCTGGGGAGATCCAACCCCTTGTTCGGTTTATGGCGGAGGCGCATCGTCTTCAAGTCCTCTTTCACACCCCGTTGGCGGATCGAGGCGACGACCAATCAGGTCTGATAATACTTGAATCCGCGCATTTGTCGGCTTACTCTTGTGGATCAAGGGCGCGGCGTCCCTCGGGAGGCCATTCCTACATCCCTTTTTACCAGGGAACTGGGGCGGCCTCAGGAGTCGAAAATAACCATATCCGATCCTGCCGGATTGAGGAGGAGTTGACATGCCGAAGAATACCGCCTTTTGGCTTTTATGTTGCGGAAGCCTGGTCGTCGCCCCCGCGGGCTTTGCCTATCAGGGCTACCCGGTGCAGCCGAACCCGGGCGGCGGTTATCACTATCCGCCGCGAGAC
>JAABSM010000108.1 GCA_011390365.1 Gammaproteobacteria bacterium
CCCCACCCTGACCAACCTGACCTTCAGCGGCAACAAGGCAAGCTTCGGCGGGGCGCTCTTCAACGAGGGCGGCGAACTCGGAATCAGCAGCCCGAGCCTCACCCAGATTGTCTTCCAGAATAACGGTGCGACCAACAACGGCGGCGCGGTCTACAACGCGGGCGCCAACAACGGCCAGAGCAGCCCCGCATTCATTAATGTGACCTTCAGCGGCAATACCGCATCCGCCGGCGGTGCGATCTACAGCTACGGTCTCAACGGCGCCAGCACCCCGACGTTGACCAACAGCATCCTCTGGGGCAATACCGCCCCCATCGGTGCGCAAATCGTAGACGACAATGCCACCACCAGTGCCGCCTACAGCCTGGTGCAGGGCGGCTGGCCTGGAACCGGTAACCTCAACGCCGATCCCCTCTTTGTCGACGCGGCCAACGGCGACTTGCGCCTGAGCGCATTCAGCCCCGCCATCGATGCGGGGGACAACGGCGCCCTGCCCAGCGACATCACCGCCGACTTGGGCGGCGCGCCCCGCTTCCATGACGATATCGGCATTCCCGATACGGGTGAGGGCGCCCCGCCACTGGTGGATCTGGGCGCCTATGAATGGCAGAGCAACAGTTGCGCAGGTGTCCCCAATCGGATATATGTGGATTCGAGTGCCAGCGGCCCTGGCGATGGCGCCAGTTGGACCGACGCCTATACCGATCTGCAGGCGGCCCTCTCCGATGCCCGTAAGTGTGTCACTGTGACCGAGGTGTGGGTAGCCGCCGGCATCTACACCCCGGGCGAAGCGCGCACGGACCACTTCGATATTCCGCCCGGCGTGGCCCTCTACGGCGGCTTTGCCGGCAATGAGGCGACGCGATCGGAGCGCGACTGGGCGACCTACCGCACGGTGCTCAGCGGCGACATCGACAACAACGACACCACCGATGCCGACGAGGTCGTCACCGATTCCGCGGATATCGACGGCGCGAACGCCTACCACGTGGTGGTAATGGACGGGACCGCGGGGAACCCGATCACCGGCAGCACCGTGCTGGACGGCTTCACGATCACCGGCGGGCAGGCCGACGGCGACGGCGGGCTGCTGCAAGACCGGGGCGCCGGTCTGTTCTGCAACGGCCTGGACAACGGCAGCGAATGCAGCCCCACCCTGACCAACCTGACCTTCAGTGGCAACACGGCCACCTATGGCGGGGCGCTCTTCAACGAGGGCGGCGCGGGCGGAATCAGCAGCCCGACGCTGACCCAGGTTGTCTTCCAGAACAACGGTGCGACCAAAAACGGCGGCGCGGTCTACAACGTGGGCGCCAACAACGGCCAGAGCAGCCCCGCATTCATTAATGTGACCTTCAGCGGCAATACCGCATCCGCCGGCGGGGCGCTCTACAGCTACGGTCTCAATGGCGCCAGCACCCCGACGCTGACCAACAGCATCCTCTGGGGCAATACCGCCCCCATCGGTGCGCAAATCGTAGACGACAATGCCACCAGCAGCGCCGCCTACAGTCTGGTGCAGGGCGGCTGGCCTGGAACCGGTAACCTCAACGCCGATCCCCTCTTTGTCGATGCGGCCAGCGGCGACCTGCGCCTGCAGGGGGGCAGCCCGGCCATCGATGCGGGGGACAACGGCGCCCTGCCCAGCGACATCACCGCCGACCTGGGCGGCGCCCCCCGCTTCCATGACGACCTGCTGGCCGCGGACCGGGGCGTGGGCATGCCGCCGCTGGTGGATTTGGGTGCCTACGAGTGGCAGAGTGATAGCTGCAGCAATTTGTCTGGCGTGGTGTATGTGGATCAGAACGCAACCGGAGGTAACAGCGGCACCGATTGGATCGATGCCTACACCGGCCTGCAAACGGCCCTGTATGCCACGCGACTTTGCGCCGATGTGAGCGAGATCTGGGTGGCCGCCGGCGTCTACACCCCGGGCGCGGCGCGCAGCGACAGCTTCAATATTCCGCCCGGCGTGGCCCTCTACGGCGGCTTTGCCGGCAATGAGGCGGCGCGATCGGAGCGCGACTGGGCGGCCCATCGCACGGTGCTCAGCGGCGATATCGACAACAACGATACCATCGATGCAGACGGGGTCGTCATCGATGCCGCGGATATCAACGGCGCGAACGCCTATCACGTGGTGGTGATGGACGGGACCGCGGGGACCCCGATCACCGGCAGCACCGTGCTGGATGGCTTCACGATCACCGGCGGGCAGGCCAGCGGCGACGGCTGGTATCTGCAAGACCGCGGCGGCGGTCTGTTCTGCAACGGTTATGGCTACAGCAGCGAGTGCAGCCCCACCCTGACCAACCTGACCTTCAGCGGCAACGCGGCCGGCTTCGGCGGGGCGCTCTTCAACGATGGCAGCGAACTCGGAATCAGCAGTCCGACGCTGACCCAGGTTCTCTTCCAGAACAACGGTGCGACCAACAACGGCGGCGCCGTCTACAACGTGGGCGACAACACCGGCCAGAGCAGCCCCGCATTCATTAATGTGACCTTCAGCGGCAACACGGCCATCTTAGGGGGGGCGATGTACAACTACGGTTCCTATGGCACCAGCAGCCCGACCCTGGTCAATGTGACCTTCAGCGGCAACACGGCGGTTGAAGCCGGTGGCGCGCTCTACAACACAAGTTGGGGTCTCTACGGTGCCAGCACCCCGACGTTGACCAACAGCATCCTCTGGGGCAATATCGCCCCGTCCGGTTCCCAGATCGAGGACAACAACGCCGCCACCAGCGCCGCCTACAGCCTGGTGCAGGGCGGCTGGCCTGGAACCGGTAACCTCAATGCCGATCCCCTCTTTGTCGATGCGGCCAACGGCGACCTGCGCCTGCAGGGGGGCAGCCCGGCCATCGATGCGGGGGACAACGCGGCAGTGCCGAGCGACATTGCCACCGATTTGGGCGGCGCCCCCCGCTTCCATGACGATATCGGCATTGCCGATACGGGCGTGGGCACGCCGCCGTTGGTGGATCTGGGCGCCCATGAGCGGCAGAGTTCCAGCTGCAGCAATGTGTCCGGCGTGGTATACGTGGATCAGAAGGCAACCGGAGGTAACAGCGGCACCGATTGGACCGATGCCTACACCGATCTGCAAACGGCCTTGTATGCTACGCGACTCTGCGCCGATGTGAGCGAGATCTGGGTGGCGTCCGGCGTCTACACCCCGGGCGAAGCGCGCACGGACCGCTTCGATATTCCGCCCGGCGTGGCCCTCTACGGCGGCTTTGCCGGCAATGAGACGGCGCGATCGGAGCGCGACTGGGCGACCCATCGCACGGTGCTCAGCGGCGATATCGACAATAACGATACCATCGACGCCGACGGGGTCGTCATCGATCCCGCGGATATCGACGGCGCGAACGCCTACCACGTGGTGGTAATGGACGGGACCGCGGGGACCCCGATTACCGGCAGCACCGTGCTGGACGGCTTCACCCTCACCGGCGGGCAGGCCGACGGCGCCACCTCGCCCGACGACCGCGGCGCCGGTCTGTTCTGCAACGGCCTGGGCAACGGCAGCGAATGCAGCCCCACCCTGACCAACCTGACCTTCAGCGGCAACACGGCCAGCTTTGGCGGGGCAATCTTCAACGAGGGCGGCGAACTCGGAATCAGCAGCCCGAGCCTGACCCAGATTGTCTTCCAGAATAACGGTGCGACCAACAACGGCGGCGCGGTCTACAACGCGAGCGCCAACAACGGACAGAGCAGCCCCGCATTCATTAATGTGACCTTCAGCGGCAATACCGCATCCGCCGGCGGGGCGCTTTTCAGCTACGGTCTCAACGGCGCCAGTAACCCGACGCTGACCAACAGCATCCTCTGGGGCAATACCGCCGCCACCGGTCCGCAGATCGAGGACAACGCCGCCGCCACCAGCGCCGCCTACAGCCTGGTGCAGGGCGGCTGGCCTGGAACCGGCAACCTCAATGGCGATCCCCTTTTTGTCGATGCGGCCAACGGCGACCTGCGGCTTGGTTCCGGCAGCCCGGCCATCGATGCAGGGGACAACGGCGCCCTGCCCAGCGACACCACCGCAGATCTGGGCGGCGCCCCCCGCTTCCATGACGATATCGGCATTGCCGATACGGGCGTGGGCACGCCACCGTTGGTGGATCTGGGCGCCCATGAGCGGCAGAGTGCCAGCTGCAGCAATGTGGCCGGCGTGGTGTACGTGGATCAGAACGCAACCGGAGGCGAAACCGGCACCGATTGGACCGATGCCTACACCGATCTGCAAAAAGCAATCACGGTCGCACGGGACTGCGCCAGCGTGAGCGAGATCTGGGTGGCGTCCGGCGTCTACACCCCGGGCAAGGCGCGCACGGACCGCTTCGATATTCCACCCGGCGTGGCCCTCTACGGCGGCTTTGCCGGCGATGAGGCGGCTCGATCGGAGCGCGATTGGGCGGCCCATCGCACGGTGCTCAGCGGCGATATCGACAACAACGACATCACCGACGCCGACGGGGTCGTCATCGATGCCGCGGATATCGACGGCGCGAACGCCTACCACGTGGTGGTGCTGGACGGGACCGCGGGGACCCCGATCACCAGCAGCACCATACTGAATGGATTCATCCTCACCGGCGGGCAGGCCGACGGTGGCGCCTCGCCCGATGACCGCGGCGGCGGTCTGCTGTGCAACGGCCTGGGCGGCGGCAGCGAATGCAGCCCCACTCTGACCAACCTGACCTTCAGTGGCAACACCGCTGTCTATGGCGGGGCGCTCTTCAACGAGGGCGGCGTGGGTGGAATCAGCAGCCCGATCCTGACCCAGGTCACCTTTCACGCCAACCGCGCCACCAACAACGGCGGCGCGGTCTACAACGCGGGTGGCACCAGTGGTGACAGCAGCCCGACCCTGGTCAACGTGACCTTCAGCGGCAATGCCGCCTCCGCCGGTGGGGCGATCTACAGCTATGGCTCGGCCGGCAGCAGCAACCCGACGCTGACCAACAGTATCGTCTGGGGCAATACCTCCACATCCGGCCTGCCGATCGAGGACAACGCCGCCACCACCAGCGCCACCTACAGCCTGGTGCAGGGTGGCTGGAGCGGCGAGGCCAATATCGACGCCGACCCCCTGTTCGTGGACGCCGCCATTGGCGACCTGCGCCTGCAGGGGGGCAGCCCGGCCATCGATGCGGGGGATAACAGCCTGGTCAGCGCCAGCACCGACCTCGGTGGTAACCCGCGCAAGGTGGATATGACCTTCGTCGATGACACAGGCAACGGCAGCGCGCCCCTGGTAGACATGGGCGCCTACGAGGCTCAGTACCCGGTCGGTCTGATCTTCACTCGGCCCACCAACGGCAGCGTCACCAGCGATTATGGCCTCGACTGCGGTACGGAAGGCTCGATCTGCATTGAAGGTCATGCTCAGGGCGACGTCATCACCCTTACCGCCAGCCCCGAACCTGGATACGACTTTTTGGGTTGGGGCGGGGATTGCAGCGGCATCACGAATCCGCTGGTTATCAACGGCATAACCTCGGATATGACGTGCAGCACGAATATCGCGCTGGGCGCACAACCTCCGGTCATCACCCTTCCGGGCACCCCACCCGCCGTTTTCGAGGACAGCTTGAACAACACCATCACGGGCATCGCCATTACCGACCTCAATGGCGACGCTCAAACCGTTACCCTGAGCGTCAGCCAGGGCACGGTGACGCTCAATGGCACGGCTGATCTGAGCTTCACCGCCGGCGACGGCACGGATGACAGCAATCTGGGCTTCAGCGGCTCACTGAACGACGTCAATAACGCGTTGAACGATCTCCAGTTCACTCCGGCCAGTGACTTCGACGGCTCCGCCACACTGCAAATCCAGACCAGCGACGGCAATGGTGGCACGGACGACGACACACTGAACATCACGGTACAGGATGCGCCGGAAGTCACCGCCATCAGCCCTGTAGGTAGTAGTCCGACCAACGCCGATAGCGTCGATTTCACGGTCACCTTCTCCGAAAGCGTTGCCAACCTGGATAGCGGGGATTTTCGTCTCAGCGGCACGGCTTCCGGCAGTATTGCCGCTGTCAGCGCCACTGGCGGCACGACCATCACGGTCACGGTCAATGGCGTATCCGGCGATGGTACGCTGGGCCTCGATCTGATGGACGACGACTCCGTGACCAACTCGAACGGCGTGCCACTGGGTGGCGTGGGCACGAGTGGTGCGGGTGATGGCAGTTTTGTCGGAGCGGCTTACACCGTCGACAACACCGCCCCCGTCCTCGGCACGCCGGACCTGATTGCAACGTCGGATACCGGTAGCAGCGCCACCGACGACCTGACCGCAGACGCCACTCCGACCATTGCGTTTACCGCCGAAAGCGGCGCAACCATTGCTGTTGACTGGGGTGATGGCAATGGCTTCGTGGCCGCTGCAACGGGTAGCGGCGCCGTCCAGCAGGAAACCCTCGGCACCGCCTATGCTGCCGATGGTGCAAAAACGATCAGGGTGCGGGCCACGGACAATGTCGGCAACTACACCGATCAGACCCTTGAAGTCATTATCGACACCACCGCGCCCACGGTCACCGTCGACAAAGCCAGCGGCCAGACCGACCCCGCCACTGCTTCGCCGATCCACTTCACGGTAACCTTCAGTGAGAGCGTTATCGGGTTCACTGCCGAGGACGTCAGCCTTGGCGGCACGGCGCCGGGCGCCCTTGCCGCCAGTGTCACCGGCAGCGGTGACACTTACAACGTTGCGGTCAGCGGCATGAGCGGCAGTGGCACGGTCATCGCCAGTCTCGCCACAGGGGTGGTGGTCGATACCGCGGGGAATGACAATGGAGCGAGTACGCACACCGATAACGAGGTACAGTACAACCTGTCCGAGTTGGTGATCAACGAGCTGGATTACGACCAGCCGGCGACGCCGGACAACGCCGAGTTCATCGAGTTGTACAACAAGGGTGCGGCCGATATCGACCTGTCCCAGTACGAACTTCGCTTGGTGGAAGGTGATGGCGTGACCATCTACCAGACCATCGATACCCTGACGGGTGTGGTCGCCGGCGGCGCATATCATGTGACCTGCGGGCGCAGCGACCAGGTAGCCAACTGCGATCTGGAGCTGGCGGCGGACGACCTGATCCAGGATCACGTCGCAGCGGTCGCGCTGGTCCACAAGGCGACTGGCGCGGTGGTGGATGCGCTGACTTATGAAGGGTCGTTGGCCGCCAACGGGATTCGCTATTCCGAAGGCCTCAACGCCCCGGCCGACGACGCCAGCGAACCGCTGGTCGGTCTTGGCCGGGATGGCGCCGGCAACGACACCAACGACAACAGCGCCGACTTCGCCCTGCGCTGCGTCACCCCGGGCGCGGCCAACACCCTGGACGCCAGCAGCGGCTGCTTCCAGCTTGCGGTGAATGACGCGAGCATCAGCGAAGGCGACAACGGCACCGTGACCCTCGACTTCCGGGTCAGCCTCAGCCACCCGGCGAGCGCCGCGGTCAGCGTCGACTACGCCAGCGCCGACGGCAGCGCCACCGCGGCCGGCGGCGACTACCTCGGCGCCAGCGGCACCCTCACCTTCCCGGCGGGCGACAACACCAGCCAGACCCTGAGCATCAGCGTCAACGGCGACCGCATCGACGAAGGCGTGAGCGAACAACTGTGGCTCAACCTCAGCAACGCCAGCGCCAACGCCCGCATTGTCGACGGGCAGGGCACGGGGACCATCATCGACGACGACACCGCCGGCTTCACCCTGAGCAAGAGCAGCGCCACCGTCAACGAATCGGGGACCACCGACAGCGTCAGCGTGACGCTTGCCAGCCAGCCCGAGAGCGACGTGGTATTGACCGTCACCAGCGCCGACATCGGCGAAGTCGTGCCCAGCCCCGCGAGCCTCACCTTCACCCCGGCCAACTGGGATCAGGCCCAGACCCTCCTGCTCACCGGCCAGGACGACGCCCTCGTCGACGGCGACCAGAACACCCTGCTGACCGTTCAAGTCGACGCCGCCAACAGCGACGACGCCTTCGATCCCCTCGCCGACCAGAGCATCAGCGTCAACGTCGCCGACAACGACCATGTTCTGACTCTGAGTACCGACGGCGGCGGCGCGGGCAGCGTTGAAGGCGGTGGCATCCATGCCGCTGGCGACACCGTTAGCCTTACCGCTAATGCAGAACTCGGCAGCCAGTTCGTGGGTTGGAGCGAGGGTTGTGCGGCAAGCTTCGAGATGCCAGCCCAGGATCTCCAGTGCACTGCCACGTTCGAACCCGCCACCCATACCGTCACCCCCAGTGCCGGCACCGGCGGCAGCATTGATCCCGGCACGCCCCAGAGCGTCAACCACGGTGAAACGGTCAGCTTCACCCTCGCCCCTGACGCGGATTACAGCATCGAAACCGTGACAGGCTGCGGAGGCACACGGCTGAATGACACCTACACCACCGGCGAGATTACGGCAGACTGCGAGGTTAGCGTCCTGTTCAGTGCGGACGCGCAGTCCACGACAACGGTGATCACGGGTCACGCCCCTGCTCCCTCCCGCGTCGGCGAGGCGGTGACCGTTACCTATCAGGTGACGGGTGATCAGCTGGATCCCGTGAGTACGGTCCGCATTGATTCCAGCGGCGGCGAAAGCTGCACTGGCACCCTCGCCGAGGGCCAGTGTAGCCTGGCCTTCACCAGCCACGGGACCTTCAGCCTCAGGGCGTCTTATGCCGGCGATGCCAATAATGACCCCAGTGAGTCCGACCCCGTCGCGCACAGTGTTGATCCCGCCGCCGACCTCACACTCACCTTGAGCAACGGTCAGAGCCAGAGTGTCGTCGGTCAGGTGGTCCGTTACACTTTGACCATCAACAATCCCGGCCCCAGCCATGTCGCCGATGCGCAGGTCGCGGCGACCGCCCCGACCGGGCTACTCTGGAGCTGGAGTTGCCAAGGGCAGGGTGGGGCGAACTGCACCGCCCAGGGCGTCGGTAATATTGACGACACCCTCACGCTGCCCGTGGACAGCCAGGTTGTCTATACCCTGACCGCCACTCTGCCCGCGGATTACGCCGAGACCCAGATCACGGCCACTGCCTCGGTCAGCGGTTCGGGTGATCTCATCGAGATCGACCCCACCAACAACAGTGCCACCGATAGCGATACGGTGATCGCCGAGGCCAACAGCTGTTATGGCAGCGATGTGGTGGTTACCAATACCACCTACGTCGACGCGAAGCTGCAAGGCACCATCGTCTGTGCCGCCGATGCCAGCATTACCGCCCACACCGAAGTGGTGGGCGAGTCGGGCAGCAATGTCACGTACTCCGCGCCGACCATCGTGCTGGGGCCGGGATTTCGTATCGAAGACGGCGCCACCTTCCATGCCGGCGATTACCAGATCCCGCCCGCCACCGTCTCCCCCCGTGTCCCGCGCAGGGAGGTGACACCAGGGCCGCAGAGCCGTGACAAGGAAGCGGGCCGGGAGACCCTGGCCGCAACGTATCGCACGGTGGAGGAACTCACCGCCACTCAACGCCAGCTACTGGCCGTCCATGCCGTCGACCTTGGCGGACTCGGCAGCGCGGTGACGGATGGGGCGGGCCGTTACCTGCTGTTCGCCACCCAGCAGTCCCTGGTGGCCGAGGATGCCAACCTGCATAGTGATGTCTATGCCCTGGATCTGGACCAGCAGACCCTGCACCTGATAAGCCGCACCCCACAGGGTCGGGCAGGCAATGGTCCAAGCGGTTATCCCGCCCTCGATGGCCATGGCCAGCGCATCGTCTTCCATAGCCAGGCCAGTGATCTCGTTGCCAACGGAAACGGTGAGAGCGACCTCTACCTCTATGAGCCCGATTATGCCCAGATCACCCTGCTCACCGGTGAACTCGATGGCCCGGCTGCCCATCCCGCCCTCGATGGTGCTGGCGAGCAGTTGTTGTTCGACCACCAGGCGGGCAATCAGCCGCGCACTCTCCAGGGCATTGGCCTGCTCGGGGTGGGGCTTGAGGCGGTTCCCCAGGCGATGGGCGACGCCCACCACCCCGCACTCAGCGGCGACGGTCAATCCCGGGCCTGGATCGAAGAGGGGGCAGGCGGGTGTCAGCTGATTCTCCATCGCCGCGATGAAGAGCCGCAAGCATATGCCTGTCCGCAGGCACTTGATGTGGATGCGGTCGCGCCGCTCTACTTCGAAGGCGAGGTGCTGCACTGGCGGGAACGGGATGGGGCGGTCGAGTAGATCCGTCGGCCAGATCGACGGGTGCGGTGACCGCTGGAGCGACAAGGGACGGTCGTCCTTGGCGGAGTGGGGCCACTGCTCCGATTCGGAACGGGCCGTGGTCGAAGGAGCACCCGTCCGCGACTGATTCACCGGATCAGTGCGCGGTGTGACGCGCCAGCGCAGCCGTTCGCGCGTTTCATACCGATGAACAAAGCGGCGCAGCGCCGCCCGTCAAAGCGCAGGCCACGGCGGCGGTGCGTATGCTTGCCAGCCCACCGTCTACCGGCCTGCTGCTCCTCCCCGACTCTGCTGCGGAACGGGTCATGGCCTTCGACGCCGACTATATCCCCAGCGATCCGATCCGTCTGCGCACCCCGGCGACGCCGATCCCACTATTGTCGCCCTGGGAGCCGCTGCTGTTGGCCGGCGGCTTGGGCTGGGTGGCGTCTCGCTTGTCCGTATGGATTGAAAAGGCGGCCATGGCCCCAGTCATTTCTCGCGTCAAGGCGAGGAGTGCTCAGGGATACGGGAGGCGACCCCCCGCGCGCGATTGGTGATCTGGACATGGGTTTTGGTGACTAGTGCAGCACCTATTTTTTCTCGATGGGCGAAATGAATAAACATTGCATATATATTCAAAGCGTTATGCAGGCTTGACGTTCATCAAAATAAACTAGGTGCTGCACTAGCCCAAAAAGCGCTAGTATGCCCCTCCCTGATCGGAGAGAAGTGAACCATGGACCAGATCGACATCCGCGGCGCCCGCACCCACAACCTCAAGAACATCGACCTCACCCTGCCCCGGGACAAGCTCATCGTCATCACCGGGTTGTCGGGGTCGGGCAAGTCGTCGCTGGCCTTCGATACCCTCTATGCCGAGGGGCAGCGGCGCTACGTGGAGTCGCTCTCCGCCTACGCCCGCCAGTTCCTCTCCATGATGGAAAAGCCGGACGTGGAGCACATCGAGGGGCTCTCCCCGGCCATCTCCATCGAGCAGAAGACCACCTCCCACAACCCCCGCTCCACCGTCGGCACCATCACCGAGATCTACGACTATCTAAGGTTGCTGTTCGCCCGCGCCGGCACCCCGCGTTGCCCGGAACATGGCGAGCCGCTGGAGGCCCAGACCGTGTCGCAGATGGTCGATCAGGTGCTGGCCTTGCCGGAGGGCTCGAAGCTGATGCTGCTCGCCCCGGTGATCGTCGAGCGCAAGGGCGAGCACCACAAGCTGCTCCAGGAGCTCAACGCCCAGGGCTTCATTCGCGCCCGCATCGACGGCGAGATCTACGAGCTGGACGATCCGCCCGACCTGGATCTGCGCAAGAAGCACACCATTGAGGCGGTGGTGGATCGCTTCAAGGTGCGGGAGGATCTGCAACTGCGCCTCGCCGAGTCCTTCGAGACGGCGTTGAAGCTGGCGGGCGGATTGGTCAAGGTGGCGTGGATGGGTGAGCCAGAACGCGACGAAATCATCTTCTCCGCCAACTTCGCCTGCCCCCTGTGCGGCTACGCCATCGAGGAGCTGGAGCCGCGGCTCTTCTCTTTCAACAACCCGGTCGGGGCCTGCCCCACCTGCGACGGGCTGGGGATGGAGCAGTATTTCGACCCGGATCGGGTCATCGCCGATCCCCGTCTGAGCATCGCCGAGGGGGCGATCCGCGGCTGGGACAAGCGCTCCAACTACTACTTCCAGATGCTGGAAGGGGTCGCCGCCCACTACGAATTCGACATCGAGACCCCCTGGAAGGAGCTGCCCAAGAAGCTCCAGAAGATCGTCCTCTACGGCAGCGGTCGCGAGCGGATGGAACTGATCTTCATCAACGATCGTGGCCGCCGCACCCGCAAGATGCGCACCTTCGAGGGGGTGATCAACAACTACCAGCGTCGCTATCGGGATACGGAATCGGACTCGGTACGCGAGGAGCTGGCCCGCTACCTCTCCACCCAGCACTGCCCCGATTGCGGCGGCGCGCGCCTCAACCAGGCCGCCCGGCATGTCTTCGTCGCCGAACACAACCTGCCGGCGATCA
>JAABSM010000109.1 GCA_011390365.1 Gammaproteobacteria bacterium
CAAGGCCTTCGACGACTGGGCGAACAAGGCGCGGCACAAACTCACCAAGGGCGAAATGCTACGACGCGCACGAGCGCGGGTAGAGGGCCACCTGAACTACTACGCCATCACGGATAACGCAACCCGGTGCAGTAACTTTGTCTATCGCGCAACGCACATTTTGTTCAAACGGCTCAACCGCAAGAGCCAGCGCAAGGCATACACCTGGGACCAGTTCAACCAAGCTCTGAAGAGCATCGGCTGGCCAAGCGTACGTATCCGCAAAGACCTGAATCCCTTTCGAAGCGCGGAGGCTTGCTGAATGACTGATCGAGGAGCCGGATGTGGGAAAGCCGCTTGTCCGGTTCTGAGAGGGGGCGGGTATCAACTTGCGCCATGGGTGAGATATTGTGGCACCGCCGGGAAACCAGGCGGCAAACAGAGAAAACAAACTTCACCCTACCGTGCTGGGAGTGCCTGTCCTACTCGAAAATAATATTAAGCCGCCCAATAATTTGATCTTTTTACGCCGATCCGGAGGGGGCGGTGTCTTGGTCTTTTCCAGCAGAGGGTCGGTTGGGCGTGTGATGCTTGCCCCACGCCGGTTTTGCATTGGACCGCTCGAACTTCAGTCCCCGTTATCCGGAGCTTTCGGAGCACAAGCATGATCGCCAAACGCCCCAAGACCGCATCGTATCAGCGCCTCAAGGCCACCGACCAGTTGTTTCGCGCCAATTCGCAATACATCGAAGCGCTCTACCAGCAATTCAGGGACAATCCACAATCGCTCAGCGGACCTTGGCGCTCCTACCTCGATGCGTTAGAGCAGCTAGGCCTGGACGCGCGCCCCGACGTGCCGCCGGTGGTATCGCCGGGGCGTCGCGTCAGAGCCGCGGGCGGGGCGGCGATGGGCGAGGACGCGCGCCAGGGTGCGGTGCTTCGCCTGATCAACTCCTACCGTTTTCGCGGACATCAGGGGGCCGATATCGATCCGTTGCATCTGCGCGAGCGCAGGCCCCCGGACGAACTCGACCCGGCCTACCACGGTCTTGGCGCGGCGGATCTGGACTGTTATTTCAATACCGGCACGCTGGTCGCGCCCGATACCTTGCCGTTGCGCGATATTCTCGCGCGTCTGAAGGAGGCCTATACCGGTTCGGTTGGCGTGGACTACATGCACATCACCGAGACCGCGGAGAAACGCTGGATTCAGCAGCGCATCGAGGGTGAGCGCCACCGCTTTCAGTTTCACCAGAGTTCACGCATCCAGATCCTGCATGAACTTACCGCCGCGGAGGGGCTGGAGCGCTACCTCCACTCCCGCTTCGTTGGCCAGAAGCGCTTCTCCCTGGAAGGGGGCGATAGCCTGATTCCGTTGCTGAATGACCTGATCCAGCAGGCAGGCGCGGCGGGCGTGCAGGACGTGGTAATGGGCATGGCGCACCGCGGCCGTTTGAATGTGCTGGTCAACGTCATGGGCAAGTTTCCCAGCGAACTGTTCGAGGAGTTCGAGGGCAAGCACAAGCAGATAAAGGACTACACCGGTGACGTCAAGTATCACATGGGGTTTTCCAATAATGTCATAACCCCAGGCGGCAACCTGCATATCGCGCTGGCCTTCAATCCCTCCCATCTCGAGATCGTCGCGCCGGTGGTTCAGGGCTCGGCGCGCGCCCGTCAGCAGCGCTATGAAGACGCGCGGGGGGATCGTGTCCTGCCGGTGGTTATCCATGGCGATTCCGCCTTTGCGGGGCAGGGGGTGGTGCAGGAGTGTTTCAACTTCTCCCAGGCGCGCGGCTATTCGACCGGCGGTACCATTCACATCGTGGTCAATAATCAGATCGGCTTTACCACCTCCCACCCCCTCGATACCCGCTCCACGCCATACTGCACGGATGTCGCGAAAATGGTCCAGGCGCCGGTGTTTCACGTCAATGGGGATGACCCGGAGGCGGTGATCGCGGTGACCCGCATCGCCCTCGAATATCGCATGCATTTCCACCGCGATGTGGTGATCGATCTGGTCTGCTACCGCCGCCAGGGCCACAACGAGGCGGATGAACCCTCGGCGACTCAGCCGATGATGTATCGCATCATTCGCGGCAGGGCGACCACCCGGGAACGCTACGCCAAGATGTTGCAAGATCAGGGCATCGTCCAGGAGGCCGACATCAAGGAGCTGCAGGAGTCCTATCGGCTCTCCCTGGATTACGGCGCCCCGGTCATTCGCCATCAGGCGAAGGAGGCGCGAGCGGATCTGGCGCGCGCCGATTGGCGGGCCTATACCGATATCAAGTGGTCGCGGAAGGCGGACACCGGCATGCCCCTCTCCGAATTGCAGACCCTTGGCGAGCGCCTCGTTACCACCCCCGATGGCTTCGAGTTGCACCCGCGGGTGGCGGCGATCTACAAGGATCGCGTGCGGATGGCGGCCGGGGCCTTGCCCGTCGACTGGGGGTTCGCGGAACTGCTGGCCTACGGCAGCCTGATTCAGCGTGGCGTGCCGGTGCGGCTCTCGGGGCAGGACTCGGGGCGCGGGACCTTTTTCCATCGTCACGCGGTACTCCATAACCAGCAGAATGGCGAGGCCTACGCACCACTGCAAGCGCTGTCCGCTAACCCGTCCCGTCTGGTCTGTATCGATTCGGTGCTCTCGGAAGAGGCGGTTCTGGGGTTCGAGTACGGGTTTGCCAGCTCGGAGCCTGAGGGGTTGACGATCTGGGAGGCGCAGTTTGGCGACTTTACCAACGGCGCGCAGGTGGTCATAGACCAGTTCATCTCATCCGGCGAGACCAAGTGGGGACGGCTATGCGGTTTGACCCTGTTTCTGCCCCACGGCTTTGAGGGACAGGGTCCGGAACACTCCTCCGCCCGAATGGAGCGATTTCTCCAGCTGTGCGCCCAGGAGAACCTGCAGATCGTGGCGCCGACGAACGCCGCCCAGATGTTCCACCTGCTGCGGCGGCAGATGCTGCGCCCCTACCGCAAGCCATTGATCGTCTTTACCGCCAAGAGCCTGTTGCGCCACCGTCTCTCGGTTTCCAAGCTCGACGAGTTGGCGAACGGCCGATTTCACACCGTCATTCCCGAAACCCACCCCCTCGACCCGGAGGTGGTGAAAAAGGTGATTTTCTGCACCGGCAAGGTCTATTACGACCTGCTGAAAGAACGGGAAGAGAAGGAACGCCAGGATGTCGCCATCGTGCGCATCGAACAGCTCTACCCCTTCCCGGTGAAGCTCTACACCAAGGCACTGAAGCACTGGCCCCATGCGCGGGATATCGTATGGTGTCAGGAAGAGCCGATGAACCAAGGCGCCTGGTACGCCATCCAGCATCGCCTGGTGGCCAACCTCAACGAGACTCAACAACTGCGCTATGCGGGTCGTCCAGCCAGCGCCGCGCCAGCCACCGGATACCACAACGTGCATGTCGCCCAGCTGCGTGCATTCCTGGAGGAGGCCTTCAGCACTCCCCCATCCCTCTCAGATTGATGGAGATTTGCCATGACCATTGAGGTTCGCGTTCCGAACCTGCCCGAATCCGTGACCGATGCCACGCTTGTCGAGTGGCATAAAAGTCCCGGCGATTTCGTCAGCCGGGACGAAAATCTGGTCGACCTGGAAACGGCGAAGGTACTACTTGACCTACCGGCCCCAGCCGATGGCGTATTGACCGAGATTCTGGTCGAGAATGGCGCGCTCGTGGAGGCGGGTGATCTGCTGGCGCGGCTCGATACCGATGCCAAGGCGGTCGCGACGGCGAAAGCGGCGCAGCCGTCGGGCGCGGACGGCGCCGCGGTAGCGCCCGTTGTCGAGGGGGCCGGCGGCGGCGTAGATTCCAGCGCGACGCCTCCCCAGGCCCCGCCAGCGGCGGATCCAAGCCTGCTGAAGAAACTGCCGCCGGCGGTCAAGCGCTTGGTGAGCGAGCATCGTCTGGATCCCGCGCAGATCCCCGCCAGCGGACGCGGCGGACGCCTGACCAAGGGCGATGTGCTGGCCTACATCAAGGAACAGGCCGCCGCCGGCGTCGCCCCAGTAGCCGGCGGTAACGCGCCAGCGACGCCGGCGAATGTCGAGCGGGGCGAACGTCGCGAGCGGATGAGCCGCATTCGCGCCCACATCGCCGATCGCCTGGTTGAGGCGCAGCACACGGCGGCGATCCTCACCACCTTCAACGAGGTGGACATGCAGCCGATCATGGACCTGCGCGCCAAATACAAGGATAAGTTCGCCGAAAAGCATGGGGTTCGCCTCGGCATGATGTCCTTTTTCATCCGCGCGGCGACGGTCGCCCTGCGGGAGTGGCCGATGGTCAACGCCTCCATCGATGGCGACCAGATCGTCTACCATGACTACTACGATATCGGCGTCGCGGTAGGCACCGACCGGGGCCTGGTGGTGCCGGTGTTGCGTGATGCCGACCTCTTGAGTTTCGCGGAGATCGAATCCGGCATCGTCGATTTTGCCAAGCGGGCGCAAAAGGGCCAGTTGGGTCTCGAAGAGTTGATGGGTGGAACCTTCTCCATCACCAATGGAGGTGTCTATGGTTCATTGCTCTCGACCCCCATCATCAATCCGCCTCAAAGTGGCATTCTGGGCATGCACGGCATCCAGGAGCGACCGGTCGCGAGGAGTGGCGAGGTGGTCATTCGACCCATGATGTATGTCGCGCTCTCCTACGATCATCGTCTCGTCGATGGCAAGGAGGCGGTGAGTTTTCTGGTGACCATGAAGCAGCGCCTGGAAGACCCGGCACGGCTGATGCTGGATGTCTAGTGCAGCTGCGCCAACGTTTTCATCATATCTCTCACGGAGCCAAAGAGATCTTCGAGCGATGAATGTTAGATGTACTCAAGGGGGGGAACGGAAGTGGAAAACCAGTTTGATGTGATTATTGTCGGTGGCGGCCCCGCCGGCTATGTCTGCGCCATTCGCGCCGCTCAACATGGCCTGAAAACGGCGTGCGTCGACCATTGGTGTGACGAGGGCGGCAATCCGGTATTGGGGGGAACCTGCCTCAACGTCGGTTGCATCCCCTCCAAGGCCTTGCTGGAGACCTCCGAGCTCTATCACAAGATGGCCCACGAGCTCGACGTGCACGGCCTCAGCGCCGCCGAAGTCGCCGTCGACGTGGCCAAGATGATGGAGCGAAAACGCCAACGCGTCGCCGAACTGACCGGCGGCATCGAACAGCTCTTCAAGGCCAACGGGGTCACCTGGGTTAAGGGTACCGGGCGGTTGGACGGGAGCGGCCAGGTCAATGTCCACGCCAGGGATAGCAACCGGGTCAGGCGCTTGAAGGGCGAAAACGTGGTGCTGGCCACCGGCTCCAGCCCCATCGAGATCGACGCCGCCCCCGTCGATCACGACAACATCGTCGACTCCTCCGGGGCGCTGGCGTTCGACTCGGTACCCAAGCGTCTGATCATCATCGGCGCCGGCGTCATCGGCCTCGAATTGGGTAGCGTCTGGCGGCGACTGGGGGCGGAGGTCGTCCTGCTGGAAGCCCAAAGCAGGTTTCTCAGTATCGCCGACCACGATGTGGCGAAAGAGAGCCTGCGCCACTTTACCCAACAGGGACTCGATATTCGCCTCGGCGCGCGGGTCGTCTCCACCAACCAGACCGCCAGCGGCATCACCGTCCACTTCCAGGTAGGGGACGAGAAGCAGTGGCTGAGGGGGGACAAGGTGGTGGTCGCGGTGGGCCGTCAGCCCAATTCCGATGGCATCTGCACCGCCGAAACCGATCTGCTGCTCGACGAGCGGGGTTTCGTCCATGTCGACGAGAAGTGTCTGACCAATCTGCCCAATGTCTACGCCATCGGCGACCTGGTTCGCGGCCCCATGCTTGCCCATAAAGGCTCGGAGGAGGGGGTGATGGTGGCCGACCTGATCGCGGGCGAGACCCCGGCGCCACTGAATCTCGACCATGTGCCTTCAGTCGTCTATACCGACCCGGAGATCAGCTGGGTCGGTTTGACCGAGGAGGGGGCGCGCGAGCGGGGCAACCCATACAACGTAGGGACCTTCTCCTTCGCCGCCTCCGGACGCGCCCGGGTGATGGAAAGGGGCCATGGCCTCGTCAAGGTCATTGCCGACGCCGAAAGCGACCAGATCCTCGGAGTACACATGGTCGGTCCCCACACCTCGGAACTGATCGCCGAGGCGGTAACGATCATGGAGTTCGGCGGAAGCTCGGAAGACCTGGGGCGCATCGTCCACGCCCACCCGACCCTGTCAGAGGCCGTCAAAGAGGCGGCGATGGGCGTACTCGGCAGCCCCATTCACATGGCCGGACGCAAGCGCAAATAGCCTGGCAACAAAGTCCGGGCTCCGCGCTGGGCGCTTCGATTTGGCGCACAGCCCGGGGGCTGTGCGATGGAATCCTACCCGCGGGAGGGCGAGGCTTTCGCCATGCCTCCATCGAGGAGTGGCAGTCCTTCAAGGAGTGCCTCGGCTGCCGGTCGCAACTAACGTTTCCCAATCGGAAGCGTCTGTTTTACAATGTCCCGTTTGATCAATTTCGGGAGAATCCAAGCGTATGGCACGCATTACCGTTGAAGATTGCCTGGGCAATGTAAAGAACCGCTTCGACCTGGTGCTGCTCGCCACCAAGCGGGCGCGTCAGCTGGAGAACGGCGTTCAGCCGTTGGTTGACCGGGAGAACGACAAGTGCACCGTCATCGCCCTGCGCGAGATCGGCGCTGGCCTGGTCAACTACGCCACTGTCGCCCCCAAGGAGGAGGAGATCGACATGGCGCTGATCGAGGACGAAGAAGAGGCCGCGCCGGTGCGCGCGGAGGAGGGCGCGGGAAGCCCTGCCAAAATGGAATCCCCTCAGCCTGACGGGAAAGGATGACCCTGGCGCCACCGCTCTCTCCCTCCTTGTCGAATGGCGGCGAAGCATGCCGCTATTTGATCAGCGACCTTTGTACCGAACTCGAAGAGTATCTGCCACGAGATGAGGTCAGGGAGGTCTACCGCGCCTATCTGTTCGGTGCGGAGGCCCACGAAGGGCAGAGCCGGATGTCCGGCGAGCCCTATATCTACCATCCCCTCGCCGTCGCCCGCATCCTCTCCGGCATGCGCATGGACTATCGCTGCCTGATGGCGGCGATCCTCCATGACGTGATCGAGGATACCGCCACCGCCAAGGAGCAGCTTGGCGAGCTGTTCGGCGGCGAGGTGGCGGAGCTGGTGGACGGCGTCTCCAAACTGACCCATCTGGAGTTCGAGTCCCGGGCCGAGGCCCAGGCCGCCAACTTTCGCAAGATGCTGTTGGCGATGAACAAGGATATCCGGGTCATCCTCATCAAGCTCGCCGACCGCCTCCATAACATGCGCACCCTTGGCGCCATGCCGCCGGCCAAGCGCCGCCGCATCGCCCGCGAGACCCTGGAGATCTATGCCCCCATCGCCAGCCGTCTGGGCATTAACCAGATCCGTCTGGAGCTGGAGAACCTGGGTTTCGCCGCCTACTGGCCGATGCGCTACAAGGTACTGGACGCCTCGGTACTCACCTATCGCGGCAAGCGCGACGAGTTGGTGGAGCATACCCGGACCTCGCTGATCAATCGTTTGCGGGAGGAGGGCATCCCCGCCGAGGTGATGGGCCGTGAGAAACACCTCTACGGCATCTTCAGCAAGATGAAGGAGAAGAAGGTCTCCTTCGGCGAGGTCATGGACGTCTTCGCCTATCGCATCGTGGTCGACAAGGTGGATACCTGTTACCGCGTGCTGGGGGCGATGCACAACCTCTATCGCCCGGTTCCCGGCAAGTTCAAGGACTATATCGCGATCCCCAAGGCCAACGGCTATCAATCCCTGCACACCATCCTCAAGGGGCCCGGCGGCCTGCCGGTGGAGATCCAGATTCGTACCGAAAAGATGCACCAGGTCGCGGATGCGGGGGTGGCGGCGCACTGGAAATACAAGGAGGAGGGGGATCAGGCCGCCGACGCCCGCGCCAATGTCTCCGACTGGCTGAAGAGTCTGATGGACCTGCAACAGGGAACCGGTAGCTCCATCGAATTCCTGGAGCACGTCAAGGTCGATCTGTTTCCTGATGAGGTCTACGTCTTTACCCCCAATAACGAGATCAAGGTGATGGCCAAGGGGGCGACCGTCATCGACTTCGCCTACGCGGTTCATTCCGACGTTGGCCACCGCTGCGTCGCGGCGAGGGTCGACCACCGGATGGTACCGCTGCGCACCCGCCTCAACACCGGCGAGACGATCGAGGTGATCACCAAGGAGAACGCCCGCCCCAACCCCGCCTGGCTCAACTTCGTGGTTACCGCGCGCGCGCGCGCCGCCATTCGCGCCTATCTCAAGAACCTGCAAAGCCAGGAGGCGGTTGAATTCGGACGCCAACTGGTGGGGCAGGAGCTGGAGAGCCTGGGCTGCAATCTCCAAGACTGTGGCGGCGAGCGTATTCAGGCCCTGGTCACGGAATGGAAGCTGGGTGACGAGCAGGAGCTGTTTCGCGAGATCGGCCTGGGCAATCGCGCGCCGTTGCTGGCGGCCCGCTTTCTGGTCGGCTCGGAAAAGCCGGACGGCGAGCTGCTGGGCAGTGCCAAGGGCACGGCCGGCGCGCCGCTGTTCCTAACCGGGGGAGAGGGGATGGTGGTCAATTACGCCCGCTGCTGCCACCCCATCCCCGGCGACGCCATCCTCGCCGGCTTCAGCCCCGGCAAGGGGATCGTGGTCCACCGTCGCGAGTGTCGCAATATCGCGAACCCCTCCAAGCAGGGGGAACGCTGGCTGGAGGTGCAATGGTCCCGGGAGACGGAAGGAGAGTTCTCCAGCGAGATCGCGGTAGAGGTGGAGAACCAGCGCGGCGCCCTCGCCTCCATCGCTGGCGTCATCGCCAACATGGGCTCCAATATCGAAAATGTCACGGTGGAGGAGCGGGACGGAAGCACCACCGGGCTCAGGTTTCTGGTTTCCGTAAGCGACCGGAAACAACTGGCGGGTATCATCAAACGACTCCGACACCGCCACCCGGTCCTGCGCATCAGCCGCGTAATCGGTTAAAATTCGCGCCGATATTTTATCGCAACCTCAAACAACGGACGACAGACCATGGCTAGAGAGATCATACGTACAGACCAGGCCCCGCAAGCGATCGGCACTTATTCCCAGGCGGTCAAGGTAGGCCGCACCGTCTATCTCTCCGGGCAGATCCCCCTGGTTCCCGAGACCATGGAGATGGTGGAAGGGGATATCGAGAGCCAGATCCGCCGCGTCTTCGATAACCTCAAGGCGGTGGCCAGGGCCGCCGGCGGCGAGCTGGGCGATATCGTCAAGCTCAACATCTTTCTTGTCGATCTCGCCCATTTCGCCACCGTCAACCAGGTGATGGCGGAGTACTTCAGCGAGCCCTATCCCGCGCGCGCGGCGATCGGCGTCGCCTCCCTGCCCAAGGGCGCGGGGGTCGAGATGGACGGGGTGCTCGAGCTCGGTGATGCATGAGCGGCGAACCGATCATCTTCGTCGTCGACGATGACGGCCCGCTGCGGGACGCGGTGCGCCTGTTGCTGGAGTCGGTCGGCTATCAGGTCGAGACCTATGTCGACGGCCCCAGCTTTCTCGACAACTACCATCCCGGCTGCGCTGGCTGTCTGGTACTTGATATTCGCATGCCGGGCATGAGCGGTCTGGAGCTTCAGGAGCAGATGGGGCGGCGGCATATCCAGCTCCCCGTCATCTTCATCTCCGGCCACGGCGATATCCCAATGGCGGTCAAGGCGATGAAAAATGGCGCGATTGACTTCCTGGAAAAGCCCTTCAATGATCAGGATCTGTTGCGTTCCATCCGTCAGGCCCTGGATACGGATAACGAACAGCGTCGCATTCAGGGCGAAAAATCTCGTGTCGCCACCGCCCTCGCCGGACTCAGTGACGAAGAGCGCCGGATCCTGGAGATGCTGTGCGAGGGAAAGTCCAACAAGGAGATGGCGCAACAACTCGACATCGGCATCAAGATTCTGGAGGCCCGCCGCGCCAAGCTGATGGAGAAGACCGGCGCCAGATCCCTCGCCGAACTGATCAAGATGGCGGTGGCCGGCGGCGTCACCAACGCCTGGAGTCGTGAATCATGAATCTCAAGTCACTGCGGTCCATCGTCCTCTGCGGCGGCCTGCTGTTTCTCTCCAGCGGCGGCATTGCCTCCGCCAATACCACCCTGTGGGGGATGGGCGTGAAGAGCTGCTTCACCTTCAACCACGCCTTCGAAGACTGGCAGCAGGATAAGCCCTTCGGCGTCGAAAATTACCCCTTCTATCGGGAGTGGCTGATGGGGCTCGCCTCCGGCCTCTCCGCCTCCATTGGACTGGACGTACTTCACGGCAGTGATCCGGACACCGCCCTGCGCGCCATAGACAAGATCTGTCGCGACGCCCCGGGAAGCGATTTTTTCAGCGCCGCCATGACCCTGTTCGGTCGCATGGCGATCCCCGGTGAAGCGTCCCAGGTCTTCAAGAGGCCGTCCGCCAGGACTCCCGAACCGCAAAAGGGAACCGTCGAACAGCCTTGGCCGCCGGCGGCATCCATGGTCCCCACGGAGCCTACGCCGATACGAGCCGATAAGGAGACGGAGAGAGGGCAGGGTGGTGAGCAGACGACAGCTGCCTCGCTCCCGCAACCTCGGCCGGAAACGCGGCAAAGCGAGCGCCGCAAGGTTGAAAAACATCCCAGAATCAGCGATCCGCCTGAAAAGTCCCCGATCCGCAAGGAACTCGCCGGGGACGATCCGCAACCGCGACAGGCGCCCCCAAGTCAAGCCGAGCCGGCGAAACCCGCGGGACCCGCACCCTCCATCGCGGTCACCAACCCAGCGCCGGCGCAAGCGGAAAGGCAGCCTGCTCAAACGCCCGCCACCAGCCCAGCGGCGCCGCAGACGACCCCGACTAGCCATATGACACGGCAAGAGGCCAGAATTACCACGATCGAAGAGCCCAGCATCAGCGGTGACGAAATCCCCGCCATCGCCACTCAGAAAACGGGAACACCCAGGCAGAGCGAACAACAACAAACCTGTGATGACGGATCTTCCATCGCCAGCAACAAGCACTGTCCGGAGTAATCAAAGCCCGGAGTGACATACGCAGTTTGTCAACGCCAATCTGCGATCACCACTCTGGGATTCACGCAGGCTTGTCCACAGTTGCGCATAATGTATATTATGTTAAATCAGATCAATCGCCAGGTCCGGCAGTCCTCACATCACATCGCAACGGCTGACTTCCCGCAAGCCCCATGCATACCTTTCAATGCCCACCCAGCAACCTACGCCGAAGAGTAACGCCCTCCCCCATCCTCTCTCGCCTGCCCCATGGCCGCCAGTGTTTCGAGAATCTCCGCCACCCGCTTCGCCTGGGCTCGCTTGAAGGTTTTGGCCAGTTGCTGGGCGGTGGCGGGTTCGGGTTGTTGGTCTAGGGCGGCGCGCAACGCCTGAACCTGTTCGGGGAGGGCCTTGGGCCAGGCGGGCTTGCCCTTTTCCGCCACCGCGGCGGCTGGGGTTTCCAGAGCGGCCTCTTCCTGGGCGGCGGTTTGGCCCTCGGGGTTTTGGTATTCGGGACGCAGCCAGCGGATGATACCGCGCTGCTCCTCGGCGGCGCGTTGGGTGTTGAGATCAACCAGTCGCTGAAGCAACTCCTCTTCCGCCTCCATCTGTTCGTCTGGCTTGTCGGGCCATGGCGTAGTAGCGCCGGGGCGGCCTACCAGCCTGGGGGCGAGATCGGACCAACCGTAGGCGTCGAACACGGCGGCGTCGAGTTCGTCGTGGAGTTGGCGCAGGATCGAGAGCAGCCCCTGCTCATGAATGAGCTTCTCCTTTGACGTCAATGATTGTGTGACCATGGCTGAATCATGCTCCTTCTCATGCCCCCACTTCTTGGGAGTCGAACCTGTTCCCCCTCCCCTCGGGAGGGGGCCGGGGGGAGGGTTTTCGCTCTGGCTACCGAGTTGATCTGCTATCGCGGATGCCCCGGACACCCCCCTCCCAGCCTCCCCCCGATGGGGGGAGGGGCCTACTCCCCCTCCCCTTGGGAGGGGGCCGGGGGGAGGGTCTTCGATCTGGCTACCAAGCCGGTCTGCTATCGCGGATGTCCCGGACACCCCCCTCCCAGCCTCC
>JAABSM010000010.1 GCA_011390365.1 Gammaproteobacteria bacterium
TGAGGTTATGGCGAAATAGGTTCCAGTATCGGGGATAACTTGAACACCACCGACCCCTTCGCCCGCGTCATACAAAGAGTTTCCGTTAAGGTCTTCCCACACCGTACCGACCAAAAACTGGTTATAATGGTCGCTATAACTATCCAGCGCGCTAGCGTGGTTGCCAGTGACAACTAGCGGTCCGACATCATTGTAATCGTTATTGTCCGCAACGGCGGCAAGGCCTACGTTAGTGTAATCGTATTCGACCGACATTATGGTGTAGCGATGTCCGGGCGGGTCCTGAGTGCCGTCGGTACCGGAACCCCAGTCGATATTAAACCCCGCGTGCGCATGCAGGCCATTTTTCGCATAGGAGAAGACGTTGCCGGCAACCCGAGAGTACTTGAATCCGGCGTTTTGCACCCGGGTGAATTGGCCGTCATGACTCTGACCATCGATGGATATCAGGTAGTCGGAATGTTCTTTGGCGGCTTCGTAAAGCCGGTTGTCGAAGGCGACCGGGGGCTTCGCGGCATAGGTTGCGAATTCGCTGATAAGTACACTCGTATTTACGGCGAAGTAGCTACGGGCGGCGGAGATTCCTCCGCTTTCATCATTCACCACAGCCAGCCACTGGCCTTCGGCGGCTGGGTCCTGGCGGGCGCGATTGATGTGCCAAAGCATTCGTTGTTCGGTGCCGTCAGGGTGGGCGCCGTCCAAGGTATTGTGGTAGGTCCACAAGGTTGTGGGGGAGCGGGATGGGGGTGGTTCTTCCTTTTTCGGCCCATCCGGGAAATCGCCATAGGCATAAGGCGGGTCAGGTTCCGGCGCTTGCAAAGCCGCGGCGACGGGGGAAAACGCGAATGCGCAAACAATGGTGGCGATTCGATGATCTAAATGCATGGCGATACTCCGTGAGTCTGTTTGGTGGTTGACTACCCAAGCCATTTTCGCGCATTGCGGAACAGCCGCAGCCAGGGACCATCCTCGCCCCAATCCTCGGGGTGCCAGGAGTTCTGTATGGTGCGAATGACCCGCTCCGGGTGGGGCATCATGATGGTAATACGCCCATCCCGGTTACACAACCCGGAAATGCCGTTCGGCGAGCCGTTGGGGTTGGCGGGGTAGCGGTTGGCGATCTCGCCGTTGTTTTCGACGTAGCGCATGCCGATGTAACCGGCCGAGCTGGCGTGATGGGCGGCGTCGCGGAATTCGGCGCGGCCCTCGCCATGGGCGACGGCGATGGGCAGGCGGGAGCCGGCCATGCCGGCGAGCAGGATCGACGGCGTTTCACTGATCGCCACCGAGACGAAACGGGCCTCGAACTGTTCGGAGCGATTGCGCACGAAGTGGGGCCAGTGGCCCGCGCCGGGGATGATCTCGTGGAGGTTGGAGAGCATCTGACAGCCGTTGCAGACCCCCAGGGCGAAGATGTCGTCGCGGGCGAAGAAGCTCTGGAACTGCTCCTTGGCCTGGGTGTTGAACAGGATCGACTTGGCCCAGCCCTCGCCGGCCCCGAGCACGTCGCCGTAGGAGAAGCCGCCGCAGGCGACCAGCGCCTTGAAGTCGTCCAGGGTGACGCGTCCGGCCAGGATGTCCGACATGTGGACGTCGATGCATTCGAAGCCGGCCTTGTAGAAGGAAGCCGCCATCTCGTTCTGGCCGTTAACCCCCTGTTCGCGCAGGATCGCCATTCTGGGGCGAGCGCCGCTGTTGATGTATGGCGCGGCGATATTCTCCTGGGCGTCGAAGGTGACGATCGGGCTGATGCCGGGGTCCTCTTCGGCGATGCGTTCGAACTCCTCGCGGGCGCAGTCGGCGTTGTCGCGCAGCGCCTGCATCTCGCGGGTGGTCTCGCTCCAGGCCTGTTGCAGCTCGGCGCGGCTGGCGTCGATGAGGGTCTCGCCGCAGCCCTTGACCAGGATGCGCTGATCCTTGGTGGGCTTGCCGATCACTTTGGCGCAGTGGCCGACGCCGTTTGCTTCGAGGGTGCTCATCACCTCGCCCAGGTGTGTGCCGCGGATCTGAATCACCGCCCCCAGCTCCTCGGCGAAGAGCTGGCCGAAGAGATCGCCGGCGGGCAGTTCCAACTCGAATCCGCAACGACCGGCGAAGGCCATCTCGCACAGGGTGACGATCAGGCCGCCATCGGAACGGTCGTGGTAGGCCAGGATCATATCCCGCTGATTCAACTGCTGGATGGCATCGAAGAAGCCCTTGAGCAATTCGGGCCGTTCCAGGTCCGCCCCCTCGCGTCCCAACTGCTTGTAGACCTGGGCCAGCGCCGAGGCCCCCAAGCGGTTGCGCCCCTCGCCCAGATCAATGAGCACCAACTCTGTCTTCTGTCTTTCGTCCTCTGTCCTCAGAACTGGCGTGAGGGTCTTGCGCGCATCTTGCACCGGCGCGAAGCCGGAGATGATCAGCGACAACGGCGCGGTCATGGTCTTCGCGCCCTGTTCGTCCTGCCAAACCGTGCGCATGGACATGGAGTCCTTGCCCACCGGGATGGAGATGCCCAGTTCCGGACACAGCTCCATGCCGACGGCTTTCACGGTGTCGAACAGCGCGGCGTCCTCACTGCCATGGCCGGCGGCGGCCATCCAGTTGGCGGAGAGCTTGATATCGCCAAGTTTTTCGATACGCGCGGCGGCCAGGTTGGTGATCGTCTCGCCCACCGCCATGCGGCCCGAGGCGGCCGGATCGAGCAGCGCCAGCGGGGTGCGCTCGCCCATCGCCATCGCCTCGCCTTTGTAGGAGCCCTCACCCCCGGCCCCTCTCCCAGAGGGAGAGGGGAGTGTAAGCCCCTCTCCCCGAGGGAGAGGGGTTTGGGGTGAGGGCTCGGACCCAGGCATGGGCCCATAATCACTCAATGTCACCGCCAGATCGGCGACGGGGACCTGCCAGGGTCCCACCATCTGATCCCGCGCCACCATGCCGGTGATGGAGCGGTCGCCGATGCTGATGAGGAAGGTCTTGTTGGCCACGGTGGGCAGGCGCAGCACGCGCAGCAGCGCTTCCTGGGGGGTAACACCCGCCAGATCGAGCTCCGGGGCCTGGAAGGGGCGGTGTTCGGTCTCCCGGGTCATCTTCGGCGGTTTGCCGAAGAGCAGCGGCATGGGCAGGTCGATGGGACGATTGTCGAAGTGGCGGTCTTCCAGGGTCAGGTGCTCTTCATCGCTGGCCACGCCAACCACCGCATAGGGGCAGCGCTCCCGCTCACAGATCGCCTTGAACTCGTCGAGGCGGGCGGCGTCTATGGCCATCACGTAGCGCTCCTGGGCCTCGTTGCACCAGATCTCCATGGGCGACATGCCCGGTTCGTCGTTGGGCACGTCGCGCAGCTGGAACTGGCCGCCGCGACCGGCGTCATGCACCAGCTCCGGCAGGGCGTTGGAGAGGCCTCCCGCGCCCACGTCGTGAATGAACAGGATCGGGTTGTCATCGCCGCGCATCCAGCAGCGGTCGATCACCTCCTGACAGCGGCGCTCCATCTCCGGGTTGGCCCGCTGCACCGAGGCGAAGTCGAGATCCTCGGCGGATGCGCCGCTGGCCATGGAGGAGGCCGCGCCGCCGCCGAGGCCGATGAGCATCGCCGGTCCGCCCAGCACCACCAGGGGCGAGCCGGCGGGGAAGGCGCCTTTCTCGATGTGCTCGCGGCGAATGCTACCGAGACCGCCAGCGAGCATGATCGGCTTGTGGTAGCCGCGCAGCTCGTCGCCCTCCGGGCCGGGCACTGTCTCCTCGTAGCCGCGGAAGTAGCCGCACAGATTGGGGCGACCGAATTCGTTGTTAAAGGAGGCCCCGCCGATGGGGCCTTCGAGCATGATGTCGAGGGCCGAGGCGATGCGTCCCGGCTTGCCATGGTCCGTCTCCCAGGGCTGCGCCAGACCCGGGATGCGCAGGTTGGAAACAGAGAAGCCGGTGAGCCCCGCCTTGGGCTTGGAGCCCCGCCCGGTCGCCCCCTCGTCACGGATCTCGCCGCCGGCGCCGGTGGCCGCGCCAGGGTCCGGCGAGATGGCGGTGGGGTGGTTGTGGGTCTCCACCTTCATCAGGATGTCGATCGCCTCCCGATGGGGGCGATAGATCCCGTCCGCGGGATCGGGGAAGAAGCGTCCGCCCTGATGACCGCTGATCACCGCCGCATTGTCCTTGTAGGCGGAGAGCACGTCCGTCGGGGATCGGTCGGTGGTGTTGCGAATCATCTGGAACAGCGAATGGGTTTGCTTTTCGCCGTCGATGATCCAGTCGGCGTTGAAGATCTTGTGGCGGCAATGCTCCGAGTTGGCCTGGGCGAACATCATCAGCTCCACGTCGCTGGGGTTGCGCCCCAAGGCCTGGAAGTTCTCCACCAGATAGTCGATTTCGTCATCCGATAGCGCCAGCCCCAGTTCGCCGTTGGCCTTCACCAGCGCCGCGCGCCCGCCGTTGATTACGTCCACTTGGGTAAAGGGCTTGGGCTGGTGGTGGTTGAACAGCGCCTCGGCCTGGTTGAGGTCGGTGAAGACGGACTGGGTCATGCGGTCATGCAGCAGCGCGGCGACCTGGGTCAGTTCCGCTTCCGAAAAACCCCCTCTCCCCGAGGGAGAGGGGTTGGGGTGTGGGCTCCTCGGCGTCAGGTAGTAGGCGATGCCGCGCTCAATACGCTCGATTTGGGCAAGCCCGCAGTTGTGGGCGATGTCCGTCGCCTTGCTGGACCAGGGCGAGAGGGTGCCGGGGCGGGGCGTCACCAGCAGCAACTCTCCCTCGGGCTCGAAGCCGGCGTACCTGGGGCCGTACTGCAACAGCCGCTTAAGCACCGCCATTTCGTCTTCATTCAGCGCCTCATGCAGCTCGGCGAAGTGCATGAACTCCGCATGCAGCTCGACCTCTCGTCCGAGGGTTTGCTGGATACGCTGTTGCAGTTTGCCGTTGCGAAAGTCGGAGAGGGCCGGAGCGCCGCGAAGTGAGAGCATCGTTCACCTGTTACTAAGCTGGGTCTTAAAGCCCCTTATGATACTGCAACAGGGGACGTTTTGCCTCTGGTTCACGGGGCCTGGAGTTGAAGAAGAACGGACAGGATGGACGGGATTTTCAGGATGAACGGGAGGGAAGCCAGGCCGCAAGAGCACGGGAGCGGGACCAAGCGTCAGGCTGATGGGCGGGCTTTCGTCTTGGCTTGCAGGGTGCTTCGCGGTACTCTTGCGGCCATCAGAATTTTTCAGCGATCAGGGCAGGCAGACAGGGTGGGGGATGTTGGATGATGCGTTGTTTGGGCTGACCGGGATGTGGGTACGGATCGTCCCGTTGGCGGTGGTTACGGTGTTGCTTGTGGTTTTGTACCTCAGGCGTCGCCAGGGCCGACAGCTCGCCTTCATCCAATCCTACGAATTTCACCCCACCCTCAAACGCAAGGTGAAGGAGCGTTACCCCCATCTCGATGCCCAGGATGTCGAGTCGGTATTTGTCGCGTTGCGGGACTACTTCACCCTCTGCAATCGGGCGCGCCGGCGCATGGTCGCCATGCCCTCACAGGTGGTGGATGTGGCGTGGCACGAGTTCATCCTCTTCACCCGCGCCTATGAATCCTTCAGTCGCAAGGCGGTGGGGCGTTTCCTGCATCATACCCCCACCGAGGCCATGCCCTCGCCGACCCTGGCCCAGGAGGGGATCAAGCGGGCCTGGCGTCTGGCCTGCGCCAACGAGCGGATCGATCCGAAGGCACCCAAGCGTTTGCCGCGCATCTTCTCCATCGACACCCGCCTGGCCATTCCCGATGGCTTCAGATACTCCCTGGATTGTCGGGATCGGGCGTCACCCAATTACGGCAGCGGCTACTGTGCCGGGCATATCGGTTGTGCGTCGGGGTGTTTCGGCGACTCCGGAGCGCCGTCCGACACGGGATCCGGCGGTTGGTTCGACGGTTTCGGCTGTGGCGGGGATTCCGGCGGCGGATGCGGCGGCGACTGAGGGCGGCGATAAGCCAGCCTCCGCTTTTGCGTCCGGAACTGCTCTTTTTTACTCGATCCGGTACAATACCCGCCATGCAAGACGACGTATCCGAAATTCTCGAAGGCCTCAACGAGGCCCAGCGCGAGGCGGTGGCGGCCCCGGCCGGCGGCGCCCTGGTTTTGGCCGGGGCCGGCAGCGGCAAGACCCGGGTGCTGGTGCATCGCATCGCCTGGCTGATCGCGGTGGAGGGGGCCTCGCCCTGGAACATCCTCGCCGTCACCTTTACCAACAAGGCGGCGCGGGAGATGCGCCAGCGCATCGAGCTGCTGCTCGACGCCCCGGTGGGCGGCATGTGGGTGGGCACCTTTCACGGCCTCGCCCACCGCTTTCTGCGCGCCCACTGGGAGGACGCCAAGCTGCCCCAGAACTTTCAGGTGATGGACTCCGACGACCAGTTCCGGCTGCTCAAGCGCATCACCAAGGCGCTGGAGCTGGACGAGGCGCGCTGGCCGTCGCGCCAGTCCCAATGGTTCATCAACGCCCGCAAGGACGAAGGGCTGCGCGTCGCCCATATCGACCCGGGGGGCGACTTCCACAAGGAGACCATGCTGCGGGTCTACGCCGAGTACGAAAAGGCCTGCCAGCGCGGCGGCCTGGTGGATTTCGCCGAACTGCTGCTGCGCACCCATGAAACCCTGCGCGAGCGGGCCGACATCCTGGAGCACTATCGCCAGCGCTTTCCCCATATCCTCGTCGACGAGTTTCAGGATACCAACGATATCCAGTACGCCTGGCTGCGGCTGCTCGCCGGGGCGGACTCCCGCATCTTCGCGGTGGGCGACGACGATCAGTCCATCTACGGCTGGCGCGGGGCCAAGGTGGAGAACATCCGCGACTTCCAGAAGCACTATCCCGCCGCCCCGCTGATCCGCCTGGAGCAGAACTACCGCTCCAGCGGCAACATCCTGGAGGCGGCCAACAGCCTCATCGCCAACAACCCCTCGCGTCTCGGCAAGAACCTCTGGACCGACGACGGCAAAGGCGAGCTAATCGGCCTCTACGCCGCCTTCGACGAGATGGACGAGGCCCGCTTCGTCATCGAACGCATCAAGGCCCACGTCGATGAGGGGGGGCGGCGCAGCGAGGCGGCGATCCTCTACCGCTCCAACGCCCAGTCCCGCCAGTTCGAGGAGCGGCTGATCCAGGCCGGCATCCCCTACCGGGTCTACGGCGGGCTGCGCTTCTTCGAGCGCGCCGAGATCAAGGACGCCCTGGCCTACCTGCGCCTGCTCGCCAATCGCGATGATGACGGCGCCTTCGAACGGGCGGTCAACCAACCGCCCCGGGGCATTGGCGCCAAGACCCTGGATCAGCTGCGCGCCCGTGCCCGCGCCGAAGACCTGCCCATGTGGCGCGCTGCCAAGTTGCTATTGGAAAACGCCGAACTGCCCAAGCGCGCCGCCACCGCCCTGCAAGGTTTTCTCGACCTGATCGACGAACAGCGGGAGGTGATCGCCCAGATGGAGCTCTTTGAGGCGGCGGACCACCTCATCGGCCTGGTCGGCCTGCCGGAACACTTCCAGAAGAGTAAGGACGGCAAGGGCCAGGACCGCATCGAAAACCTGGCGGAGCTGGTCAACGCCATCCGCCAGTTCGAACACGAGGACCTCAGCGAAGAGATGGACCAGCTCTCTTCCTTCCTCGCCCACGCCGCGCTGGAGGCGGGCGAGACCCAAGCCGGCCCCGATGAGGACTGCGTCCAGCTGATGACCCTCCACTCCGCCAAGGGGCTGGAGTTCCCGTTGGTCTTCATCGGCGGCGTCGAGGAGGGATTGTTTCCTCACTCGATGTCCATCGAAGATCCGGACCGGCTCGAAGAGGAGCGCCGCCTCTGCTACGTCGGCATGACCCGCGCCATGCGCAAGCTCTACCTCTGCCACGCCGAGGTGCGCCGCCTGCGCGGCCAGGAGGAGTACGCCATCCCCTCCCGCTTCCTGCGCGAGATCCCGGCGCAACTCATCGACGAGGTTCGCGGCGGCTCGCCCAGGATCTCGCAACCGGTCTACGGCGCCCGCACCGACCTCCCCGACCAGGCCGGCGGCGGCTTCAGTCTCGGCCAGCGCGTCAGCCACCCCAAATTCGGTGAAGGGGTTGTGATCAACGCCGAAGGACGGGGCGCGGGCGCGCGGGTGCAGGTCAACTTCGAAGCGGTGGGGGCGAAATGGCTGGTGCTCTCTTTCGCCAATTTGCAGGTGTTGTGAGTTCGTTTAAGAAAATTCACCACAGAGCGCACAGAGGCTTTTGAGGCGGAGTTGGCTCCGGCTCCCGAATATTGACGAGACCTCTCGTGTTGAACAAAACCACCATGCCCTCAAACGCACTCGCACCCCTCGACCCCCAAAGCATCCAGCAACTGGACCAACGCGCCCAGCAGCTGAGCGAGGTACTGGTCAGCGGCGACCGGGACGGCCCCGCCTTCAATGAGCAACTCCGGGCGGTGGAGTACTTCGGCGGCGAGGCGATGCGTCGCGTCGCCGAAAGCACCAGTCGTACCGACCGCCGCCGCATGCAGACCAGCGAAGAGCGACTCGCGTCGGCCCTGGGAGAGCTGAAGGCCCAGGCGGAAGGCCTCGACCCCGCCGCTCGCGGCGACCTGCTCGCCCCCCGCAAGCTGTTCGGCCTCATTCCCATCGGCGGCAATCGCCTGGGGGAGTATTTCGCCGAATACCGCCAATCCCAGCGCTCCCTCAACGACGCCCTGCGCAGCCTCTACGACGCCGAGGATGATCTCCTCAAGGAGAACATCCACATCGAGCGGGAAAAGACCGCCCTGCGAGAGGCGGCGCGCCAGCTCCAGCAATATCTCCACATCGGCCAGGCCATGGACCAGCGCCTTGAAGTCCGACTCCCGGAACTGGACGCCAACGATCCCGCCCGCGCCGCCCAGCTGCGCGACCGCTTCCTCTTCCCGCTGCGCCAGCGCATCCAGGACCTGCAACGGCAATGGCTGATCGCCAACCAGGCCTGGCTGGTGCTGGAGACCCTGCGCAACAACAACCGGGAGCTGATCCAGGGCATCCAGCGCGCCACCCGCACCACCGTCGCCGCCCTGCGTACCGCCGTGACCGCAGCCCAATCCCTCACCCGCCAGCAACTCATCCTCGACGAACTCGGCGAAACCCTCGCCCGCGCCGACCAGACCACCCGCGCCGCCGCCCGAGAACTCGACACCGAATCTCAGAGGCTCAAGACCCGGGGAGAAGACGCCCAGCGTCAACTTGCCGGACTGCAACAGGCCTTTGGTGAGCTGCGGGGCGAACTCGCCCGGCTGGACCAGGGGCGGCGGCAGGGCGTGGCGCGGCTGGAAGAGGCCCAGTTCAAGCCGGACTAGTGCAGCTGCGCCTAAGTAACGGCAACATCGGAGGTCAAGCCTTTAGGCGGGCTGTGCCCGAGAGGTTGTTTCCGATATTTCGGCGGCCAGATGCACAGCCACGCCGGGGTCGTCGTTGCATAGCCCCAGTTCGTTGTAGACGCCGCGGCCGTGGCGCATCACGTAGAGGTTCACCGGGTGCGGGCTCGCCGATCAAAGATCCACGGGCAGATAGAAGAAGACGAAACGTCCCTGCTCGATGTCCACCATCAAGGTCGCGCCGTGGTGGATGCCGTAATCCACATACCCCGGCGTGGCGCTGTCCTGGTGGCACTCGCTGGCGTGTTGAGGGGATTCGAAATCCCGATCCCGGTCGTACCAGGAGAGCAGCATGAACTCCCCCAGCCGCTTCGTTGCGACTTCGTCCGCCAGTTTCATCGCCGCCCGATAATCCCCCGGGGCGGGGGAGGGGACGAGTTCGACCTGGGTGATCGCCGACAGATCCGGCGCGGTAGGCAGGGGGCAAAGGGGGTCGCCGGTTTTGTTGGTCATGGTTGGCTCAACTCCTGAGAGGGGACGTTTTCGCTTGATCCGCTCTTCTCCCGATCATCCAGCTGCAACCGCCACATCTCCGCGTAGCGACCATTGCGCGCCAGCAGTTCGGCATGGCTGCCCGATTCGACGATGCGGCCCTGATCCATCACCAGGATGCGCTGGGCGTCGACGATCGTGGAGAGGCGGTGGGCGATGACCAGGGTGGTGTGGTGGCGGGCGACCTCCTTCAGGGTTACCTGAATCGCCTGTTCGGTGCGGCTATCCAAAGAGGATGTCGCCTCGTCGAAGAGCAGGATCCTGGGCCGCTTGAGCATCGCGCGGGCGATGGCGATGCGCTGTTTTTCGCCGCCGGAGAGTTTGAGGCCGCGCTCGCCCACCAGCGTGTCGTACCCCTGGGGCAGGGATGCGATGAAGTCGTGGATGTGGGCCATTCTGGCCGCCGTCTCGATCTCCTCCCGGCGGGCCTCGGGGCGGCCATATTGCAGGTTGTAGAGAATGGTATCGTTGAACAGCACCGTGTCCTGGGGGACGATGCCGATGGCGGCGCGCAGGCTCTGCTGGGTGACCTCGCGCAGGTCCTGGCCGTCGATCCGAATGCATCCCTCGCTGACGTCGTAGAAGCGGAACAGCAGCCGGCCGAGGGTGGACTTGCCGGCGCCGCTCTGGCCGACGATGGCCACCTTCTCGCCGGGCTCGACGGCGAAGTCGACGCCGTGCAGGATGGCGCGGTCCTCCTGGTAACTGAAGCTGACCTGCTCGAAGCGGATCGCGCCGCCGTTGACCTGGAGGCTTCTGGCGTCTTCTTTGTCCCGGATCTCCGGTTCCAGCTCCAGCAATTTGAAGATCAGGTCCATGTCGGCGAGGGCGTACTTGATCTGGCGGTAGACGATGCCGAGGAAGTTCAGCGGGATGAAGATCTGTAGCATGAAGGCGTTGACCAGCACCAGGTCGCCGATGCTCATGGAGCCTTCCACCACGCCGTTGGCGGCGTAGATCATGATGATGGTGACGCCGACGGCGATGATCGCCCCCTGACCGAAGTTGAGCAGCGACATGGAGGTCTGGGCCATCACCGAGGAGTTCTCCCAGCCGTCCAGGGTGCGGTCGTAGCGCTCCTGTTCCAGGCGTTCGTTGCCGAAGTACTTGACCGTCTCGTAGTTGATCAGGGCGTCGAAGGCCTGGTTGTTGGCGCTCGATTCCTGGCGGTTGGCCTCCAGCCGGTACTCCATGCGCCACTCGGTGATGGCGAAGGTGAAGGCGATGTAGACCGCCACCGTGCCGAAGGTGATGAGGGCGAAGTGGGGGTCGTAGTTGATCAGCAGGATCGCCGCCACCAGCGAGAACTCCACCAGCATCGGCAGGATGCTGAAGACCATGTAGTTGAGGATCGAGCTGACGCTGCGGGTGCCCCGCTCCAGGTCGCGGCTGATCGCGCCGGTGCGGCGCTCCAGGTGGTAGCGCAGGGAGAGGTTGTGGAGGTGGTGCATCACCCGCGTCGAGAGCCGGCGCATGGCGTGAAAGCGCACCCGCGCGAAGATCGCGTCGCGCAGTTCGTTGAAGGCGGAGCTGCTGAGCTTGAGCGCGCCATAGGCAAGCAGCAGGAACAGCGGTAGCATCAGCTGGGTCTTTTCCGCCTGCTCCAGGCCGTCGACGATCTCCTTGAGCACCACCGGCACGCCGACGTTGGCGCTCTTGGCCAGGATCAGGCTGATCAGGGCGAGCAGGGCGCGGCCGCGGTACTCCCACAGGAAGGGGACCATGCCCTTGATGTTCTGCCAATCGCGGCGGTCGCGGTGGGGGCGGTCGTAGGTCTGGAAGTGGGGGGACATGGCGTGCGCGGATGGAGATTATCCTGGACCTGGGGGGAGGATCGCCCGTCCTTGAAGGGCCGGCGATCCTGTCGCATGATGCTCCAGGGCGAGGGCCGTGACGGGGCCTCGGCTGGGGACGATCAATCCTCGTCGAGCTTGAGGAACTCCCACACCCGGCGGCTCAGGGAGATGTCGCTGACCTCCTCCTGGGTTGGCTCCTGGGCGATGTTGCCCTTCTCCAGGTTGATCTTGAGCACGCGCCGGGCGTCGGCGGCGAGATCCTGCATGCCCAGCGCCTCATAGGCCTGGATCATCACCTCCAGCGCCGGTTTCACCGCTGGGGTGGTAGAGTAGTTCTCCAATACCGCCTTGGCGCGGTTGGCGGAGGCCAGATAGGCGCCCCGTTTGTAATAGTAGTTGGCGACATGCACCTCGTGGCGGGCCATGTTGTTGAGCAGGTAGGCCATGCGCTTGCGGGCGTCGCTGGAGTATTCGCTCTGCGGGAACTTCTCGACCAGTTGCGCGAAGTCCTGAAACGATGACATCGCCGCGCCGGGGTTGCGCTGGGATTCGTCTACCGGCATGAAACGTTCGATGACGCCCATGGTGCGGTTGTAGTTGACCACGCCCTTCATGTAATAGGCGTAGTCGACCTCGGGGGCGCGCGGGTGCATCTTGATGAAGCGGTCGAGGGCGGCGATGGCGGAATCGAACTCCTCCGCCTTGTAGTAGGCGTAGGCGACGCCGAGCTGGGCCTGCATCGCGTACTTGCCGAAGGGGTAGCTCGCCTCCAGCAGTTCGTAGTACTTGATGGCGTTCTGATAGTCGCCATCGCTCATCGCCTCGCTGGCCTCGCTGTAGAGTTTCTGGGCGCTCCAGTTGCGGCTTTCGTCCTCCTCTTCGGGGAAGAGGCCGCAGGCGGTCAGGGTCAGGATCAGGGGCAGAAGCAGTAACAGACGGTACTTGAACATTTTTTCCTTCGCGGGTTCGTGGCAAGGGAAGTGATATCGGGGCAGTATACCCCAAGCGGGGCGAAATCGATAACCGGGCGGTCGGTTGTTAGGGGGAAAGGTTGCCGATATACTCCGGGTCAGCCTGGAAACGGGGGCGGTGGCGTCGCGGGGCGCTCGACGAAGGGATTGTTCGACAACGGCGAATCGACGACAAGATGACGCAAACCACTACTCAACCAGCAGGCAAGGAGCTCTATCTGAGGCTGCTGAGCTACGTCAGGCCCTACTGGAAGCACTTCGCGCTGGCGATAACGGCGATGGTGATCACCGCCCTCTCCGAGCCGCTGATCCCGGCGCTGCTCAAGCCGTTGCTGGACGGTACCTTCGTCGACAAGGATGCGGACACCATGGCCTGGACCTCGGTTGCTTTGGTCAGTCTGTTCGTGGTGCGGGGTTTTGCCACCTTCATCAGCGGTGTCGCCTTCGAGTGGGTGGCGGGGCGGGTGGTGTTCGATCTGCGCAAGGCGATGTTCGAACGGGTACTGACCCTGGCCACCACCTATTACGACCACAGCTCCACCGGCAACCTGGTCTCCCGCTTTACCTATAACGTCAATCAGGTCACCCAGGCCTCCACCAAGGTGCTGACGGTGCTGGTGAAGGATACCATCACCATTATCGGCCTGATCATCTACATGCTGTGGCTCAACTGGGTGCTCACCATCGCGGTGTTTCTGCTGATGCCGATCGTGGTGGTGGTGGTGCGTATCCTGGCGGTGCGGCTGCGCCATATCAGCCGTCGCCTCCAGGGCACGGTAGGCGACATGACCCACGCCCTGGAGGAGGGTATTCGCGGCCATCAGGTGATCAAGGTATTTGGCGGCCGCGCCCGGGAGCGGGAGCGCTTCAGCGGCCTGGCCAACTGGGTGCGGCGGGACATGTTCAAGATGAAGGTCTCCGGCTCCGCCCACACGCCGCTGGTGGAGTTGATCGGGGCGCTGATGCTGGCGTTGCTGATCTACGTCGGCACCCACCAGACCAGCGCCGGCACCCTCACGGTGGGCGGATTCATCGCCTTTCTCACCGCGTTGGGACTGCTGTTTCGTCCCCTCAAGCAACTTACCGGCATCAATCAGCCCTTGCAGACCGGACTGGCGGCGGCGGAGAGTATCTTCGAACTGCTGGATACGCCGCCTGAGCAGGACCATGGCTATCGCGACATCGGTCGCGTCGTCGGATGCATCGAGTTTCGCGAGGTGGGTTTTCGCTATCCCGGCGCCGAGCGGGATGCCCTGGACGGTCTCAGCTTCCGTGTCGAGGCGGGGCAGACGGTCGCCTTGGTGGGGGCGTCGGGGGGCGGCAAGAGTACCGTCATCAACCTGATCCCCCGTTTCTATTCGCCGCAGCGCGGTGAGATCCTGCTCGATGGCATGGATATCAACGAACTCACCCTCGACTGCCTGCGCGACAATATTTCACTGGTGGGGCAGGATCCCCTGTTGTTCAACGAAAGCGTCGCCGCCAACATCGCCTTCGGCCTCAATCGCCAGGTCGATGGCAAGGAGTTGGAAGAGATCGCTCGCGCCGCCCATGCCCTGGATTTCATTCGCGATCTGCCCAATGGCTTCGATGAGCTGGTGGGCGAGGAGGGGGTGCGTCTTTCGGGGGGCCAGCGCCAGCGCATCGCCATCGCCCGCGCCCTGCTCAAGGACGCGCCGATTCTCATTCTCGACGAGGCGACATCGGCCCTGGATTCCGAATCGGAACAGCATGTCCAGGCCGCCCTGCGTCGACTTACCGAGGGACGTACCACGCTGGTGATCGCCCATCGCCTCTCCACCATCGAGCACGCGGATGCCATCCTGGTGATCAAGGAGGGCCGGGTGGCCGAGCGGGGAACCCACGCCGAATTGCTGGCGCGGGGCGGGGAGTATGCGGTGCTTTATCATACTCAGTACGGTAGCGAGAGTTAAAAAGGGAAGAATGGACAGGATGAACAGGATTTGCAGGATGGACGGGATTTGCCGATGAAGATTCTATCTGGAGATATCGGCGGTACCAATTGCCGTCTCGCCCTCTACGAAGCCGGTGAAACGGCTGTAAATTGCCTGGTGGACGAGACCTGGCCCAGCGCCGGCGCGGACCACCTGGATGGTATTGTCCGGCAATTTCTGGACAGGCATGGGATTAGCCCGGATGCCGCCGGCTTCGGCCTTGCCGGTCCGGTGGCGGGCCGACGATGCCAGACCACCAATCTGCCCTGGTTGGTGGATGCGGATGTCATGGAGCGGGAGTTGCGGCTACCCCGGGTCGAGCTCTTGAACGATCTGGAGGCCACCGCCTGGGGTATCGGCGCCCTCGATGACAACGACCTGCTGACCCTGCAACCCGGCGAGCCAGAGGCGACGGGTAACCGGCTGGTGGTCGCCGCCGGCACCGGACTGGGCCAGGCCGGTCTCTACTGGGACGGCGAGATCCATTGCCCTTTCGCTACCGAAGGCGGGCACTGCGATTTCGCGCCCAATACCCCGCAAGAGTTCGAGCTCTATCGTTTTCTGGAGGGGGAGTTCGGCCACGTCAGTTGGGAGCGGTTGGTCTCCGGCCCCGGGCTGTTCAACATCTATCGTTTCATCATTGCGACCGGGCCGGGCGCGAATGCCATTCAGGGTCTTGACGACGACGCTGGCGCGGCCATCGCCAACGGGGCGAAGCAGGGCGACGAGCATTGCCTGCATGCGATGGAGCTCTTCTTTCACCTCTTCGCCCGCGAGGTCGGCAATGCCGCCCTCAAGGCGATGGCGCGGGGCGGAGTCTATCTCGGCGGCGGTATCGCGCCCAAGAATCTTCCCTGGATCGAGCGCCCGGAATTCATCGATACCTTTCGCGCCAAGGGACGCATGACGCCATTGATGGAGTCCATGCCGCTCCATCTCATACTCAATGACCGCATCGCGCTAATGGGGCCGGTGCGCTATCTCCTGGCGGGGCGCTAAGCGGCGGAGCGCGCGGGGCGATGGCGCGTCGAGCCGCGCGCTCCGGGGGGACGGCGATTGGCGGTATGCCGCACAAAAAAAGACCGGCCTAAGGCCGGTCTTTTTCGTGGCGAATCCCGAAGGATCCGCCGCAATCGCTGTTCCGAAGAGACTTCGGAAAACGATTACTGGGCTTGCTGCTGGCGCGGGGGCTGCTGCGGCTGCTGCGGCATGGCGCCATAGGGCGCGCCGTAACCGCCGGGGGCGCCGTAGCCAGGTGCACCACCGGGGGCGCCATAGCCGCCGCCGTAGGGCGCACCGTAACCGCCGCCGTACGGATAGCCATAACCGCCGTAGTAGGGGTTGTGGTAGCCGTAGTTGCGACCGTAGCCGTTGCCGCGACCGGAGAAGTTCATGTTGAAGTCGCCGCCGCCGTCACCCATCCAGTCATTCATCCAGTTGTTGCCGCCGGGGCCGCCTCCCCACCACGCACTGGCGGTGGAAAGGGGGGCGATGGCGATGACGGCCACGACGGCCGCGCTGCTGAGTATCTTTTTCATTGGGAGTATCTCCTTGAGAAGTATTTGCTGTTTCAGGTAGAAAAGCGGTCGATTCAGAAACGACCGCCGCCAGAGGGGCGTTTGTCGCCGCGAGGCTTGGCCTGGTTGACGGTCAGCACGCGACCATCCAGGGGCTTTTGATTGAGTTCCTTAATGGCGGAATCGGCTTCGGAGTTGCTGGGCATCTCCACGAAGGCGAAGCCTTTCGACTGGCCGCTGAAGCGATCCTTGATCAGGTTGACCGAGGAGATTTCACCAAACGCCGCAAAGGCTTCGCGCAGATCGTCTTCGGAGGTTTGGTAGGCCAGATTTCCAACGTATATATTCACTATGTATTTCGCTCTCGATTGATGTGTGCTGTTGGGATGAGCCGATGGCGGAACAGGCACACAAATCCGCCGTCGACGATAATAAATTAAGGGGATTATCGCTTTGCGCGAGGCCGTGGATTACGGGTCGCGAAAGGCCGGATTCTAACGCTGAGCCTGTCCTGAAAGCGGGTTGCGCTGAGAGGGAGCGTACGCAAGGCGATTGGGAAATCGAGGGTTGCGGGGCCGGGCTGAACCGGTGGTGCGGGAATTCGGTATGCAATAATCACGCTGCTATCCTGACACCATCCGCGCAGGATGGCAAGAATTATTTTATGAAATTTGCTGTTTTCCTGTTTTTATCGAAAATATTCCCGATTTGCGCGCCAACAGCTTGAGTTGCCCCGGGGGGCGTGGCTAACTTCCCGTTCAGAGGGAGGAGGGAGAATGAAAAGACTTTTTGCGGTAATGTTGTCGGCGGCGGCGACGGTCACCCTGATCATGCTGATCATCGGCGGCAACGAGATGGAGTTGCGGGACAAGCAGTGGCACTGCGAAGAGGCCCGGGCGGGTTTTCAGTGTCGGGTCGAGGTCACCCTGATCAACTACGAGAATACGGAGCTTAAGGTAGGCGTCCGCGCCCGCGCCTTCGCCAAGGGGGCGGATGGCAAATTGGCGCTGGCCGTCGAAGAGGAGTGGTTCGAGACCCTCGCGCCGGAGCAGGAGCGGCGGGTGAGTCATGAGTTTGAAACGACAGCCGAGATCGAGCGACTGTTGATGATGGCGACGCCGATCAAGAGCGCGTTGCTTGGGCAGTAGTGGTGTGTTCTGCGCGCTGGCGCGGTGGTTGGTTTTGTCATTGAATTGGCGCGCGCCGTAACGCACCATCCGAGGCATGAACTGGAGCATGGTGCGTTACGCCCGCGAGGTGTTTCGGTGTATGCGGACTCGACCAAGGTTGGCAGTGGGTTGGGGGCGGAGGCTCTGTCGGAGAGAGGCTGACGCACCCTGGGGGGCGCTCAATGTCATTAACTTAAGCGCCACGCCAGGTTCCCGCCCTTGATGCGCCTTACTCCGGGGCAGCCCGGAAATCGCTGGGCTGGCATAGGATGTGCCGAATAACAAAGCCTTGTCGCTCGGTCGACGGCACATCCTATGCAGAACCAAAAACGGTCGGCGCACCCACGAAATGAGGCGCATCATTCCCGGAGAATGCCATGGTGGCTTAAGTTAATGACATTGGGGGGGGCGCTGCCAGCAACTCCCTGACCCGGTAGAATGCCGCTATGGAGCGCGCCTCGGTAAAATCCCCCCGCCCCAGCAAGCCCTCCAGATCATCCAGCCGCCAGGGCAGGGTTTCGATCTGCTCCGGCTCGTCGCCGGGCAGGCGGTCGGGATAGAGGTCCCGGGCCAGCACCACATGGGTGGTATGATAGAGGTAGCCAGGGGCGACGGTGTAGGCGGCGATTTGCTCCAGCTGGCGGGCGGCGTAGCCGGTCTCTTCCCGGCTTTCACGGTTGGCCGCTTGCAGGGCATCTTCCCCCGCCTCGATATGGCCCTTGGGAAAGCCAAGTTCGTAGCGCTCCATGCCAGCGGCGTACTCCCGGATCAGCAGCACCTCGTGGGCGGAGATCATGGGTACCACCAGCACCGCGCCGCGTTGGGAGCCGACGATGCGCTGGTACTGGCGGGTGGCGCCGTTTTCGAAACGCAGATCCATCTCTTCGATGTTGAAGATGCCGGTGTCGGCGATCTGGCGGCGGTCGGTGATGTCGGGTTTGCGGGGCATGGCTTCGCTTCGTGCTCGGGCTGTTGATTGTGTTAACCGCGGATTAACGCAGATGCGCGCGGATGGGCTTGGTGCTGGGGAATTGTACGGTTTTGGCGATATGATGGGTAGTCTGGTGGAGGGGCCATCGAGAGCCTCGCGTTCCGATGGGAGGCGAAAAATCGTGGTTGTAGCAGTCAAGCCATTTTACCTTTCGTTGAATAATCTGCGTAAATCGATGTTAATCCGTGGGCCAATAGCAAACCGAAAGATCTATAGGGGCTAGCGATGGCGCAATTGAGTGGTTGGGGACGTTTCCCCGTTGTCGAAGGAGAGAGCCTTTCGTTCAGTGATCTCGGCCATCTGGGCCGTCTGATCGAGGCGGGGGAGGGTATCCCCTATGGACTGGGGAGGAGTTATGGCGATAGCGCGCTGGCGAAGCGTTGTTTCGACTCCCGCCGTTTCGATCGCTTCCTCGCCTTTGACGAGGCTAGCGGGATGCTGTGCGCCCAGGCCGGCGTGTCCCTGGCGGAGATATTGCGCATCACCATTCCCAGGGGCTGGTTTCTGCCGGTGACGCCGGGTACCGCCTTTGTCACCCTGGGCGGTGCGGTGGCGAGCGACGTGCATGGCAAGAATCACCACCTGGAGGGCTGCTTCTGCGACCACGTCAGCGAGCTGTCGCTGATGACCGCCAGCGGCGAGATCCTGCGTTGCGGTCCAAGCGAGAACACCGCGCTGTTTCGCGCCAGTTGCGGCGGCATGGGACTGACCGGGGTGATCGTGGACGTCACCCTGCGGATGAAGCCGATCCGCGGCGCCTGGATCGACGAGACCCTGCTGCGTATCGATAATCTCGGGGAACTCTTCGCCCGTTTCGAGGAGCATGCCAAGGCCACCTACTCGGTGGCCTGGATCGATTGTCTGGCCAAGGGGGATGCCCTGGGGCGTTCGTTACTGATGGTCGGCGAGCATGCCCAGGAGGGGGGGCTCTCGCTGGCCCCGCAAGGTCGCCTCAAGGTGCCCATGGACGCGCCGGGCTTCGCCCTGAACCACTTCACGGTGGCCGCCTTCAACACCCTCTACTATCAGCGGGTGCGACGCAAGCTCACCCAGCACCGGGTCCACTACGCCCCCTATTTTTACCCTCTCGACGCGGTAGGCGAGTGGAACCGCCTCTACGGCAAACGGGGCTTCCTGCAATATCAGTGCGTCATCCCCAAGGCGGCGGGACTGGAGGGGATGCGCGGCATCCTCGGGGCCATCGCCGACTCCGGCCTTGCTTCGTTTTTGGCGGTACTCAAAGCCTTCGGCAAGGGCAACGACAACCTGCTCTCCTTCCCCATGGAGGGCTACACCCTGGCCCTGGACTTCGCCATGCACCCGCGCCTGTTGCCGCTGCTCGACCGCCTCGACGCCATGGTGCTGGATCACGGCGGGCGTATCTACCTGACCAAGGATGCGCGCATGTCGCCGGAGACCTTTCGCAGGGGCTATCCGAGGCTGGATGAATTCCTGGAGGTGCGCGCCGCCCACGGCGCGGATCGGCGGTTTCACTCCCTGCAATCCCGGCGCCTGGAGATACCGTGATGGCGCGAACAAGACATCACCACAGAGGGCGCGGAGAACACAGGGTAAGGTTGTTGTCGTTTCCCCAGTTGTCTTCTCGTCGGAAGCCTCCGTGCGCCCGGTGTTCTCTGTGGCGTAATCTTTTTTAAACATGCTCTGGAGCGGTTTTAGATGAAGAAAATCCTCATTATCGGCGCGACCTCGGCGATCGCCGAGGCGACGGCGCGCCTCTACGCCGAACAGGGTGATCGGCTGCATCTGGTGGCGCGGGATGGCGACAAGCTGGGGGCGATCGCCGCCGACCTGCGGGTGCGCGGGGCCGATCAGGTGAGTCAGTCCCTGCTTGATGTTACGGATTACGCCCGCCACGAGGCGGTGGTGGATGAGAGCTGGGGCGTGCTGGAGGGGTGCGATCTGGTGCTGATCGCCCATGGCGCATTGCCGGATCAAGCGGCCAGCGAGGCGGATCTGGATCGGACCCTGGATGCCCTGCACATCAACGGCCTTAGCGTGATTTCGCTGTTGACCCTGCTGGCCAATCGCTTCGAGGCGCAGGGTCGGGGAACCATCGCCGTGATCGGCTCGGTGGCGGCCGACCGTATCCGCCGCGGCAACTACACCTATGGTACCGCCAAGCTGGCGGTGACCGGTTTCCTGGAAGGCCTGCGTCTGCGTCTAGGACCCGCCGGGGTCAATGTGCTGACCATCAAGCCCGGCTTCGTCGACACGCCGATGACCGCGGACTTCCCCAAGGGGGCGCTATGGGCCAAGCCGGCGGATGTGGCCGAGGGGATCGTCAACGCCGTCGAAAAGGGCAAGGCCAACGTCTACCTGCCCTGGTTCTGGTGGGGTATCATGTTCATTATTCGCTGGCTGCCCGGGCCGATATTCCGTCGGCTCAAGATATGAGATATGATCCGGTTGGAGGTCAGGGACCATGGCGCGTCGAGCCGCGCGCTCCATCAATCGAGGTTCAGATGGCTGCCCGCCGGCGCCTGATAGATCTCGCTGGTAAAGACCTCGAACTGCGCCCCCTCCCGCCAGGCGTCCATGGGCAGGCCGGCCTTGTTGGCCAGGTGGTCGAGGGTCTCTTCCCGGCTCCAGCCCTGCTGGGTCGCCACCTCCGGCAGAAATACCGATGATCGCCCCGCCTTGTGCAGGATGATGCCGTGCTCGCCGAGGATGAAATCCTCCGGCGAGTCGATGGGACGGGGCGGGGAGAGGACGCTGACCTCGATCTCCAGTCCGGCCAGCTCCTCTTCCCGCAGCGGCGGAAAGCGGGGATCCCGGGCGGCGGCGTTGTAGCCGTTTTCGAACACCGCCTCGAACAGCGGCCTGTGGGGCTGGATATAACCGATGCAGCCGCGCAGCATGCCGCCCTGGGTGAGGGTCACGAAGGCCCCGGAGGCTTGCCGCAGCGCATCCGGCAGTCGCGCCGTCAATGCGTCGAAGCGCTGTTCGGACCAGCCAGCATCGCAGGCTTTGCGCACCCCCAGCTCGGCGAGGGCGTGGAGTTGGATCATGGCATCACGGGGTGGATTGGCGTCGTTCATGGCGTTGCTCTCCCGGGTTTTGGCGAGGGTAAGGTTGGGAATCGGGCTTGGTCTGAGACTCCCCAGCTCCCATTCTAGTACAGCCGCGCATTAATTTTCCGGGATTTGCCAATCCCAAAAATCTCTCACGCAGCCACGGAGCACACGGAGAAATCCTCCTCCGTGTGCTCCATGGCGCGGTGAGAGGTCTTGTGACAACATTGGCCAGGCTGTACCCGCGGTTTGCGGTGAAGTGGCAAGTGCCATTGGGGAAAAGCGGTTGTTCGCGGGAGAAAAAGCGGTTAAAAAGCAGCATTGCGTCACAGGGACATGACCAGCCGATCGGCCTGCCGCGAGGTAGAGGCAACCGAGATATTCCGAAATGTGATACCTGGAGCCACCCTTCTCGATCCCATGCCTCGTTCCGCGCAACCCCTGAATCTTTCCCCCATCCCTTGCCGCCGACTGAAGAGGCTGATGGTGCTGGGCACGCTGGCGGCGCTGCTTTATGCCTGCGCCATCCCGCCGCCATTGCTGGAACGGATCAAGGAGAAGGGCGAGCTGGTGGTGGCGACCCGTTACGGCCTCACTACCTATTACGAGGAGCGGGGCGGTTACGCCGGCATAGAGCATGACCTGGTCAAGGCCTTCGCCGACAAGCTGGGGGTGAAGGTCCGTTTCGTGGTGCCGGATCGGCTGGATCGGATCATCTCGCTGGTGGTCAGGGGCGAGGTCCATATCGCCGCCGCCGGCCTGACGGTGACCGATCGACGGCGCGAGGCGATTCGCTTCTCCGAGCCGTATCAACAGGTTGCCTCACAGCTGGTCTATCGGGCCGGGATGCGGCGGCCGCGCAACCCCGGCGAACTGGGAGATGCCATCGTCGAGGTGGTCAGCCGCAGCAGCCATGAAGAGCGGTTGCAAGCGCTCCAGGAGGAGTATCCGGATTTGCGCTGGAACGCCCAGGCCGAGATCACCGAAGAGGAGTTGCTCCACCTGGTCCACGAGGAGTTGATCGACTACGCGGTGGCCGACTCCACCCAGCTGATCCTGAGTCAGCGCTTCTACCCGGAGTTGCGCGTCGCCTTCGATCTGCACGCGCCGCAGCCCGTCGCCTGGGCCTTCCCCCATACCCAGGATACCAGCCTCTTCGATGCCGCCAACGCTTTCCTTGCCGAGGCGCGGGAGAATGGTCTGCTGGAGGATCTGATCGAGCGCTACTACGGCCATACCGAGCGCCTCAACTATGTGGATCGGCGTAACTTCCAGCGCCACCTGCTTACCCGCTTGCCGTTGTATCGCGAGATGTTCGAGCAGGCGGCGGCGGAGACCGGCGTCGACTGGCGACTGCTCGCCGCGGTGGGCTATCAGGAGTCCCACTGGAATCCGCGGGCGGTCTCCCCCACTGGCGTGCGCGGCATCATGATGCTAACGCAGGATACCGCGGACCAGCTCGGTATCGAGGACCGGGTCGACCCCTGGCAGAGCATCATCGGCGGCGCCCGTTACCTGCTGTGGCTGCAAGAGAAGGTGCCGGAGCGCATTGGCCACCCGGATCGGCTGTGGCTGGCGCTGGCCGGGTACAATGTGGGTTTCGGCCATCTGGAGGATGCGCGGGTGCTCACCGAGCGCCACGGCGGCAACCCCGACCGCTGGCGCGACGTGAAGAAGAATCTGCCCCTGCTCTCCCGCCAGAAATACTACAGCACCGTAAAATATGGCCGTGCCAGGGGCCGGGAGCCGGTGATCTACGTCGACAACATTCGCGCCTATTACGACATGCTCAATTGGCATATCAAGGCGGAAGAGCCGGATGAGCGAGAGCTTAATGAATATCCCCTCTCCATCTTTCCCGCGCCTTTGTAGGTTGATAGACAGGCTGGACGGGATCTGCAGGATGAACGGGATGGGAATTGATCATTATTGAGGGGGGGGGAGGACTCCATGTGCATGACTTCAACTCCTTGAGATCTCTGGATCTGAATCGTTGATGAAGATATCCTGTTCATCCTGTAAAGCCCGTTAAGCCTGTCAAATTCTTCTCTTCCTAACCGTAAGTAGAATGCAGAAACAAGCCGCTCCCCAACTTGAAGCCCTCGAACAGCTGGCGCGAAATTACACCCTGAGCCTGCTGGAGAGCACCAGCCAACACTTCGGTCGCGATCTGCCCGAGGTGGAGATCCGTTTCGACCTGCGCGGCCAGGCCGCCGGTCAGGCGATCGTGCCGCGCAAGGGGCCGCCGGTGATTCGCTACAATCGCCAGTTGTTGCGCGAGAATGGCGAGGCCTTCATCGCTCGCACCGTGCCTCACGAAACGGCCCATATCGCCGCCCATTTTCTGCATGGTCGGGGCATCCGCCCCCACGGCGCCGAGTGGCGGGCGCTGATGGTGCTTTACGGCGCGGATCCCAGTCGCTGCCACAGCTACGACACCAGCCGCAGTACCGCCCGTCGGCTGCGCCGCTTCCGTTATCGTTGCGCCTGTCGCGAACACCAGTTGACCAGCATCCGCCATAATCGGGTGCGGAAAGGTATGCGCTATCTCTGCCGGGAGTGCGGTGAGGCGCTGAGGTGGAGCGAATGACCGATGGGGCGGGGCGCGTAAGGTTGCCGATCGCGTAGCTCGCCAATTCTTGACCAACACCGGAGGGGCGAGGCCGTTATGTCTGAATCGATACTCGATATTCGAACCCTGCGCCGTGCCGATCTCGATCTCGCCATCGAGTGGGCGGCGCGGGAGGGATGGAATCCCGGCATCCGTGACGCGGCTTGTTTCCATGCCGCGGATCCTGAAGGTTTTCTGGTGGCGAGCCTGGGTGACGAGCCGGTGGCGGTGATTTCGGCGGTGCGTTACGGGGAGGCGTTCGGTTTCGTGGGCTTCTACATCGTCGCACCGGGGTTTCGTGGCCAGGGCCATGGTTTGCGGATCTGGCAGGCGGCAATGGAGCGGTTGGCGGGGCGCAATGTGGGACTCGATGGCGTGGTGGCACAGCAGGAGAACTACCGCAACTCCGGTTTTCGGCTGGCCCATCGCAACATTCGCTACGCGGGTCGCCATGTACCAGGTGGGAGTGGTGATGACTCGGGCGTGGCACCCTTGCGGGAGCTCCCCTTCGAGGCGTTGGCGGCCTATGATCGCCGTCACTTTCCCGCGCCCAGGGATGATTTTCTGCGAGCCTGGATCGCGCAGCCGGGCGGTGTGGCTCGGGGCCTGTGGGATGGTGGTCGGTTAAGAGGCTACGGAGTGATTCGGCGTTGTCGCCAGGGCCACAAGATCGGACCGCTTTTCGCCGATGACCCGCAAGTCGCCGAGCACCTGTTCCAGGCCCTGACCCGCTCGCTGGGAGAGGGAGAGCTCTTCTATCTGGATATTCCCGAAACCAACCCGGATGCCGTTGATCTGGTCTGCCGCCACGACATGGATGTGGTGTTCGAGACCGCGCGCATGTACACCGGCGACTTCCCTCGCTTGCCGATTCATGCCATTTTTGGCGTCACCTCTTTCGAGCTGGGTTGATCGGTTGGCCTGCGCCAACGACAAGGTCGATCCGAAGGCGCCGAAACGCCTGCCACGCATCTTCTCCATTTCTCGTCAAAAAGGACGAGCGGTAAAGTGGTATGCTGTAGGCCGAAAAAACATGCAACATTAAGGTACCAATCTCACCATGCAGGAACGCTACATCCATACCGCCGACGAGCTGACCGACTTGTGTCGGGATCTCTCCGCTAGTCCCTGGCTGGCCCTGGATACGGAGTTCATCCGCGAAAAGAGCTATTTCCCCCGCCTGTGTCTGGTCCAGGTCGCCAATGAATCCATCGCGGCGGCGGTGGATGTGCTAGCGCTGGAGGATTGGTCGCCCTTTCTGGATCTGCTCTATCGCGATGATATCGTCAAGGTGTTTCATGCCGCGCGCCAGGATCTGGAGATCCTTCATCAGTTGCGTGGTGGCCTGCCGACGCCGCTGTTCGATACCCAGCCCGCGGCGGCGCTGTTGGGCCATGGTGAGCAGGTGGGTTACGGTGAGCTGGTGGAGAAGGAGCTCGGCGTGGTGCTGGAGAAGGGCCATGGTCGAACCGATTGGGCGACGCGTCCGCTCAGCCAGAACCAGCTGCGCTACGCCCTGGATGACGTGATCTATCTCGGACGGCTGTTCACCCGGGTGCGGGACGGGTTGATGGAGCTGGGTCGCGTCGATTGGCTGGATGAGGAGTTTGCGGCGCTGGCCGATCCGGCGACCTATGTGGTGGCGCCGATGGAGGCCTGGCGCAAGGTCAAGGGCCGCAACCGACTGCGCGGCGCGCAAATGGCGGTGCTTCAGCAACTGGCCGCCTGGCGCGAGGAGCAGGCGCGGGAGCGGGACCGACCGCGCAAGTGGATATTGAAGGACGAGGTCATGCTCGACATGGCGCGGCGCATGCCGGAGCAGGCGTCGGGCCTGACCGCGATTCGCGGCTTCGACGCCGGCATGCTCTCCCGTCATGGCGAGGCCCTGCTGGAGCGGATTCGCCGGGGTCGGAGCCTGCCCAGCGAGGAGTGGCCGCGGGAGAAGCAGCCGCCGCCTCGGCTTTCCGAAAACCAGCAGGCCCAGGCCGATCTGCTGGCGGCGGCGTTGCGGTTGATCGGCGAGCAGCGCGCGATCAACGGCGCGGCGATCGCCTCGCGCAAGGATCTGGAGCGACTGGTGGGCGGCGAGCGGGATATTCCGCTGCTCAAGGGGTGGCGCAAGGGCGTGGCCGGGGCGTTGTTGCTGGAGGTGTTGGAGGGGCGGCGGGATCCGCGCATCCGGGAGGGGGTGCTGGATCTCCATCGCGTGGAATAAAACATTGCCCCGGGTCAAGGGTGTGGCGTTTTACGCCCGAAAGCGGGGCAATGTGGGGTAGAATGGTGCATAGGATTTATCGCAGTCGATACTGCCGTTGTTTGCTAGAGGGGTAACCAGTCTATGGCGCAGGATAATCATTTCGAGGCCGCCCTGCCGGGGGCCGAGAGCCAGTATTCGGAAGTGATCGAGGTGGATGGGCGGCGCATGCGCCTGGGGGATCTGATTCAGGACTATCGTCGCGTCAGCGACGAGTACAAGAAGACCCGCCGCGACAGCCGCAAGGCGGTCAAGCGCTACCGCCGCGAGCAGTCCCTCAAGTCTTATCAGGCCGAGCTGATCCGCTTGCAGCAGTATCTGGAGGATACCAACGGGCGCATGATCATCCTCTTCGAGGGGCGTGACGCGGCCGGCAAGGGCGGCACCATTCGTCGCGTCACCCGCTACATGAACGAAAAGCACTACCGGGTCGTCGCCCTGGGCAAGCCCACCGAGATCGAGCGTACCCAGTGGTTCTTTCAGCGCTATGTGCGCCAGTTTCCCACCGGCGGCGAGGTGGTGTTGTTCGACCGCAGCTGGTACAACCGCGCCATGGTCGAGCCGGTGTTCGGCTTCTGCTCCGACAAGGAGTACGACAACTTCATGACCGGCGTCACCGGTTTCGAGAAGGATCTGGTGCGCAATGGCACCATCATGATCAAGCTCTACTTCAGCGTCACCAAGGAGGAGCAGGCGCGCCGCTTCGAGCGCCGCAAGACCGATCCCCTGCGCCAGTGGAAGTTGAGCGAGGTGGACTTGCAGGCGCAGGAGCGCTGGGACGAATTCACCGAGGTGAAATACCAGATGCTCAAGCGCACCCACACCAATATCGCGCCGTGGACCATCATTCGCTCCAACAACAAGCACCTGGCCCGCCTCAACGCGATGAAGGTGATCCTCAACGCAGTACCCTACGAGCGTTTCGATTCCCACCTGGATTTCGTCCCCGACCCGGAGATCGTGGTGTCCGGCTCCCGCGAGCTGGAGACCATGGAGGCGGAGCGCTTGCAGGTCGGCAAATCCAACGCCTGAGATTGTCGTGGCCCTGACGACGACGGAAATCCTGTTGCTGCTCGTCGTCTGGGGCGCCTACTTCGTGATCCATTCGGTGGCCGCCTCGCTGACCCTGAAGCGCTGGACGGCGCGCCGCTTGCCGAACTTCATGCCCGGATATCGGTTGACATTCAACGTCCTCGCGCTGGTGTTGCTGATTCCTCCGCTGTGGTTGACCTGGTCGCTGGGCGGTGAGCCGATCCTGGAGTGGCGCGGGGCGATGGCCTGGCTGGCCTGGGGGCTGACCCTGGCGGGGCTGCTGTTGTTCGCCGTTTCGTTGCGTTTTTATGACGGGGCCGAGTTTTTTGGCACTCGCCAGTTGCGCGAAGGGGTGCGTTCGGTGGAGGATCAGGAGCGGCTGCACATCTCCCCGTTGCATCGCCATGTGCGCCACCCCTGGTACAGTATCGGCCTGCTGTTGATCTGGACCCGGGACATGGATGGCGCGCGGCTGGTTGCCGCGCTGGCGATAACCGCCTATTTCATTCTCGGCGCGCGCCTGGAAGAGAGCAAGCTCATCGCCTACCACGGCGAGCGTTATCGTCGCTATCGGCGGCGGGTGCCCGGGCTGATTCCTTTGCCCTGGCGACGGCTGACGGCTACGCAAGCCGCGCGCCTGGAGGCAGGGGATCTCCACTCAGAGTGAATCCCAAGGGAGATTGATCTGGTTGGGAATGGAGCAGCCGCGGCTTGACCGAAAAACCTGGAATCGTGATTTCAAACATGGAAAAGATACTCCTCGAAGATTTGATGGCCAGCAGTGGCGTGAAGTTCGGCACCAGCGGCGCCCGTGGTCTGGTGTCGGCCATGACCGACCGGGTCTGCTACGCCTATACCCTGGGTTTTCTGGAACACCTGCGCGACCAGGGTGAGCTGCAAGCGGGCATGGAGGTGGCCATCGCCGGCGACCTGCGTCCCTCCACGCCGCGCATCCTGGAAGCGGTCGCCGCCGCGGTGCGGGCCGCCGGCTGTACCCCCGTCCATTGCGGCGAGATCGCCACCCCGGCGGTGACCCTGTTCGGCATGAGCCGCGGGATTCCCTCGATCATGGTCACCGGTAGTCATATCCCCGACGATCGCAACGGCATCAAGTTCAACAAGGCGACGGGGGAGATCCTCAAGACGGACGAGGCGGGGATTCGCGGACGTCGCGTCGAGCTTGATGCGGGCTTGTTCGATGCCCAGGGCGGGCGGCAAGTGGAGATGGCCCCGCCCCCGGTGGATGGGCGGGCGGCGGCGGAGTATCTGCGTCGTTACCTGGATTTCTATCCCGGCGATCTTCTCAAGGGCCGGCGCATCGGCGTCTATCAACACTCCGGAGTGGTTCGGGATCTGTTGGTGGAGCTGATCCAGGGACTGGGCGGCGAGGCGGTCCCCCTGGGGCGTTCCGATACCTTCGTGCCAGTGGATACCGAGGCGGTTCGCGACGAGGATGCGCGGCTGGCGCTGGAGTGGAGTGCGGCGGAGAAGCTGGATGCGCTGGTCTCCACCGATGGCGACGGCGATCGACCGCTGGTGGCGGATGAACAGGGGCGGTGGCTGCGCGGCGACGTCGCCGGGATCCTCTGCGCCCGTCATTTGAATATGAAATGCGTGGCGACCCCCGTAAGCAGCAACAGCGCGGTGGAGCTGAGCGGCTGGTTCAGCCGGGTGATGCGCACCCGCATCGGTTCCCCCTACGTGGTGGCGGCGATGGAGCGGGCGCTGGCGGAGGGCGAGCGGGGCGTCGCCGGTTACGAGGCCAACGGCGGCTTCCTGATCGGCGACATGGTTCAAGGCCAGCATGGCGACCTGAGCCCTTTGCCGACCCGCGACGCGGTGATCGTCATCCTGGCCCTGCTGGCGGCGGCGGCGGGTCAGCCCCTCTCTCGTCTGAGCGAGGCCTTGCCGCCCCGATATACCTACAGCGATCGCCTCAAGGACTTTCCTGGCGAGATCAGCGCCCAGCGCCTGGCGCGACTGGACCAGGGCTCGCTGGGGGCGGACGCGGCGGCCTTCGCCGGGCTGTTCGGCAAGCAGCTGGGTCGGGTGATCGCCATCGATCGCACCGACGGGGTGCGCTGCACCCTGGATGGCGGCGAGGTGGTTCATTTGCGGCCGTCGGGCAACGCCCCCGAGCTGCGCTGTTATACCGAAGCGGAATCCATGGCCCGGGCGGAAGCGCTCAATCGCGCCTGTCTGGCGGTGATGGAGGGGTGGCGTCAGGCCAGTCCATGAATCCATGTCATGGATATTGCCTTGTAATCCGCGTTGATCGAAGGGCGGCAAACGGACGCCATGCGTACTATACTTGATTGGCGTTTTTCGCCCCCCCGCGTTGGCCGGGATCGTGACAGAGGAAAGGGATGAAAAGAACCACGCCAGGAAAGGAAGGATTGTCGCTGAGCAATGCCGGCGAGCTCTCCATCTATTTCATCGGTACCGGTTCCGCCTTCGTCAAGACGCTCTACCAGAACAATGTGGTGGTGGTGAAGGGGGATCGCCACCTGGTCATAGATTGCGGTACCCGCTGCATGGAGGGGCTCAACGAGGTTGGCATTACCGCTTCTGATGTAGAGGACTTCCTCATTACCCATACCCATGCCGATCACATCGGCGGCCTGGAAGAGGTGATGCTGGTCAATCGCTACATGGCGGGCAAGCGACCGCGCATGGTTATCAACGAGGTCTTCGAGAATATCCTGTGGGAGCAGTCATTGCGTGGCGGCAGCGCATGGTCCGAATGCCACGATGGCGAGCCCCTGGGCTTCGAGGATTTCTGGCAACCCCTGCGCCCGGCCTTGCTGGAAGGAATGCCGCGGGAGACCTGGCATTATCGGCATGGGGATCTCGATATCAAGATGCCGCGCACCAAGCATATACCGGACAACGCAAGGGACTGGCGGGACTCGTTCTGGAGTTGCGGGGTGATCCTGGACGAGCGGGTGATGTTCACCTCCGATACCCGCTATGATCCAGATCTGGTGCTGGCGTTCGATGACCTCTACGACTTTGAAACCATTTTCCACGACTGCCAGTTCTTTACCGGCGGCGTGCACGCCTCGCTCGATGAGATCAGCGAACTGCCCAAGCGGGTCAAGGCCAAGACCCTGTTGATGCACTACGGAGACAACTGGCCCCAGTACCTGGAAAAGGCGCGCGAGGCCGGCTTCAAGGGCTTCGCCATCCAGGGCCACAGCTACCTCTTTCCCTGATATTTTCTATTGACCCGGTTCGGGGGTGGAGTACACGCCTTCAATGTCATCAAGATAAGCCATCGTGGCATTTTCCGGGAATGATGCGCCTCGTTTCGTGGGTACGCCGGTGCGACGATTTCCAGCCTGCTCCGGAGTCAGGCGCATCAAGGGCGGGAACCTGGCGTGCCGCTAACTGAATGACATGGTATACGCCTTGGCGTGTGAAGGGCTATCGTGCAGCGCCAGGGCTTTACTCCAAATAGATGCCGCACCGATATCACCCCGCCGGATTGCGGCGCAGGTTGCCGCCATAGAAGATCTCGCCCATCTCCCGCTGCACCAACTGGCGCAGGCGGCGATGCTCCGCCGGCGGCAGATCCTCCTCGTCGATGCAGAACAGGTAATCGTCGAGGCGAAACTCCTTCACCATCATCTTGGTGTGAAAGATGTTCTCCTGATAGACGTTGACGTCGATCAGTTGATAACGATCCCGGGTCGAGCGTTTGATGTAGTTCTGGATTGAGCTGATGTTGTGGTCGATGAAGTGTTTGCGCCCGCGAACGTCGCGGGTGAAACCGCGGACCCGGTAGTCGAGCATGACGATATCCGATTCGAAGGAGTGAATCAGGTAGTTGAGGGCCTTCAGCGGCGAGATGCGACCGCAGGTGGAGACATCGATATCGGCGCGAAAGGTGCTGATGCCGTTCTCCGGATGGCTTTCGGGATAGGTATGAACGGTGATATGGCTCTTGTCCAGATGGGCCACCACCGCGTCAGGGAGCGGGCCGGGGGCCTGGGTGTTGGAGAGGCCCTCCGTGAGCACCGGCTCTTCCGAGATCAGCATGGTGACGCTGGCCCCCTGGGGCTGGTAGTCCTGGCGGGCGATGTTGAGGATATTGGCCCCGATCATCTTCGCCACATGGGTCAGGATCTCGGTCAGGCGTTTGGCGTTATAAGAGTTGTCGATATAGGTGATGTAGGCGTCCCGCTGCTCTTCGCTATCGGCGTAGCAGATATCATAGAGGTTGAAGCTCAGGGTCTTGGTCAGATTGTTGAATCCTTGTAATCTCAATCGTTTTAATGCCTGTACCATGGTGTACCCTTCACCCCTTTATTTTCTTGGCGTTTGTCGCCCCGCCATTGTAACGCCTTTTGAAATCGAACAAAAACGGGGCGGGGCGTTCCTGAAGACAAAAATGTCAAGCAACAGGGTTGATAGGGATCGAAATGAGGACAATCGCCAGCTGTTTTTTCCTGACCCTTTCGTTATCGGGGTTCATGGCGTCATCGGCGACCCTGGCGGAGGCAGGGATGCCGGGAGACGGTTTTCGAATCGACGGCTTCAGTTGGCAGGGCAAGGCGTTGCCGGGCAAGACGGTGGCCATCGAAAACCCGTTCGGCGATATCCGCTCCCGCGCCGCCGAGGATGGCCACATCCGCTTGCAGGCGATCATTCAGAAATTTATCCCGCAACACGATGGGATCACCTTCGATATCGAGCCGGTGGAGGCGGGGCTGTCGATCCGCCCCCGCCTGCCGCGCGGCGTCTCGCTGGGCAAGGGGCGTATCGACATGACCCTGCTGCTGCCCGCCGGCACCCACCTGGATGCGCGAACCACCCATGGCGGCATCAGGATCTCCCGCTTCCGGAGTCGCGCCAGACTGCGTAGCGAGAGCGGCAGCATCAAGATCGTCACCCCTTACGCCGTGGATGCCCACACTGGCGAGGGCGCGGTGAAGGCGCGCTTCAATGCCCGCGAGTGGAATGCGGCGAGCCGATTGCGCAGCGACCAGGGTTCGGTAGAGGTGATCCTGGCGGAGGATGCGCAACTGGAGATCACCGCCCGCGCCGGCGGCGAACTGGTATGGCAGGATGGGGCCGCCTCGGTGGCCGAGCTACTCACCTATCGCGATGGCGTGCTCCATGCGACGCGCGGCGATGGAGGGGCCTTGCTGGAGGTGACGGGGGGCGGCGATGTGCACTTCGAAAGCCGTCTTCAGCCCAGGTCGGATGACGGTTTCATTACACAAAAAGAAGATAGGCGCAGCGGAGCGGAGGCAAACCAGTGAAGGATGAGGTCTTGAGGTTTTGCGGGGGTTGCATGGGGCGGCGGATCTCCGCCATGGTTACCCTGCTGATAATCGGGGGCGCGCTGCTCGGGCCGCTGGCGCAAGCCGCCCCGCCCGAGCTGGGTCCGCCTGGAGGAGGGGCGAAGGAGAAGGCGATCGTCCAGGGCGCAAAGCGCATGGGGCCGTTCAAGCCGACCCTGTTCAAGGGCGATCTGCGGGATGTGCCGCGCGGGCGGGTCTGGCAACCCGGCGATGCGATCAAGACCATACCCAAGCGCAATAACCACCAGGGCAAGCCCAAGCCGGTGCGTACCCCGCGCAACCCGGTAAAGGACAAAGCGGATCCCTTGCGCGCATCCGCGCAGGGGCGTGCCGCGTCGATTCGCACCCTGGTCGAGGCGGAGGGGCATCGGGGGCAATCCTTTAATGGCGTCTATCCCCCGGATCCCGTGGGCGATGCGGGCGAAAAGTACTATATCCAGATGGTCAACAGCGGCGAGGGGACCAGCTATACCATCTACGACAAGAAGGACATGAGCCTGGTAGCCGGTCCCAATACCCTCGATACCCTGGCCGCCCCGGGCAGTATCTGCGAGGGCGGTTACGGCGACCCGGTGGTGCTCTACGATTCCCTGGCCAAGCGCTGGTTTCTCAGCGAATTCAGCTCCTCCAACAACACCCTGTGCATCTATGTCTCCGCCACTTCCGACCCGGTCAGCGGCGGCTGGCATGCCTATCAGTTCACCTCCAGCCTCAGCTTTCCCGACTACCCCAAGTACGGCGTATGGCCGGATGGCTATTACCTGACCACCAACGAGGCCGCGCCGGGGATCTACGCCCTGGAGCGGGCGGCGATGCTCGCCGGCGAGCCCGCCGCGATGCAGTTCTTTTCGGTCTCCAGCCTCTCCGGTTTCGGCTTTCAGGCGCTGCTGCCGGCGGACCTGGATGGCATGATCGCGCCCCCCGCGGGGGCGCCCGCCTACATCATCCGGCATCGTGACGACGAGGTCCATGATCCGGCGAGCAATGACCCGGACTTCGATTTCCTGGAACTCTTCGAGGTCCATATCGATTGGCGGGATGAGAGCCTCTCCACCCTGGAAGGGCCGTTGAGCATTCCCGTCGCCAACTTCGATTCCGATCTCTGCGGCCTGATCAGCTTTGCCTGTTTTCCCCAGCCCGGCACCAGCCAGACCCTGGACCCGATTCGGGAGGTGGTGATGTGGCGGCTGCAATACCGCAACTTCGGCGATCATCAGACCCTGGTGGGGAACTATACCGTCGATGTGGACGGGACCGACCACGGCGGCATCCGCTGGTTCGAGCTGCGCAATGGCGGCGCAGGGTGGCTGCTCCATCAGGAGGGGACCCACGCGCCGGACGCCTCGGACCGCTGGCTTGGCAGCATCGCCATGGATGGCGCGGGCAATATCGGCCTGGCCTATTCGGTGGTCAACGACACCGACCTCTTCCCCTCCATCCGCTATACGGGGCGGGATTTCGCCGACCATCTCGGCGCGCTGCCCCAGGGTGAACTGACCATCGCCGCCGGCCAAGGCCCCCAGGGCGCCGCCAATCGCTGGGGGGATTACAGCTCCCTCAATATCGACCCGGTGGACGACTGCACCTTCTGGTATACCAATGAGTACACCACCGTCAATGGTCTGTGGGAGACCTCCATCTCCACCTTTCGGTTCGAAAGCTGTGGCGAGCCCGCCTTCGCCATCAACGGCGTCGCGGGCATCGAGCAATCGGTATGCATCGGCGACCCGCTAGCGCCGCTGGAGGTCGAGCTGTTCGGCATCGCCGGCTATGACCAACCGGTGACCTTCTCCCTTGCCGGGCTGCCGCCCGGGGTCAAGGGGGGCTTTATCGAAAATCCGCTTGCGCCGCCGGCGCTGGCCGAGGCGACCCTGGCAACCCAGGCCGATGCGGTCGCTGGCGATTATCGCTTCGAGGTGGCGGCAAGCGACACTGCCATCGAAAAGCGTATCGGCGCATCCCTCTCCCTCTTCGCCGCCCCCCCCGCGGCGCCCCCGTTGTTGTCGCCGGAAAACGGCGCCATCGATCAGCCGGTGCTCGCCGCCTTCGCCTGGAACGGCGTGGCAGGGGCCCAGCGCTACCGTCTGGAGGTGGCCGCGGACGAGGCCTTTAGCGATATCCGCTACTCCGCCGAGACCACCGCGCTGACCCATACCGTCAGCCATCCCCTGGACCATGGGACCATCCTCCACTGGCGGGTGATCGCCATCAATCCCTGCGGCGAGTCGGTCGCCTCGCCGACGCGGCTGATGGTGACCCGCCACCACTACTGCTCCTCCCCGGCCCTGGCGATCCCCGACGATGATCCCCAGGGCGCCGCCGACACCCTGCTACTGGACAATGACGGCATCGCCCGTGATCTGACGGTAACCCTGCGCGTCGCCCACAGCTGGGTGGGGGATCTGGATATCGCGCTGGAGCATCTCGACAGCGGCGCAAGGGTGCATCTGATCCGCCGCGATACCGGGGGATATGGCTGCGCCGGGATAGACATCGACGCAAGCTTCCATGACGATGCCGCCCAGTCGGTGGCGGATATCTGCTATTCGACACCGCCGGCGATCACGGGCCAGCTGCGCCCCAGCGACGCCCTCTCCGTGTTCGCTGATCGGGTGCTGAGCGGGGAATGGCGACTGACCCTGGCGGATCACGCCCCGAGTGACGAGGGGCTGCTGGAGACGTGGTGCCTCTCCCCCAGCTATATTCCGGTGACCTGCGACGGCGACCAGGTCACCCTGGCCGGCCACCTGATACGCGCCGGCGAGGAGTTGACCTGCAACGTCGGCGACATCGAGGTGCGGGATCTGGTGGTGGAGGGGACGCTGCGCATCCAGAAGAGCGGCAAGGCCACCCTCCTGCCGACGGTGCGCAGCGTGCCGCCCGACGGACGCATCGAGATCCGCCAAACCGGGGGGCGGTAACGACACCGCGGAGCGCCCCAGGGCCCACGGAGGGGGAGACGGCGCTATCCGCTGATTGCTAAGCTCCAGCTTCGGAACCCAGGTCTTGGCAGCTCAAGTTGCCCGACGGATCGGCAAGCCAGAGCTTTTTCTCGTTCCCATCTTCCGCATGGGAAAGCAGTCTTGACCGCGTCGCGGTCCGAGTCGGGATGCGGCGCATCCAAAACAACTGAGATATCTTGCTAATCAAAAAAAGAATACACCACAGAGCACACAGAGAAATACGAGTAAACCGCCGCCAAACGTTCCGGTCGGGAGTTCAGCTCCCGACCGGCCCACGCCGGACGCGGGTTGCACCCGCGACCGGAACGTTTAGGTCTCTCGGCATGGGAACGAGGAAAACCTCAGGGCCAGATCAAGCGTCGATGTATTTTATCGATACGGCATCTGATTGGAGTAGAGCCCTGGGGCTGCCCGATGGCCCTTCACGCGCCAAGGCATATGCAATGTCACTAAGTTAGCGGCACGCCAGATTCCTGCCCTTGATGCGGCAGACTCCAGCGCAGACCGGAAATCGTCGGACCGGCATAGGATGTGCCGAATAAAAAGCCTTGTCGCTCGGTTGAAGGCACATCCTATGCGGAACCAAAAACGCTCGGCGTACCCACGAAATGAGGCGCATCATTCCCCGAAAGGGATGTCTCACCTTCCCCCTGTGCGCTCTCAATGTCATTAACTTAAGCGCCACGCCTGGTTCCCGCCCTTGATGCGCCTTACTCCAAGGCAGCCCGGAAATCGTCGAACCGGCATAGGATGTGCCGAATAAAAAGGCTTGTCGTTCGGTCGACGGCACACCCTATGCAGAACCGAAAACGGTCGGCGCACCCACGAAATGAGGCGCATCATTCCCGGAGAATGCCATGGTGGCTTAAGTTAATGACATTGTGTGCGCTCTGTGACCTCCGTGGTTATCGCTCGCCCAGCATGACCTTGGTCCCACTTCGGGGTGATCTCTGCCCTCCCTCAACGATTGACATCCACCACCAGCCGACCGCGGATCTTGCCGGCGAGGATCTCGCCGGCGGTGTCGATGGCCTCGCCAAGGGCGATCTCGCGGGTGATCAGCTCCAGTTTGGCGATATCCAGGTCCTCGGCCAGGCGTTGCCAGGCCTCCAGTCGACGCTCCCGGGCGCACATTACGCTCTCCACCCCGACCAGGGTTACGCCACGTAGAATGAAAGGCGCGACGGTGGCCGGCAGATCCATGCCCTGGGCCAGACCGCAGGCGGCGACCGCGCCATTGTAGCGGGTCGAGGCGCAGACATTGGCCAGGGTGTGGCTGCCGACGGTATCGATGGCCCCGGCCCAGCGCTCCGACGCCAGCGGCTTGCCCGGCGAGGAGAGTTCGTTGCGGTCGATGATCTCCGCCGCCCCCAATTGCCTGAGATACTCCCCCTCCTGGGGGCGACCGGTGGAGGCGATCACCCGATAACCCAGCTTCGCCAGCAGCGCCACCGCCACGCTGCCGACGCCGCCGGCCGCGCCCGTCACCAGCACCTCGCCAAGGTCCGGGGTGATCCCCTGCCGCTCCAGCGCCAACACGCAGAGCATGGCGGTATAACCGGCGGTGCCGATCGCCATCGCCTGACGGCTATCGAAACCCGCAGGCAATGGGATCAGCCAGTCGCCACTGACCCGGGCGCGCTGGGCCAGCCCGCCCCAGTGTTTTTCGCCCACCCCCCAGCCGTTGAGCACCACCCGATCGCCCGGCTTGAAACCCCCATGATCGCTCCCCTCCACCCGCCCCGCGAAGTCGATACCCGGCACCATCGGGAAGCGCCGCACCACCGGCCCCTTGCCGGTAATCGCCAGGGCATCCTTGTAGTTCAACGTGCTGTACTCCACGGCCACCGTCACGTCGCCGGCGGGCAGGTCTTCCTCCTGGAGTTGGCGGAGTCGGGTCTGGTAATCCTGATCGTTCTTATCGATGAGAAGCGCGTTGAACATGGGGTGAGGTCTCCTTTTGCGGTTTCGGGCCAGACTAGGGCAGGCGGCGCGGGAAAGCAAGAACGACGGGGTGATTCGCGCCGCCCTAACCGGATCAGGATAGCTGCAGCCGTGACGGCATGATGGGCTTTTGCTCCGAGAAGGGGCCCAGTCAGTCTTGCCAAGCGGTCGGCCTTCGCCGCATGCTCTGTGTTTGTGAGAGAGTCTTGTGATTGCCTTGGCGAAACTTTACGGGGTCAGCGGTCGCAAGGTGTTGGAGGCGGGATTTTTTTGTTGCCGTCGTTTATAGTGGCAGGCGCCGCACACTCCCGTTTACCAGACAACGCGACTTACCGCCATGCCAAGCGATCTGACGGACAGCGACCTCTTCGCCTCCCGCCTCTCCATCAAGCCCGAGACCTTCTCCCGTATCCTTCACCACCTCTCCGGAGAAGAGGTGATTCAGCTCAAGGGTGGGTGGGTCAAGGTACTTGATGTCTCGGCGTTTCGGAGATTGGCGGAATCGGCGGGGGTTTGTGGGGGGAGTTTGGGGCCGGATGGGCGTGCTTGAGGCGGTTGGCGATCAGGTTGAGGGGGAGGATGCTCCTCTTTGTTATTCGAGGCCTGTCAAGGTGTTGTGGGATCATGTGAGTTCCCGGGATTGACCCTGCATTTCGTATAAGGTAAAAACTCGACGAGATCGTTTTTTCTACTATTGCATGCCTGCTCGGATGGCTGCGTGCATCTGTCAAAGGCTCACTGCGCGCGTTTCGCACAGGGAGAGGGACGGGTTTCTTAAGGAGTATGGTATGTTAAAAGGCCAAAAGATTGTGGTTGTGATGCCGGCTTACAACGCGGAGGCAACGCTCGCGCAAACCTATCACGAGTTGCCGCGCCCTCTGGTTGATGAGGTCATCCTGGTGGATGATTGCAGTAATGATCAGACGGCTGATCGCGCCCGCGAACTGGGAATCAATCATGTCATTCGCCATGAACAAAACCTCGGTTATGGCGGAAACCAGAAGACCTGCTACCGCAGGGCTCTGGAGGTGGGTGCGGATATCGTCATCATGATTCATCCGGATTATCAATATACTCCCAAGCTTTGCACGTCAATGGTATCAATGATCGCAGAGGGGCTTTTTGACTGCGTACTGGCCTCGCGGATTCTGGGAACCGGCGCCTTGCGGGGTGGAATGCCAAAGTACAAGTATGTCGCCAATCGCCTTCTTACCCTCTTTCAAAATGTCATGATCAGTCATAAGCTTTCCGAATACCATACTGGATACAGAGTATACTCCAGGCGAGTCCTTGAAAAACTCCCACTGGACAACAACTCCGACGATTTTGTTTTCGATAATCAGGTGCTGGCGCAAATCATCTATGCCGGCTATCGGATTGGTGAGGTAACCTGTCCCACCCGTTATGCCCCCGACTCATCATCCATCAGCTTTGCCAGATCCATGCGCTATGGCATCGGCGTGGTAAACACCAGTCTTGCCTTTCGCGCCCATCGCTGGAAGCTGCATGCAAGCCCGCTTTTTAGCCCCCTGGATGGCCAGGCCAAGAGCACAGGGAGTTGAAGCCAGCCATGCCCCATCATGCCCACTCGGTAAGTATCCTGTCCCTGGTGCACAAGCTCTGGCCACCGGCGCTGCTGTTTGTTGTTGCACTTCTGGCCTATATGGGTGCGTTGGATAACGGCTTTGTCTGGGACTCGATCAAGTATGTCCCTGGCAATCCACATATTCAGCAGCTCAACAGCGAGAGCATTCTGTGGGCCTTCACCTCTACCTATTTTCTCAATTGGCACCCGATCACCCACCTCTCCTACATGCTGGACTATCAGCTGTACGGCGGATATGTACCGGCCGGTTTTCATCTGACCAACATTCTTCTTCACGCCCTGAATGTCGTGATCTTCTACTGGTTGGTCAGTAGATTGCTCCTTCTCCACGACCAACGTCAGCAGGAAAATAGGGAGTTAGGCAGGCGAGTCGCGGCGCTGGCTGCCGCCCTGATTTTTGCGATTCACCCCCAGCATGTCGAGTCGGTAGCCTGGGTTGCCGAGCGCAAGGATCTGCTGTTTCTCCTCTTCTATCTCGGTGCGATGCTGGCATATCTGCGTTATGCAGCCAGGCCAGGGTGGCGCTGGTATCTGTTTACCCTGTTGCTTGCCTTTTTGTCGATGGGCTCCAAGGCGATGGCGGTGACTCTTCCGGCGGTATTGTTGTTACTGGATCTCTATCCGCTGCGGCGTGTTCCAGCTTTAAATCTGGCGAAACCCGGCGAATCCCTGAAACAATACGCCTTGCTGTTGGCAGAAAAAGGACCATTCGGCCTCCTTGCCCTCTTCGTTATCTGGGTGACGATTCAGGCCCAAGACGTCACATTGAATACCTTTGAGCTTGACGTGGTCGACCGGCTAGGTGGCGCGGCCTTCGCGTACTTCTCCTATTTGAGCAAAATGTTCGCCCCCACCCTATTTCTGCCCCTTTATCCCAGGGATGTATCCCTGGGATTCATGGACTATGCGCCCTATTTTATCGCATTTATAGCAATGACCTTTCTAAGCTGGTATGGATGGCGGAAGGGATCCCCCTGGTGGCTGGTTGCATGGCTGTTCTATGTGGTGACCCTGTTACCGGTATCGGGACTGGTGCAGGTTGGTGATCAGGTCGCTGCTGATCGCTATGCGTATCTCCCACTGTTGGCCGCTTATCTTGTTCTTGGCGGGTGGTTTGGGCAGCTGTTTGCCAATGGCAGTCGGCGGAGGCGTGTTATCCTTGTTCTTGTTTTTCTGATGATTACCGGCGGACTGCTGGCCAAAACCCGGACACAAGTAGCTATCTGGCGGAACGATTTGGTGCTCTGGTCCCATGTGGAGGAGATCTACCCGGACAATCGCTTTGTGATCAGCCAGATTGCCGGGATGTCCTATGTGCTGAAAGAGTGGGGGCTGGCGCTCAAGTACTACGAGACTATGTTGGACAATAGGCAACTTCGTGGTCATCTCATGCCCCGTTATGCGTTATTGCTTATTTACGAGGGTGAATACAAGCAGGCGCTGAAGGCCTACCACTGGATGGCCCGGATCCAGGGCGAGACCCTGATACCGGCTGACTGCATCTACTACAACATCGCCTGGATCCATGGGGTCCAGGGTAATCCTGACCAATATGCCGAGGCGATGGGACGGATTGAGAGCCCCGAATATCTTGGCATTCTGCCCGCTGGGTTGCCAGATGGCAATCCCATACCGGCAAGTGAGATGCCCTATCTCTGCATACGTGACCCGTACGCGGATAGCTTGCGCGATGCGCACGACAAGAATGTACTCAAGGCGCGCTGAATTATGAGTCTGTCGTTTCGTTGTGTGATTTGTGGGGCCCACGAGGCGGATATCCTGTTCGAGGCTGGCGGGTTCGATGACCCCAATGAGCGTTTTCAGCTGCGGCAGTGTCGTGGATGCGGTGTGGTAAGTACCTCTTGGGGGGATGGCGAGCTGGATCTTGGCAGCTACTACTCGTCGGACTACTACGGTGGCGAGGGCGCGAAATTCATTGCGCCGGTGGAGTATCTGACCTGGCTGGGAAACAGGGCCCGTGCCAAGGCGATCTTCGAGCGAATGGATCGATCTGCCACACCCGCCGCTGGCGGGCTTCGGGTCTTGGATATCGGTTGCGGCAGAGGCCACTTCCTGGGATTCATGTCTCGCCAAGGTTGGGAGTGTCACGGCCTGGAGCGGGAGGATTTCAGGGGCAAGGTGCCCGCTGGGGTTGAACTCCATTTGGCCTCCGCTGAGGCGGTCCCCCTGGACTCAGGCTATTTCGACGTGATCAGCATCTGGCACGTGCTGGAACACCTGCCCAATCCACTCGCCACCCTGCAGGAGGCGCGACGTCTGCTTCGCCGCGACGGCGTACTGGCGTTGGCGGTACCCAACTTCGGTGGTTGGCAGGCCGGTTGGTTCGGTGCCCATTGGCCCCATCTGGACCTGCCGCGCCACCTGTATCATTTCTCACCAGAGACCCTGGAGATGACCCTGGCTCGGGCCGGTTTGTGCAGCTTCTCCCGGGGGCGCGGCTCTTTTGAGCAGGATCTCTTCGGCTTCATCCAGGGGCTGATGAACCGGGCCGGGTTACCCGCCAATGGCCTCTTTCACCAAATCAAGGGTGGCCCGGAGGTTTCCCGGGCCGCCTTGCCACTATGGGCCGCCGCAGCTGGGGTCTTGTCACCCCTGGCGATACTGGAGTCCACCGCAGCAAGGTTGGCGGGAAAGAGCGCGACGCTGATTTGCTACGCCAGGCCTGCGGAATAATCCTAAAAGAGCAGATAGCCACAGAGACACAGAGCACACGGAGCATTTTCAGTAAGCTACTGTATAAATACATTTCACCTTTGGTGTGAACTCAGGTAGTCGAGTAACTCATTGTTTTCTTTCTGTGTTCTCTGTGCCTCCAACTGCCGAATTCAGGACAATCGAGGTCGGTTGGGGTAGTGCAGCACTAGCTTCCTCTGCCCTCGTTGCCATCCTTGAACAGCTTTCGCAGCCCAAGATCCTGTTGCGACAGCAGAATCAGGGTAAAAATGATGCTCGGGACGAAGATCAGCAGCCGCATCATGATCGCCGCCCCCAGGGCCTCGGCCTGGGATATGCCGAACCAACCGAGCGCGGCCACCATCGCGGCCTCGAAGACCCCAAGCCCACCCGGAGTCGAAGGGATCGCCAACCCCAGGGTGGCGACCGTAAAGACCGCCAGGGCATGAAGCGGCTTGATGTCGATGTCGGCGATCCACCACAGCACCAACATCAACTGCCCCAGCGACAGACCCCAGAAGATCAGGGTTTGTAGTGTTCCCGTGAGCAAACGGCGCGGGGTTGCGCCCTCCACAATGGCCTTGCGCAAGCGTGCGAGGGGGAGGGCGACGAGTGTGGGAAGCCAGGCGATTATCCGGTCCGCCAATTGGGGAAAGCGTTTTCCGAGGATCAAGGCGAGCCAGATGGATGGTATGGCGAGCAGCAATGGCCACAGCAAACGCCCCTCGTCATAAAGGGCGAGTGCCGGCAAGAGAAAGAGCAAAAGGGCATTGAGATCGAAAAAACGTTCCCAGAAGACCAACGCCAGGGTGTCGCTGTAGTTAAGGGGGCTACGCCCTGCAAGATAGATCACCTTGGCGACCTCCCCCAGTTTTGAAGGCAGCATGAGATTGAAACCCTGGCAGAGCAGGCTGGCGGCGGTCCCGGTGAGGGTTGTAAAACGCCATCCCCCGAGCGACGCCAGGCGATAGCCCAAGGCAAGGAACATCAGGCCGGTCCAGGCGAGGGTGCCGGCGACCGCAACCCCGGAATAACCCGTCAGCGCCTCGCCGATGGCAACAAAATCCGCATCCCAAAAGGCATAGCTCAATCCGCCCCCGATCAATAGCAGACGGCCCAGATTCCCCAGCCAGCGCCTCGCCCCAGACCGCTGTGACGCCGGCGACGGGGCTGCCCCTTCGCTGGACGGGGATGGGTACCGATCATCCATTGGTCTGAACCTGCTGTTCGTAGCTATTGATCAGTTGGCGCAGTGTCGAACATCGGGACTGGTGATCAATGGATTTCAGGGAGGCCGAGCCGACTCTCTCGCAAACCTCCTTTTCGACAAAACGCCTGGCCTCCTGCGGTTGGCCCTTGGAGAGTAGCGTGCGGGTCATGACGATGGCGACGCCAGGGTTCTTGCCCAGTCGCCAACTACGTTGCAGCCATGCGAACTCCTCCTCGCCCCTGGCAAGGGAGAGCAGGTAGAGATTCATGGCGAGACCGGCCCGGTCACGGCTGCGGCTGCGTTTGGAGTGATTAAGAAACCCCTGATTGAGGCCTTGCAGATCCCTGTAATCCAATAATCTGCAACTGCCGTCGTCAATGTGGGTTTTGATGTTTCCCAGGGTGGAGGGGACCCCGGTCAGGCGGTTGGTCCCGGTGAGTTGGAGGGCCTTTTGGTGGTGAGCCTCGGTAGCTTCCTCCTTCCCCAGCACGCAGGACAGCAGCAGGGCTTGCAGGGTGGACTGGGCGCAATCTTCACACAGCATGGCCTGATGGTTGAGGATCCGCCAGGCGGTGTTGTTGTCCCCCCGGTCCAGGTAGAAGATCGCCAGATGCTGGGCTGCCCGGGTGGAGCGCTGGTTGTCCAGGAACCAGGCCTCTGCCGCCTTCGCGGGTTGTCCCCAGAGTTGGGTGACCTGTACCAGCATGAAGAGCATGAAGCTGGAATAAACGGTAATGGCAACAAGCCCGATCCGCCGGCGCTGTTCCGGTAGCGCGAAGATGCCATGGACCAGGGCATACACCGGCCCGATCAGCGCCACATAGTTGCGGTGCTCAAAAAACAGCTCCAGGCCGATGACAGTGGACTCCACCAGATGGGCGGCCAGAAACCACAGGACTGCAAACGTGAGCAGCGGCAGGCTACCCCGTTTCCACAACAACAGGAAGAGCAGACTGCCCCACAGCACAATGGCAAACAATGCCGCGGGTGAGGCCAAAGATTGATAAAAGGGGTAGTCGTCATGAAAGGGGCGGTACTCGACAACAGAAGGGATGAACGCCATCCGGAGGTAGTCGAGCAGTACGATGGGCTCGGTAATCAGTCGTTGGTAAAGATTGAAGTCCCGCCCGACATAGTTTTCCTGAGACTGGATCAGCGGAATGGTGTGGTAGACCAGATAGCCGATGATGGCAAGCAGGGCCGCGCCACTCAGCGCCAGCCGAACCCGCCGGAGGTGGGCGAGCGCCGATGAGTTGGCCAGCAGCGTAACCTCCAGGATCAGGATGAAGACCGGCAACAGTACCCCGTTCTCTTTGGAAAGGGCGGAGAGCAGCGTAAACAGGGCGACCCCGCCAAGCTGCACCCAAGGCCCGCGCCTGTCCCCTGCCGCCTGGAGCTGCAGTCCCCCAAGATAGGTCAACAGTCCCGCCAACACGAAGAGGGCGGAGAGCCCGGCCATGCGTTGAATGGCGATCAGTGAGGTGGAGACATGAATTGGCAGGATCAGCCACAAGGTCATCACCAGCAGGGCGCTCCAGTTGGCCCTGGCAGCAGTCATGCTCCCGAGTCTGGCGAGGAGCGAGGCCACCCCAAATAGCAGCAGACCATTCAACAGGTGCAGCATGACGTTGGCGCCAAGAATCATGTTGCTCTGGTCAGGCCAATGCCCCTGATGGGGCAGGAAACTGGCCATGGCGAGGGGCCGTCCAAGGGGGCCAGAGCTATCCCCGAAGACAAAGGTCGTGACCGCCTCGCTGGTCTCTAGGTTGTTGAGTTGGTTTAGTCGCAGATGGTCATCAAAGTAGAGGGAGCCGGGTATTCCGGGCAGATAGGCAAACCCAACCGCAATCAATACGAGAAGCGAGAGGACCGCAGGAAGGCGGGAAGATGTGAGGATTGGCGTAACAGAATTCATTGGGGGATCTGTCCAGGTGGATAAGGGATTGCAGGAGACGGTACCGAGGCCGTAGCGGATCTGTCAACCTTTCAGGAGTGGACCTGAACGATCGGTGGAAGGCCCGATTGCCCAAGCCACTCATAGGCTGGCAGAGGGCGGACCCAAATTTTCGTCGCTATGTGACGAAAAATGTCAGTTAGGCTCTCCCCGAGGTCCATGAAATCCCCGGGGCCAACTGGTTTTTGCCCCAACCACCGGATGAGGGGCCACTAAGCCGCTTGGGCCCGGTCCCATTATGAGAAGACCGTCACCTTTGGTCTTCGATTTTGAGGCGGTGATCGATGGTTGGCACGCGAACTGCATATCTCTAGACACCTACCCCCGCAGGCAATCGCCGGCACCCTAGGGGCAGGATGTGCAAACGATATCTTTAGGAGATTGTCATGAAGAAAGTTCAACAAGGTTTTACCCTCATCGAGCTCATGATCGTGGTTGCGATCATCGGTATTCTGGCGGCCATCGCCATTCCTGCTTACCAGGACTACATTTCCAAGTCTCAGGTCCAGCGTGTGGTTGGTGAGCTTTCCGCCCTCAAGACTTCCATTGAAGAGCAGTTGACCCGCGGCGAAAATTGGGCCGCTGAGGACTGTCTCACTGCGGGGATTGGTTATACCGGCTCTAATCTTGTGGCGGCCTGTGAGGCTGACTTCAGCGCTGGTGTCGGTGAGATGAGTGGCACGATGGGTACTAATGCAGCTGCCTCAATCTCCGAAACGGTAGTCAATATCAACCGTTTGGCTTCCGGCGCCTGGACCTGCACCATCTCCGGCAGCGGCTCTGGCTGGAAAGATGCCTTCAGGCCGACCAACTGCGATCCCGCTTAATTGCTTAGTCGCTTGATGACGAAAAACAGGGGCTTTGGCCCCTGTTTTTTTTTGCCCCACCGCGTATCGTTCGCTTAAGACAACCAGGAAGTAACGCTAAGGATTGAGGGAGGATTGAGGGACTGGAAGAGGTCGGGAGCCTTCGGTTCGTAAACATTCGATTTTCATGTATGGCACTTTTTGTAATCTTTTTTTGTTGGTAATGCTTGTATGGTGAAACGTGCACATTCGGTGATTCCCAACCAAGATAATCGCCAGCAATCCAAAGCCCATCAACTGATCCACAAGGCGCAGGCAGCTTCCGCGGGGGGGGATTTGGAGGCGGCGGAGGAATATTGTGGGGAGGCCCTTGGTTTGGGCTATGATAAAGCGCATACCTATTACGCGCTTGGTGTCATCTATCGGAAGGCTGGTCACCTGGGGTTGGCATTGAATGCCTTTCTCAATTCGATTAACGAAAAGGAGGACAACGTCTACGCGCTAGTTGGCGCTGCCGCGATTTTTGTGGAGCAGGGGGGGACTATCCGCGCGCCAGGAAACTACTGGACCAATGTCTGGAGTATACCCAGACGTTTGCCGATGCCTATCAGGTGCTTGGGGAGTGCCTTATCAGGGAGTATAAATTCGAAGAGGGCATTTCGGCCAGTGAGCGAGCGCTGTCACTTGCGCCGTCCAATAGCCGGGTTCTCACTAGTCTCGCCAACGCCTATGCTTTTGCGGGCGATTTTGAGAAATCTTTGAGATATCGGGAGAGGGCGCTGCGCGCCAGTCCCAAGGACCCTGTGGCGATCAACAACCTGGCCAGTAGCTACATTGATGCAGGGCGCACGGAGGAGGCGGGTAAGTTGATCCGGAAGGCGATTCGGCTTGCCCCCGATGACCCAAAGGCATCAGCGGCTTATATCAATTTCGGCCGCTTCAAGAAATGGAGCAGGGAGGATGAGGCGGATATCCGCCTTCTGGAGGAGAAACTGGAAGGATCCCTGCCGCTGGAGAATCGTGTCAAGATTCACTTTGCTCTGGCCAAGATCTACGATGACTGCAAGGACTCCAATAAGGCATTTTATCATGCGCAATTGGCAAATCGCCTGAGCAACGTGGAGTTCCCGATTGAAGAGGCGAAGTCCTTGCACAAATCGATCCGCAAGACGGGGGACCGGCGTTTTTGCGGGGGCGGAGAAGACTACAAGAGTACGCGAACCAGGGCCCCCATATTCGTGATCGGTTTTCCCCGCAGCGGTTCGACCCTGCTTGAGCAGATACTGGATACCGCTGAGGAGGTCGTGAGCGTGGGAGAGAGCGGGGCTCTCACTGATGTCATACGTTCTCTGGACTTGCCCTGGGATGAGAAACGCTATGGCGCGAATCTGGTGGAAAGGGTCTCCGCCAGGGACCCTTCCGAGTTGAGGGATGGATATTATGAGCGGGTGGCGCGTTATGCGCCGGGCGCGGAAATAGCCGAAAACTCCCGCTATCTCGACAAGACGCTGGGAGACTACATGTACTTGGGGCTCATCGCCCGGATCTTTCCGGATGCAAAGGTCATCCACACCCTGCGCAACCCGCTCGATACCTGCCTCTCCTGCTATTTTATTGACTTTAGGGAAGGTGTTCGCTGGTCCTACGATCTCCGGAATCTCGGTCGCTATTATGCGTACTATCGGGAGTTGATGGATTACTGGGGGGAGACGTTGCCAGACAACTTTCTTACCGTGCGTTACGAAGAGATGGTCGCCGATCCGGAGAGCCAGAGCCGACGGATTTTCGAGTATTGCGATCTGGATTGGAGTCCCAAGTGCCTTGAGTATTACAAACTCTCGAAGAGTGTCAACACCGCCAGTAGTGTGCAGGTTCGCGAACCGGTTTACCAACGCGCGGTGCAGCGTTGGCACAAGTATGCATCCTATCTCCAGCCACTGGCGAAGGAGCTTAGACGCTATTTGAGTGATGAGGAGTTCGCTTATTTCGCGGAGCAGGGTATCAAGCTCAAGCGGCATGGCTTTTTCCCCTTTTGAGAAGGTAGGGTTCAATTCCCCAATTCCTGGCACGTGGGTGCCTTGAATAACTGCCTATGAATGTGGAGTTTATTGCGTATGGATCTCTTTTTTTGGCGCGGTACCAAGGAGTTGGATTCGTTTTCGGAGTCTTTAGCCAATGAGCTCTATAGTCGGTTTCCGCCTCCCATCATGGAAAAGATCATGAGGGATGATATGAAGAAAAACAATAAATTACAGCGATGTCTTGGGGAATTGAACGCAAAGGTTGCCCACTACAAGGCGACTAACAAGGTAGGGGTGTACAAGAAGGCTCGCCTCCACCTCCATTTCATGCAGACCCTTGAGGAGTTGGGGTACGAAGCCGGTGTCGCACGCAAGATCAGTGACATGCTGATTTTTCATACCGCGGTTGGCTGATTCTCCAATGGATTCTCGCGTATTCTTGCCATTGCCTGTTTTCTTTACACGCCGATAGGCCTGGTATGGTGATATGATATGACGGAAAATGATACTGTGGCCATGGGAGAAAAGGCCGAGGGGCTTCTGAAGCAGATTTTCGAAGAGTATGAAAAGGGAAGCTTCGCCCAAGTCGAACAGTTGTGCAAACGCGGGCTGGAGAGCGGAGAGGCTCAGGATGAGTTCCTCTATTTCCTTGGCTGTGCCAAATTCGAGTCGGGGCAGCCGGAAAATGCACTGAACTTTCTTCGCAAGGCTGTTGAAATCAACCCTGCGCACAAGAATGCCCTCTACATGTTGGCAGGCACCTATCACGATCTCGGCAGGTATCCGGAGGCGATCCATTATGCTGATCTTTTGATCGAACTCAATCCTGACCTGCACATGGCGCACCACCTGAAAGGGCTTGCGTTGTTCGAGAGCATGGAGTTCTGGGCGAGTCTGGAGGAGTTTCGCGCCGCCTATGCCCTGGAGACCGAAAGCCCCAGCGTAATTTCGAGCCTGGGCAATAACCTAAGGGTTATCGGCTCTACCGAAGAGGCGCTTCATCTGCTGGAGGATGCCTATGCCAGATTCCCGGAACACCCAGGCGTAAAGCTCAATCTAGCCGGCGTTTATGTTGAGTATGGCAGGCGCGAGGAGGCGATACCCCTCTACCGAGAGGTGCTACAGCAGGACCCCGGGCAAGGGGTGGCCTATACCAATCTGGCCGACTGCAAGCGCTGGACGCAAGGGGATTCCGAGGAGTTTCAGCAATTCGAGACGCGACTCACGCAAAATCCGGCGAAGGACGTGGCTAGGGGCATCCATTTTGCCCTGGGCAAGATGTACAACGATATCAGGGATTTCGATAAGGCCTTCAGCCATTATCAGGAGGCGAACAGCCTTCGCTACGCGGTCTTCGATATTCGCGAGAAGCAACGTTGGTTGAGCAACATCAAGAGCACCTTCGATGCCGACCTGATTCAGGGTTACCGGGAACGTCAGCCCAGCGAGACCGAGGGGAGCGATCTGATCTTCATCATCGGTTTTCCCCGTTCAGGTTCAACCTTGCTGGAGAGGATGCTCGCCGCCAGTGATCGCATCGAGGGGGTGGGCGAGGTAGCCTCCCTTCATCTGGGGCTCTCCAGGTTGGTTCCGGTGCAGGGCGAATCCTTCCTCTTTCCCGACGAATTTTCGGAGAATATCGAGGCCAACGTAGATGCCCTCACCCAGGATTATCGGACCCGTGTGAGAGAGATCGCGCCGGATGCGCCCATGATCGTGGACAAGACGCTATTCAATTTCGAACATCTCGGCCTTTTGTATCTGATGTTCCCCGGGGCGAAGTACATTCATACCACTTGCCACCCCCTCGACTCTTGCCTCTCCAGCTATTTTCAGAATTTTCTTGCTGGCCTCTTTTGGTCTTATAGTCTCAAGAATACCGCGCAATATTACAACTACTATCGCGAGGTGATGGATTACTGGGAGTCACTATTACCTCTGAATATCCTCGAAGTGCGTTACGAAGATCTGGTTCGGCATCCCCAAGAGGAGTCCCGCCGGATCTATGAGTATCTGGGCGTGGAGTGGACGCCTGCGGTGCTGGAGACCCATCGAAGCGATGCCAAGGTGACGACCGCCAGCAAGCAGCAGGTTCGGGAGAAGATCTATACCCAGTCTGTCGAACGCTGGCATGGTTATGCGGGCTATCTTCGCCCCCTGGCCAACGAGCTTTCGGAGTTCCTGTCGGAAGATGATTTACGATTCTTCAGTGAGAAAGGCATCGTCATCGGCGAGCCCAGGGCGAAGATGCCGATCGCATCCACCCGCTCAACGGAGAGGCCGCAGGGATGGGCATGGGTTGGGCGGTTCTTCGCACGGATCGCCGGAAGGGGGCGAAAAGAGTAGGCAGCCTTGGGCGATGGCTTGATCGACCTGACAGGGATGGGCGGAATCCCAGCGACCCCAAATTGCCGAGAATAGGTATGTGAATGACTTCCAGACTCACTGACTTTTGGACGCCGCATGTCGGAGTAAGAATGACGGCACTTTCATTGGCGCTGGCGTGCCTGGTGTTTCTTGTTTATGCCGGTGCGATGGATAACGGCTTCGTCTGGGATACCCCTCACTATTTAGTAAATAATGATCATATACAAGAATTTAATGTTGAAAATATACACTGGGCACTGACAACCCAACATTTTCATAACTGGCATCCAGTTACCTGGTTTTCATATATGCTGGACTACAGCATCTATGGTGGATTGGATCCTTGGGGATTCCATCTGACTAACGTTGTTCTGCACGGGGTTAATGCCGTTCTTCTTTTTTTTGTCTCTTTTGCGTTACTGAGCAAGCACCATGGAAATGAGAAAAAATATGAGTCGACGGATATGCTGGCGTCGTTTTTTGCCGCGCTGCTCCTGGCTGTACATCCCCAGCATGTGGAGTCTGTTGTATGGATAGCGGAGCGAAAGGATGTATTGTTTCTGTTTTTCACGCTTCTTTGTATATGGTTTTACATAAGATTTTCGGAAACGGAAAAGGCGTTTAATTATTGGTTGGCGCTCTTGTGCGCCGCGATGGCAATGGCTTCAAAGCCAATGGCGATTAGTATCCCCGTGGTTCTCTTGTTATTGGATGTCTATCCGTTGCGTCGGGTAGCGTATGGCGCAACGGGGAGAGGGGCTTTTTCGCGCGGCACCTACGGCTATTTACTGGTTGAAAAAACACCTTTCATCCTTGCATCGCTTTTTCTGGCGTACATGACGATGTCGGCGCAGCAAGGACCCATCAGCGAGGCGCCTGCACTGGATATATTCCATAAGATCGCCGTCATTCTATCGTCTTACTGGTCGTATCTGTCAAAATTTCTTTTTCCTGTATTTTTCTCTCCCTTCTATCCGATCTCGGAAGAGCTTTCCATTGTCGACTATTTGCCTTCGTTTGCGGGGCTGATGGCGATTACAATCCTGGCGATTTATGGCATGAAAAAAGGCCAACCCTGGTGGCTGGTTTGCTGGCTCGTCTATTTGGTTACCCTCCTTCCTGTTGTTGGGGTCGTAAAGGTAGGAGCCCAGATCAGCGCTGATCGATATGCTTACATGCCCTTAATCCCGATTTATATTCTATCGGGCGTGCTTTTCGCAAGATTGGTTTCTGGCGGAAAGCGCGTTGGTCGCGCATTTTCGGTGTTGGTATTAGTGGTTGTGTTCTTTTTTTTATCCAGTTCGACCAAGGAGTATATCAAAGTTTGGAAAAGTAACTATACGTTGTGGACGCACGCTGCGAATCACTCCCCCAACTCATTGGTAGTTCTAGCTAATATAGGTAATTATTGTTATAAATTCGAGAAGTATGAAGAGGCACGTTATTACCTGGGCAAAATGTTGCCGTTACTGGATGATGACCCAGAAGGTAAGGCGCTCGTGCTGAGCCGGATACACGAGTTAAACAAGAGATTGGATGTGTCGGATTAATGGGGATTTGGCGCTGGGGCTTGACCGAAACTTCGGTCGGTCTAGGGGGGGAGTTCAAGTGCGCAGGGCGTGACTTTTGAACTTTTGGCTACTATGACCAGAATGATGATCGAGACCGATAGCGGCATTCCTGGAGTGAAGAAGCCGCCACGAAAAAATTGTTAATGCGACGGTTTGTCCAGTGTCTTGAATAGGATTTGGATCAAGTCAACTCGAGAGGCCGAAATAATCGTTGAACAGGTAAAACATGGCATCCTTCATACTCTAGTTGACACTCCGTGGTCCTGGGAGTGAGGGCTTCCAGCCCTCACGAGGGCAGGATGCCCTCGCTCCCATAGGAAAGTGTAAACTGCAATGGAAGGGATATGAAGGATGCCTAAAACATGAGAGAAAAACTGACTGCTCAAAATTACCCAAAAAAGGAGCGACGCCCAAGGCAGTAAGGATACGCCGACGAGTTTTGAGTCTTGTCGTCTCCATGTGACGAAAAGTGTCAGTTTATCCTGATGGTGCGCTAAACTATCGACGGTGAGAGGTGTTCCGTCATTCACGAGGGGGCTGCTATCCAGGGTAAAACGGCAACGAGCGGGGTTCTTCCGCTGGTATTTTTCGTGCTGTGGTTCGCTGCATCATGAATCTGGCATGGCTTGTGCTCGCATATCGAGCCAAGTCGCAAGAGATGTTCCGCCAAGTCTTACAGTCATAGGTGAAAACGAGTTGATGGTTTTACAAGGGGGTAACATGAAAAGGCCTCACGGAGGTTTTACGCTCGTCGAGTTGATGATCGTTGTCGCGATCATTGGCATATTAGCGTCAATAGCCATACCGGCATACCAGCAATACATTGCCAAGACTCAAGTCCAGGTTGTTGTCAGTGAGATGGCTTGGGTAAAGAGCATTGTTGATGAACAGATGTTTCGTGGTCAGCCGGTGAATGCCTGTCCAGAAGCAGGCTACAGTGGCTCCAGTTTGATTTGGGAGTGCGAGTCGCATTTTACTGGCGAAGGGATTGGTAGTATTCGAGGTACAATGGGGAAGCATGCCTCAGCACCCATCGTTGGCACGGTTGTGGTTATGGAGCGGGCTGGTAGCGGCGCTTGGAGTTGTTCGGTAAGCGGGAGCGGTGCTGGATGGAGGGAGGAATATGTTCCGAAAAACTGTACATCGCTATAAAGCTTGATACTACCAGCGGAACTCCTGCAACGTGTCATGGAGAATGCTCGCTTAACCAAAACCAGACGCCTTTGTCCCAGATGACAGGGGATTTTCGGGAATGTATAGCTCCGGCTGGCCTGCATTTCGCCCTGTACGCAAGGCGTGAACACCTGCGCGTCGCGCAACGTAAAGATTGGCGCAATGCTGCAGGTAGTGTGGAAGGCATAGGCATGCGAGTAAATAATCGATAGCCCCCCCTCCATGTTGAAGGGATTTAACCTTCCCCGGTGTTAGCCTCCCGATCAAAGATATATCCCAAGGCCTCGTCAATGCGTCTTAGTGTAGCCTCCTTGCCAACAAGAAAAAGGGTGTCGTCGATGCCGGGCGAGGCGGCACGCCCCACTACCGCCACCCGCAGGGGTTGGGCGACCTTGCCCATATTGAGTCCCAGTTCCGTCGCGACCTGTTCGACGGTGGCGTGAAGCTTTTCGCGAGTCCATTCCTCTAGCGCCTCCAGAGCCACCAACATCCGCTCCAACGGTTCCCTTGCGACCGGACGCAGGTGTTTCTTGGCGGCTTTTTCATCGAAGTCGTCGAAGTCCCGGTAGATGAATTCGCTGATCTCGGCCATCTCTTCCAGGGTCTGGGCGCGTTCGCGCTGGGCCATGACCACGTCCATCAGTTCCGGGCCGTTGGCGGGGTCGATGTCTCGCTTGCCCAGGTGGTAACCGAGCAGGTGGGCGACGCGGGCGGGGTCGGCGCTCTTGATGTAGTGCTGGTTGAGCCACAGCAGCTTGTCGGTGTTGAAGGCGGAGGCGGCCTTGTTGACCTGGTCGATGTCGAACAGCTGGGTCAGCTCGTCGAGGGAGAAGATCTCTTGATCGCCGTGGGACCAGCCGAGGCGCACCAGGTAGTTGAGCAGCGCCTCGGGGAGGAAGCCCTGTTCCCGATATTGCATCACGCTGACCGCGCCGTGGCGCTTGGAGAGGCGGGCGCCGTCGTCGCCCAGGATCATCGGTACATGGGCGTATTTCGGCGGCGCCTTGCCCAGCGCGTGGAGGATGTTCATCTGGCGCGGGGTGTTCATGACGTGGTCGTTGCCGCGGATGACGTGGCTGATCTCCATGTCCATGTCGTCCACTACGACGGAAAGGTTGTAGGTGGGGGAGCCGTCGCTGCGGCGGATGATCAGGTCGTCCAGCTCGCGATTTTCGAATACCATTTTACCCAGCACCATGTCATCCATCACCACCGCGCCGTCCAGGGGGTTGCGAAAGCGTACCACGTGGGGTTCGTCGGGATTGACCGTTTTTTCACGGCAACAGCCGTCGTAACGGGGCTTCTCCTTGCGCGCCATCGCCTCTTCCCGCAGTTGGTCGAGACGCTCCCTGGGGCAGTCGCAGCGATAGGCGTGGCCGCTCTCCAGCAGTTGATCGATCACCTCGTTGTAGCGGTCGAAGCGTTTGGTCTGGTAGAAGGGGCCTTCGTCATACTCCAGGCCGAGCCAGGTCATGCCTTCCAGGATGGCGTTCACCGATTCGGCGGTGGAGCGTTCCAGGTCGGTGTCTTCGATCCGCAAAACGAATTGGCCGCCATGCTTGCGGGCGTAGAGCCAGGAGAAGAGAGCGGTGCGGGCGCCGCCGACGTGGAGGTAACCGGTAGGACTGGGGGCGAATCGGGTCTTGATCGTCATGGTGAAATGGGTGTCTCGAAGTTGTCGGTGAGTTGTGTGGTATGACTTCTGGTGGATCGGTAACGGAGTTACTCGGCGATCATGATGTTGCGCAGATCGCCTATGCGTTGCGGCCAGCCGTCGGTCTTCCAGGCCTTCAGGGGCAGTTGCTGCATCGCCTGCTTGGCGCTTGCGTGATCGGGGTAGTGCCCCAGCACCACCTTGTACCAGGTTGCACCCTTGTGATGAAAGGGGATGATGGCGGTGGGGTGCTGGTTGCCCAGGGTAGATCCGAAATTCAGCGCCTTCTCCCTGTCCGGGGTGCTGAGTAGTTGTATGGTGTAGCTTGCGTTGGGTTGGGCGCTGAGCCAGTTTTCCGCCGCTGGCGGTGGATTCGCGGCGGGTGCTTGGCCTGGCGCGGCTTGCTGACCCGGTGCGGGTTGCGGGTTGCTGGCGCCGGCGCGGGGTCCGTAGATATCTATACCCATCTTGTCGAGGATCTCGCGGGCGACTTCGGAGCCGGCGATGGCGGCTTGACCGAACCAGCGTACCGCCTCCTTGTCGTTGCGTTCGACGCCCTTGCCGGTGAGGTAGGCGACACCGAGGTTGTATTGGGCCTGGGTGAAACCCTGGCGGGCCGAACGACTCCACCAGGCGACCGCCTTTTGGTAGTCCTGCTCTACCCCTATTCCATTGTAATAGTTGTTGCCCAGGTTGAACTGGGCGGCGTCGAAGCCGCCGGCGGCGGCGGCGTTAAGCCACTTCATGGATGTCTCCGGATCCTTGGGGACGCCCTGTCCTTCGGCATAGAGGCTGCTCAGCAGGAACTGGGCGCGGTAATCTCCCTGCTGCGCCCCCTTGTTCCAGATCTGAAAGGCGCGGGTATAGTCGCCGTTGCGGTAGGCGAGGGTCCCTTCGTCGGGGATGTCGGTCGCGGCGTGGAGGGGATGCGAGGTGAGTAGCGCCAGCAGCGCACCGCCGAGGGTCTTGGTGATGAAGTTCTTCATGGGTCGATATTCTCCGTTGGCGGCATTTCAGTACTGTACCGGTGGCGGCATGACGCCCAGTCCGGTGGTGTGTTCGACGATCGACTTGGCCTCGTTGCGCGCATGTTGCCGGGCCTCGTCTCCGCGGTGCGGCGCTTGCTGTGTTTCCGGCGATTCGCCGCGCATGTACAGGGTGCGGGTCGGGTAGGCGAACTCTACGTCCAGACGCTGTGCCAGGCGCATCAGGTCAAGCAGGAAACGATGCCTTTCGCGCAGCTCGGTGCCCCAGTCCGGGGTCGACCAGAAGACGTAAACCAGCACCTGGACCGCCGAATCGGCAAAGCCGCTGAGGTAGATGTGGTAGTAATCCTTGCGCATGTAGGGGTGCAGGCGAACCAGTTCCCGCGCCCCTTCGCAAAACGCCTCGATGCGATCCGGGGGGGTATTGTAGGCCAGAGAGAGGTTGGTGGTGAAGCGCCGATAGGTGCGTTGTCCCATGTTGTCCACTTCGGCGGTGATGAAGCGGGAGTTGGGGACGGTGATCAGCGAGTTGTAGAAGGTGCGAATGCGGGTGCTGCGAAAGCCGATCTCCTCGACGGTACCCTCGATGCCCTCGACCAGGATCCAGTCGCCGACGCTGAAGGTGCGATCGAGGAGCACGGTGATGGAGCCGAATAGGTTCTGGACCATGTCCTTGGCGGCGAGGGCGAAGGCCAGGCCGCCCAAGCCCAGGCCCGCCAGCAGGCTGGAGATGTCGATGTTGAGGTTGTCGGCGATGAAGACGAAGCCGACGACGGTGATGAAGACCTTGAGAGATTTGGGGATCAGGGGGACCAGCGCGTCGTCGAGCTTGCTTTCGGTCTGTTCCGCTTTTTTCAGTAGATGGGCGCTGACCAGATCGATCAGGCGATAGGCGGCCCAGACGCCGGAGATGGAGGCGACGAACTTGACCGCCACCAGCAGGATCAGCATTGCCCCCTCGGGTAATCCCATCAGGTTGATGCCCGCCCACCAGGCGAAGGCCATCGCCATCAGGCCGGCGGGGCGCAGGATGTCGGGGGAGAGTTCCTGGTAGTGCGGGTGGGCCCGTCTTGCCTTCCAGCGCTGAACCAGCAGGTGGAGCAGGAGGCTGAGGAGCTTGTCCAGCAACAGGCCGCTGGCGATGGTGATCAGGATCCCGATCCACTGCCAGTTCTCCAGGATGAAGGGGGCCTGCTTGAGGTGGTCCGGGAGCTGGGCGCGGAATCGCAAATGCCAGGGCAGGTAGGAGCGATCGCCGCCCTCGACGACGGGCTTGCTGTTTTCCAGGCCATCCAGGATCTTTGGCAGATTGGCCAGGGTCTGGCGATCGAAGCGCCACTGGCCCTGGTCGTTGGCGTGGATGCGCACCTCTCCCTGGGGGTACTTCTCGAATAGCCAGGGTTCCCCCGTCTGCCGCTCGGGGACCTTGTCGAATTCAACATAGCGGGTACGATCGATGACCTCCAGCAGGGTCCAGGCGAGGTTAATGCCCTGCTCGCGACGCACCAGCGGGTTGATGTCCGAGAGGTCGAGGGTTGCCAGGGCCTGGTCCATCTCCTTGGGCTCTCCCCGCTTGACCTCGTTCATGGCATCGAGAAACTGTTTGATCGCCGCGCGCGGGCTTTCGGGGAGAGCCTGCGCTGTCTCTTCGGGAGCGGACTCTTCCTGGGCGGTATCATTTTCAACCGCGGGCGCCGCGGTCTGGGCGGAGGGGCCGACGCCCATTCCCAGTAGCAACAGCGCCAGGAGCAGGGCTTTGAGGGTTGTGCAGAGGGTGGTCATGGCGCTTTTTTCGGGTAGCGGGTCGCGGTGTGTCAGTAGATGTGCTGCTTTTCGCAATATTCGGCGATGCGCGGGTTTTCCTGAAAAGCGAAACAGAACAGATGCAGGTTGTTGGAGCTACGAATGGCGTTGAAGAGCTTGCTCTCTTGTATGGCCATGGCGTTGGCGATATTGCGGTCCATCAACTCGCGGTTTTCATGACTCAGACGCCGCCAGTTCTTCAGGCCGAGATTGGCCGCACCCGTCTGCACCGCCATCTCCCAGGGGCCCAGTTCCAAGGCATTGCGAAATGCCGCGTTGAACTCTTCATCCAACTCCCCGACCTTGGCCTTGGCGGCGGCGAAATCGATCCAGGTATAGGGCCATCCCGGACGGGCGTGCAGGCTGCGGCGATATAGCTCCAGGGTTCGCTGCATGGTGCGTCGATAGGTTTCGCGCTGATCTCTCGCGTGCCAGGCGATCCATTCATTGAGGCGGGCGCCGCGCGCCAGCAGACGTGGGTCGTTCGGCGTCAGCGCAATGGCGTCCTCGAAGAGTTGCATGGTCTGGCGCACCCGGTCCAGGGGGGGGGGATGTTTGTCGCTCTCCCATTGGGTGAGTGCGCGTTCGATGAAGTAGTCCAGGATGCCGGCGTAGGTGCGTTCCGCCGATATCCACAGCAGCGTCAGCAGCAGCGGCATGGCGACGCCGACGATGATCCAGCGGCGGGTTCGTGAGGGGGCGCGGTTCATGGTTAGTAGTCGGTTCCCGTGGCCACGATCCTGAGCGGGTTGGTCATTACCAGATCCCACGCCGCGGCGTCGCCGATGACCTCGGCGGCGGCCTGGCGTCCGCTCTCCAGCTCGGGAGGGCGGTAATCCAGGTTGTGGGCATCCGAAGCCAGCACCTCGACCCAACCCTGTTCCAGCATCTGTATCGACCTGCGACGCGACTCCGCGCCGAAATAGCCCGCCACGGAACCCGCGGTAACCTGGAGCAGACACCCCAGGCGCACGAAGGGCTCCACCTTGGCAAGATTGGCCATGATGTCCCGGTTGCGCTCGGGGTGGGCGATCATCGGGCGAATATTCCTGCCCAGCAAGTGGCTCACCAGCTTGTCACTGCCGGGCGGGATGTGGCTGTGGGGAAACTCCAGCAGCATGATATGGTAACCGTCGACCATGCCCAGAAAGGGAATGCGCCCCTCGTCCAGCATGGGCAGTATCATGGGGTCGATGCGAACCTCCGCGGCAAAACCGAGCCCCAGGGAGATCTCCGCTTCGCCAAGCGCATCCCATAGCCTGTCCCGCGCCTGTTCAATGCGCCCGCTGTCATTTTCGTAACGTCCCAAATGGATATGGGGCGTCGCTACCGCATGGGTGATGCCATTGGCGACCGCGATGCGGGCGAGGGCGAGGGCTTCGCGCAGATCCGATGCCCCGTCATCGATACCCGGCAGCAAGTGGCAATGGATGTCGATCAAGGTCCGCTATACCCCAGTCTCTTTGCTGTAACCGTAGGATCCGTAGTACTCCTTGTGATAGTAACCGAGGTAACGGTAGCGACCATAGCCCTTGTTCTTGGTGGTGATCGGCATGGAGTTGAGGACGCCGCCGATGATATGCGCGTTCGCCTTTTGGAGCCGCTTGATGCCGTCGCGTACCAGCGGTGAAGGGGTGCTTGCGGCCTTGATGACATAGACAACGCCGCTGACGTGGGATGAGAGCACCAATGCGTCGCTGACCGCCAGGGTCGGGGCGCTGTCGATGATGATGTAGTCGAAGGTATTGCTCAGGCCGGTGATGGATGCGGCGAAGCGCTTCGAGGAGAGCAGCTCCAGGGGGTTGGGCGGTACCGCCCCGGACGGCATGACGTAGACCTTGCTGTCCTCGATGGCGTGTACGCACTCTCCCAGCTTGGCGGTCTGGGATACGAACTCGGATAGTCCCTTGGTTTCCTTGGCCAGTCCCCAGTGCTTGGCGACGGTGGGGCGGCGCATGTCGGCGTCGATCAGTAGTACCTTCTCCATGTCGCCGATGGAGTTTGCCAGATTCATGGCAACCGTGCTCTTGCCCTCGCCGGGGATGCTGGATGTGACCAGAATGACTTTCTTGGGGTTGTCGAGTCCCGATAGTAGTACGCCGGTACGCATGGTTCTGATCGACTCGGCGAAAAAAGAGTTGGGGTTGTCGCGGGCGTGGTCCAGGGGGGTTTCCTTGCGACGTTTCTTGAGGCGAATATGGGGAATGGCGCCAAGGGAAGAGATGCGCAGCTTCTCTTCGATCTCTTTCGGCCCTTTCAGGGTCTTGTCCATGAGCTCGAGCAGAAAGGCAAGCGCCAGCCCGATCGCCAGCCCGATCAGGGTTCCGGTGGAAGTGATCTTTTTCTTGTTCGGATAGATGGGGCCGAGGCTTGGAGCTGCGGGGTCGACGACGCGAGCAGTCACCTTTTCCAGGTCGCTCGCTTCCTTGGTCTCCTTGAAGCGGCTGAGAAAGCGGTCATAGAGCTGGCGATTGGTCTCCACCTCTCTTTCGAGCACCGATAGCTCGTGACTCTTTCGGTTGAGCTGCTGGATCTCGTCGGTGGCCGCATTGACCTGGCGGCGCAGGTTGGCGACGTTGGCGTTGGCGATCTTGTACTCCTCCTCCAGGCCGGCGAGGATGAGATCCAGTCGCGCACGCACGCTTTCCTGGGCAGACTCCAGATTGCTTTCGGCCTCTACCATCTTGGGGTGCTTCGGGCCGTATCGTTTGGAGTAGGCCTCTACCGTCTGTTGCGCCTCCCCTTCTCGTTGACGGAGGCTGGCGAAGGTTCCATCCTCCATGATCGCCGGGACGGAATTGAGGCGTTCGATCGAGGCGTGGCTGAAACCCCGGATCTGCTCCAGCGACATGCGAATCTGATTTCGCCTTTTTTCTGCCTCGTTGAGTTGCGTGCTAGCGGATTCCAGGCGTTGGCCGGTGAGGGTGGAGGAGCCGTTGATGGCGACGATGTCCTCCTTTTCCCGATAGTCCTGAAGAGCCGTCTCCGACTCACGCAGTTTCTCCCGCAAGCCTGATAGACGCTCCATGAGCCAGGTGTTGGCCTTGCTCGTCATCTGCAGTCGTGCCTCCAGTTCGCTCTCGATGTAGACCTCGGCCAAGGCGTTGGGAACTCGGGCGGCTAGATGGCGATCAGGGGATCGGTAGGAGATGTGGATCAGTTTGGACTTTCCCTGTTGGGTGGTAACCGTAAGTCCTCCGCGAAACCTGTTAATGGCGCCGAGCTTGATGACCTCCGTACGGCTTGGATGGTCGTATTCCGCCGGTCTCCAACCCAGCACCTGCAATTGCTCTTTGAGCTGTTCCACCACCAATTCCCGGATTTCGCCGATCATGCTGCTCGGCCTGGGCTCTGACTCGGGCTCTGTTTGCTCGGTCGGGAGTTCGGGAGTCATGTCGAGCCGCTCCATCACCTTCTCAGCGAGGGATTGGGAGTTTAATATGTCGATTTGGGTAGCGTGATAGCTTTTGGAGTCCGTGGCGTAGACGTCCTGGATATTGATGATTCTCCCCTGCATGGGTTCTTCCAGGAGGAGGGTGGCGGTGGACTGGTAGATAGGTGTCTTTGACGAGGCGATGAACATCGCCCACAGGGTGCCGAACAGCGCCAGACCGAGTATGCTCCACTTGTGTTTCCACGCGAGCCTGACGTACTCGAGGAGATCAATCTGGTCCCTCTCTTCCTCGGAGGTTTCCGTCAGGTTCTGAAAGTCACGGAAATCATTCATCTTGCGATCCTTTTACCCATTACTGTTTGCGGCCTCGCGCGAGCGGTCGAGCGACCGCACGGAGGGCCGTATTCGTTTCGTCCTTGAAACTTCCGCGAATTCAGATGGCGCTCCAAATCGTCCATACTCCGAAGCCGAAAATGATCACCCCGGCGACCCTCTGGGCGATGGTCGAGCGGGCCAGGTGCGCCGCCGCACCGGCAAGCAGGCCCATGCCCACCAGGTTGGGAAGCGTGCCCAGACCAAACGCCAGCATAATCCCGGCTCCCCCCGCCGGCGAACCGGCGGCTACGGCGTTGGCGAGCATGGCGTAAACCAGACCACACGGGATCCAGCCCCACACCGCGCCGACAATAAACGCCCCTCGAGGATTGTTAATCGGCAGCAATCGTCGGGCCCGGGGTTCCAGTCGCTTCCAGATCCCATTGCCCAGCCTTTCTGTTACCCCTAGTATACGCCACCACCCGCCAATATAGAGCCCCAGCAGCAGCATGAACACGCCGGCGGCGGCGAGCAGCGCCCGTTGCGCCACATACACCGGCATGATGCCGGCGAGTAACATCCCGATGCCGCCCATCACCGCACCGGCGATGATATAGCTTAGGATACGCCCAGAATTATACGCGATATGGAAGGGCAGTTGGGTGAAAAAATGCATCCGTCGCTTTGACGGGATTCCTAACGTCAAGGTTCCGACGATGCCGCCGCACATGCCGATACAATGCACCCCGCCGAAGAGGCCGCTGGCGAAGGCGGCGAGATAGGGAAGCCATTGACCGTCCAACGCCGCGCTAAACCCCGCCGTGATGTCGCTTTTGCAGGCCCCAGATCAGCAACGCGATGGGCAGGCCGAGGATGGCGGTGCCGATGAAGAAGTTGCTGTAGCCGAGATTGTCAATGATGGCCCCGGAGTAGCCGCCGAGAATCTTGGGAAAAAGGGTCATGAGCGAACTGAAGACCGCGTACTGAAAGGCGGTAAAGGAGATATTGGTTAGCCCTGAAAGATAAGCCACGAAGGCGGCGCTGGCAAGCCCCGCGCTGAGATTGTCGGCGGCGATGACCAGCGTCAGCAGCCAGCCCGAGGGTTCGCTGTTGGCGAGCAGCACGAACAGCAGGTTGGTCAGTGAGGAGAGCAGGGCGCCGAGCAACAGGATGGGCATCACGCCGAAACGCAGCGCCAGCCCCCCGCCCAGGAACCCGCCGGCGAGGGTCATGAACAGGCCGAAGGTCTTGGCGATATTGGCGATCTGGTCCTTGGTGTAACCCATCTCCGTGTAGAAGACGTTGGATACGACCCCGAGGACGATATCGGAGACCCGATAGAAACCCACCAGCAGCAGGATCATCAACGCCAGCTTGCCGTAGCGGGTAAAGAAGTCGCTGGCGGGTTCGATATAGGTGCGGCTGAACAGGCCCGCCTCTAGCAGTCCCGCGGCGACGGCGATCCTGCCCGCCGCGATCGCGGCGACCACCGCCAGCCCCAGGCGCAGGCTCTCCCCGATCAGGCCGGAGAAGCCTTCGCCGAGAAGGGGCGCCAGGGAGGATTTGACGCCCTCCGCGGCGGCGCCAAAGCCCATGAAGCCGCCTACGAAGGCGATCACGGCGATCACGAACAGGGTCAGAAAGCGGGCGTATTCGCTGGGCTCCAGGAGGTGGCGATCCGCCTTGGGTTCGTTTTCGGGTTCCCGGGCGAGCAGGGTGGTGATGATGCCGATCGCCATCGCCGCCGCCATCCACAGGTAGGCGGAGCGCCAGGCCCCATAGTCGTAGCCATCGCCGCTGGCGAAGGCCGCCGCCAGCTTCAACGCCCCGGCCCCGGCCGCCAGCATGCCGATGCGGTAGCCGGCGATATAGGCGGATGACATCAGCGCCTGCAATTTGGGCGGCGCGGATTCGATGCGAAAGGCGTCGATGACGATATCCTGGGTGGCGGAGGAGAAGCCCAGTACGGTCGCCGCCACCGCCATCAGGTAGAGATGCTCGGCCGGATCGATCAGCGCCATCGCCGCGATCGCGGCGATGATCGCCAGCTGGGCGGTGAGCAGCCAGCCGCGGCGACGCCCCAGGCGGCGCGTCAGCCACGGCAGCGGCAGTTGGTCGATCAGCGGCGCCCACACGAACTTGAAGGAGTAGCCCAGCGCCGCCCAGCTGAACAGGGTCACGGACGAGCGCTCCACCCCCGCCTCGGTGAGCCAGATCGACAGCGAAGAGAAGATCAGCAACAACGGCAGCCCGGCGGAAAAGCCGAGAAAACCCATGGTGATCACGCGCCGTTCACCATAGGCGCGCAGGATCTCCCGAAACCCCTCGGGTCCCTTGTCGCTCTCCGCTACCGGACTTTTTTCTTGCATCCGCTCTCGCTCCTTATCAGAATGCGGGGTTCCTTTGGTGGAGGTCCATTATGCAGGATTACAAGCGAGAATTCCTCTCCGTCGCCCTTGATCGGGGCGCCTTGCGTTTCGGCGCGTTTACCCTCAAATCGGGCAGGTCCAGCCCCTACTTCTTCAATGCCGGCCTGCTCAACAACGGCAGCGCGCTGGCGGCCCTGGGCCGCGCCTATGCCCGTGCCATCGTCGCCAGCGGGATCGCCTTTGACCTGATCTACGGCCCCGCCTACAAGGGTATCCCCCTGGCAGCCCTGACCGCCGCCGCATTGTACACCGAACATGGTATCGACAAACCCTATGCCTTCAATCGCAAGGAGGCCAAGGACCATGGCGAAGGGGGCAGTATCGTCGGTCATCCCCTGGAAGGCCGGGTGCTGGTGATCGATGACGTCATCACCGCCGGCACCGCGATACGTGAGGCGATGGAGATCATTCGCACCAATGGCGCCCAGCCGTGCGGCGTGGCGGTCGCCCTGGATCGACAGGAGCGGGGCCAGGGCGCGCTTTCAGCGATCCAGGAGATCGAGCGGGATTATGCCGTCCCGGTGCATGCCATCGTGCGCCTCGACGACCTGATCGGTTACCTCTCCGGAGAGGGCGACGCCATGGTCGAAACCCTTGATCAGGTTCAGGCCTATCGGGCGCGATACGGGGTGTGAGCGGCTGAAACACTTGAAGGGTTCGTTGTGTATTGCCGGGCGAGGTATGGTATATTCCGTCGATTAATTTTTGATTACGTCGCCGCTGGTCGCGGGGATCGGCCGCCTGCCACGCCCAGGCCGGGTTCACGCCACGGGCAAGTGGGCGGCGGATCTTGTGTTTCAAGCCGATGCCCACCATCTGCGTTTGCTGGAATCGCGCAAAGTCCAGGGCGGCCCTCCCCGGGCCATGGGTTCCGGTCGTCGCGGAGGGTCGGGTTTGAATCGAAGCGGCGGGGCGCCCGCGGGTGCTTCGCGCCAGGAGAGTTCGTCATGAAAGAAGAGTTCGAGGTTCCGTTCAGGAGCGACATGGTACCGGCCAAGCTGGAGCTGGGCTCGCGGATTCAATTCCGTTGTCACAAGGGCATCTCCTGCTTCAACGCCTGTTGCAAGCAGGCGGATATCACCCTCACCCCCTATGACGTGCTGCGCCTCAAGGAGCACCTCGGGATGAGCTCCACCGACTTCCTCAAGGCCCACACCGTGCCGTTTCAGATGGATCAGGATGGTCTCCCCGGCATCAAGCTGCGTACCGACGAGGACGGCGCCTGCCTGTTCGTGACCGAGGAGGGGTGCAGCGTCTACAAGGATCGCCCCACCGCCTGCCGCTATTATCCGGTTGGGCACATGGCGATGCGCCGCGCCGGCGTCTCCGAGGACGAGACCCACTACTTCCTGGTTACCGAAGCGCATTGCAAGGGCCATGAAGAGGAGCGGGAGCTGACCATCCAGGAGTATCTTGGTGAGCAGGAGATCGCCGCCTATGCCAACCACAATCGCGAGTGGCTTCAGATCATGCTCAAGAAGCGTTCCGCCGGACCCTCGGTAGGGCGGCCGCCGGAGAGCAGTTTGCAGTTCTTTTTCATGTGCTCTTATGATATCGACCGTTTCCGTCGGTTTGTTCTCAGCGACAACTTCCGCAATACCTATGATCTGGAGGACGCCGTCTACAAGACCTTCGAGAACGAGGATCTGCCGCTGCTGCAATTCGGCTACAAGCTGATGCGTCAGGTCTTCTTCGGCGAGCGTTCGATCCCGGAAAAGGATGACGCCTGGTCCAAACGGGTCGAGGAGCGCCAGGAGGTGTGGGAGGCGCGCCGCCAGATCGAGATCGCCCGCAAGCAGCAGGAAGAGGATGAACGGTACAAGAAGGTATGAATCCGACCCGGGCGCCAGCCTTTCGGCGCCTGGGACGACGTTCGCGGAGAAAATTGTCGACTCGATCGGCAAGCAAGGGTCCCAGGAGAGTGAAATTGGGCTATAATCCTTTTTATTTTGGTTCGTTATAGCGACTTTCTAAGGCGGCATCAGAGGAACGGGCGATGGCCAAGACAAAACTCGAACGGCAGGTGGATTCCTACGAGCAGTGGAAAAGCCAGCTGATTCAGACCGTAGACCAGTATCGCACCTGGCTCAAGAAGTCCCGCCTCGGCACCCCCGCGGCCGAGAAGCAGATCAGCGAATGTCTCTCGGCCCTCGATAGCGAACACCTCAGCATCACCTTCGTCGCCGAATTCTCCCGCGGCAAGACGGAGCTGATCAACGCCATCTTCTTCGCTGACTATGGCCGCCGTCTGCTCCCCTCCACCGCCGGGCGCACCACCATGTGCCCCACCGAGATGTTCTGGGACAAGAAGCGGGGCGAATCCTACATTCGTCTGCTGCCCATCGAGACCCGTCTTACCGACACCTCCCTCGCCGAGTACAAGAAGGACTTCTCCAAGTGGAAGAGCACCAAACTCAATCCCGACTCGGCGGATCAGATCGAGGCGACGCTCAAAGAGGTGGTCGCCACCCGTCGCGCGCCCCGAGAAGAGGCGATTCGTCTCGGCCTCTACGACGAAGAGCTCTACGCCAACGAAAAGAATCCGCCGCAACAGGTGGATATCCCCAAGTGGCGTCACGCCATCATCAGCTTTCCGCACCACCTGCTGCAAAAGGGCCTCTCCATCCTCGATACGCCGGGCCTCAACGCCCTCGGCAGCGAGCCGGAGCTGACCCTCAACATGCTACCCTCCTCCCAGGCGATCCTGTTCCTGCTGGCGGCGGATACCGGCGTCACCAAGTCGGACCTGGAGATGTGGCAGAGCCACATTCGCAACTTCCACAGCAACCGCAAGAAGGGGCTGATGGTGGTGCTCAACAAGATCGACACCCTGTGGGACGAGCTCTCCAGCGTCTCTGCGGTGGAGGCGATGGTCCAGCGCCAGGTGGAGACCACCGCCAAGATCCTCGGCGTCGACCAGAAGGCGATCTTCCCGGTCAGCGCCCAGAAGGGGTTGTTGGCCAAGATCCGTCGCGACGAAAAGCTGCTCATCAAGAGCCGCCTCAGCTCGCTGGAGGATTACCTGTCCAGCGACATCCTCGAATCCCGCCAACGCATCGTCCAGGAGACCATCATCTCCGGCATCGGCAACATGGTCGAGAACAGCTACGGCATCGTCGCCTCCAAGCTCAATCGGGTCAAGACCCAGATCGACGAGCTCAAACAGCTTAGCGGCAAGAGCAACGATGTCATCGAACACATGATGAAGGAGACCCGCCGCGAGCAGGCCTCCTACATGAAGAACGTCAACAGCTTTCAGGCCAGCCACAAGGTGTTGCAGGAGCAATCGGCGGTATTGCGCAACACCCTCGACCTGAAGAAGCTCGACGTCAAGATCGAAGAGACCCTCAAGCAGATGGAGGGCAACTGGACCACCCACGGTCTCAAGGTCAACATGCGCGACCTGTTCGAATTCATGCGCGCCAACATGCACTCGGCGGTGGAACAGAGTGAATCGATCCGCAAATTGATTCGCAGCATCTACCGCCACTTCCAGAACGAACACGGCTTCACCGTCGCCCAGCCCAAGATGCTGTCGATGATGCGTTACCGGGTCTCCCTGGAACTGCTTTTCCAGGAGGCCGAGGCCTTTCGCAAGAGCCCGGTGATGGCGATGACCGAGAAGCACTTCGTGCTGCGTCGTTTCGTCAACGCCATGGTCAACCAGGCCAAGGACCTCTTCGACCACGCCGGCAAGGATGTGGACATGTGGTTGAAGTCCGCCATGGAGCCCCTGATCTACCAGATTCGCGACCACAAGGACCACATGGAGCAGCACCTCAAGGACTTGCAGAAGATCAGTCACTCCAAGGAGACCCTTACCAAGCGCATGAGCGAACTGCAAAAGCAGTACAATGCGATTACCCGGCAGCTGACCAACCTGCGCAACATGCACAACACCCTTAACGCGGCCCAGCCGCTGTCGGGCAGTAGCGCCGCCAAGCCCCGTGTCGTCGATCGCAAGAGCGCCAGCTGAGTTCGGCTGGATTCCTTACTGACCCGCGCCATGCCTTATCGGATCCCGATCCATGTATGACCCCTCCGCGAGCGACTCCGTCGGCATCGTAACGCCCCGCAACGAGGCCTTCGAGGAGAGCCTCGCCCTCGCCAGCGGCCAGAGCATCGCCGGCTTCAGTCTGCGGTTCGAGACCTATGGCGAGCTCAACGCCGAACGCAGCAATGCACTGCTGATCTGTCACGCCCTCTCCGGAGACCACCACGCCGCCGGCTATCACTCCGAGTCGGATCGCAAGCCCGGCTGGTGGGATAGCGCCATCGGCCCCGGCAAGCCCTTCGACACCAACCGCTTCTTCATCGTCTGCCCCAACAATCTCGGCGGCTGCAAGGGCTCCACCGGCCCGGCCTCGGTCAACCCCGCCACCGGCCTCAATTACGGCCCCGACTTCCCCATCGTCACCGTGCGCGACTGGGTCAAAAGCCAGAAGATGCTGATGGAGCGGCTCGGTATCCAACGCTGGGCTGCGGTGATCGGCGGCAGCCTCGGGGGCATGCAGGCCCTGCAATGGTCCATCGATTACCCGGACCTGCTCGACCACGCCCTGGTGATCGCCGCCGCCCCCCGCCTCTCGGCCCAGAATATCGGCTTCAACGAGGTCGCCCGCCAGGCCATTCTTTCGGACCCCGATTTCCATGGCGGCCGCTTCTACGAACGGGATGTGGTACCCCGGCGCGGCCTGATGCTGGCGCGCATGCTGGGGCACATCACCTACCTCTCCGACGACGCCATGCGCGCCAAATTCGGTCGAGAACTCCGCGAGGGGCGCATCAATTACAGCTTCGATGTCGAGTTCCAGGTTGAAAGCTACCTGCGTTACCAGGGCGTCTCCTTTGTCGACCGTTTTGACGCCAACACCTACCTGCTCATGACCAAGGCCCTCGATTACTTCGACCCCGCCGCCGAAGCCGGCGGCGATCTCGCCGAGGCCTTGCGCGCCACCCGATGCGAATTCTTTCTCGCCGCCTTTACCAGCGACTGGCGCTTCTCCCCCGCCCGCTCCCGGGAGATCGTCAAGGCCCTCACCGAGGCGGGACGCAAGGTCACCTATGCCGAGGTCGAGGCCTCCCAGGGCCACGACGCCTTTTTGATGCCGATAACCTATTACTTCGAGGTGCTGCGCGCCTACATGGAGCGGGTCGCCCGGGGAGTTGGGGTATGACTGAATTGCGCGCCGATCTGGAGATCATCAAGAACTGGATCACCCCGGGCAGTCGCGTGCTCGACCTCGGCTGCGGCGATGGCGCCCTGCTCGCCGCCCTGCGCGACGAGCGTCAGGTCGACGGCTATGGCCTGGAGATCGACTCCGAGAATATCATTCAATGCGTACGCCGCGGCGTCTCCGTGATCCAGTGCGACCTCGACGCCGGCCTGCCCGATTTCGACACCCAGTCCTTCGACTACGTCATCATGACCCAGACCCTGCAAGCGGTGAACTACCCGGACCTGCTGCTCAAGGAGATGCTGCGGGTCGGACGGGAAGGGATCGTCACCCTGCCCAACTTCGGCTACTGGCGCCACCGGCTGCAACTCGGCCTGCTCGGTCGCATGCCCAAATCCAACACCCTGCCCGCCGACTGGTACGACACCGCCAACATCCACCTCTGCACCCTCGATGACTTCGAACGGTTGTGCGATAAGCAGAACATCGCCATACTGGAACGGCTGGTGGTCGACCATGCCCATCAGGCCCGAGCCGGCGTCACCTTCTTTCCCAACCTGCTCGGCGAGATCGCCATCTACCGCTGTCAGCGGGGCGCGGCGAGTTAGTGCAGCTGGTTATAGATGCGGCATCTGTTTGGAGTACAACCCTGGAGCTGTGCGATAGCCCTTCACACGCCAAGTGACTATAAATAATTAGAGGCATAGGGTATTGTTTTTTATATAAATAGTGTTATTGCTTATTTGGCGGGTGCTGCACTAGCCGGAATCATTTCGGCCACAGCCCGCCTAACCACCGAATGTTCGCGATACCGCGGCACAACGCCGCCAGACAAACCACTACGCCGAAGGGAGCCTTTCGATGATCCGCACCGTCCCACTCCTTGTCGCCGCCCTCATCAGCACCATCGCCTGGGCCGGCGAAGAAAATCAGGTTACCAGCAATGGCTACACCCTCCACTACAACGCCCTCATCACCAACTTTCTCACTCCGGAAGTCGCCAAACAGTACGGCCTGACCCGCAGCAGGCACCGCGGCATGGTCAACATCTCCGTCATTCGCGAAGTCCCCGACACCACCGGCGAAGCCGTACCCGCCAAGGTCAAGGTCGAAGCCGCCGACCTGATGCAAAAGCCCAAGGATATCGAACTGCGGGAGATCCGCGAGGGCGACGCCATCTACTACATCGGCGAATTTCCGGTGATTCACCGGGAGATCGTCAACTTCATGGTTCAGGCGACACCGGAAGGGGAGTCAAGCGCCATTCGCGCGCGTTTTAGTCACGAGTTTTTTGTTGATTAGGTTCGATTCCGGCCCCGCGAAGATGATCTGCTTGTGTTTGCGGTCCGAAAAAGGGGGTCGCGAAACGAAGAAAAGGGGTCAGTACCTAATAGCGCTAGCGATCCTGTAACCATCTGAATTTAAAGAGCTAACACGGCTTCCTCTCGGGGTACAGTCAGCAGCGGATAGCCCTTAGGGCGTCGCTTGATCGCACGCGGCTGCGGGCTTTGCGTGCGGTTCCCGACTACGTTCGAGGCAATTGCCGATAGCACTACTGCGATCCGCTGCTTAATGTATTGATTCGCCAGACCTGCGATCGTAAAAGCGTTTGCTAGAATGAGTTGAACCGCACCTCTGAAGCTAATATTGCGAGGTTCTTTATCATGCTCAACTGCAGCTTGGACCATTGCATTTCGGATTAAATTAAATGCGAGCAAATTAACTGC
>JAABSM010000110.1 GCA_011390365.1 Gammaproteobacteria bacterium
CCTTTGCGAAAGGGGGGGACTGGTTCGGTGACGAAAACCAAGAAATCCGCCATCTTGAGGCCTTCCGGTCAGAGTCGGCTGTCCAATAATCATCGATCCACAAGGTACATCAATGGGTTACGCTATTACTAACACCTCAGTTTGGGAGGTCTGATCTCAGAGCTTGGTAACGAGAAGAACGAGAAGAACCCTTTGCCGCGGGCGAGGCGATGCTCGGGTTGGTCGAAGAGGGAGTGGTATTCTCTATTCTGGAAATCGCCTTGGCCATTGTAGGTCGCCCTTCAGGACGACAAGTCGGCCTGAGGGCCGACCTACCGCGTGGTGTGCTGATAACGGTTACCAGGACGATACCTCGACCGCGTTGCCTTATGCTATCAGCCTTTACTCATTCCCGATCAGCAGCAGCTCAAGCAATGCCTTCTGGGCATGCAAACGGTTCTCGGCCTCTTGCCAGACGGCGCTTTGCGGGCCGTCGATGACGTCGGCGGCGACCTCTTCGCCGCGATAGGCGGGGAGGCAGTGGAGGAAGAGGGCGTCCTTGTCGGCGGCGGCCATCATGTCGCTGGTGACCTGGTAGCCGCCGAAGATCTTGCGGCGGCGGTTCTTCTCTTCTTCCTGGCCCATGCTGACCCAGGTGTCGGTGGTGACCAGGTGCGCGCCTTCGGCGGCGGCGAAGGGGTCGTGGGTGATTTCAAAGCAGCCCTTGGCGCCTTCGAGGATGGCGGCGTCGGGTTCGTAGCCTTCGGGGCAGCCGATGACGAGTTTGAAGCCGAACTGCCGGGCGGCGTTGAGGTAGGAGTTGCACATGTTGTTGCCGTCGCCAATCCAGGCCACGGTTTTGCCGCGAATGTCGCCGCGCAGTTCACGATAGGTCTGCACGTCGGCGAGGAGCTGGCAGGGGTGAAGCATGTCGGTGAGGGCGTTGATCACCGGTACCCGGGAGTATGCGGCGAACAGCTCCAGCTTCTCGTGCTCGAAGGTGCGGATCATGATGCAGTCGACCATGCGCGATAGCACTCGCGCGCTGTCTTCGATCGGCTCGCCGCGGCCGAGCTGGGTATCCCGAGGAGAGAGAAAGATGGCGTGGCCGCCGAGTTGGGTCATGCCCGCCTCGAAGGATACTCTTGTTCTGGTGGATGATTTCTCGAAGATCATGCCGAGGGTGCGATTGCGCAGCGGCGCGAAGTCTTCGCCGGCATAGTGCATCCGCTTGAGCTCGATGGCGCGGTCGATCAGCCGGTCAAGCTCCTCGGGGGCGAGGTCAAGAAGGGAGAGGAAGTGGCGCACCGCGCCTTGGGTGGTATCAGTCATCGCCGAGACGCTCCTGTTTGATCGGTTCGGCAGGGATTTAGTCGGCGCTTTGGCCGAGAAAGTCACGAATCAGCGCGCCGAGTTCGGCGACCAAACGGTCGGCCTCGGCGTCGCTCATGATCAGCGGCGGTAGCAGGCGGATGACGCTGTCGGCGGTGACGTTGATCAGCAGGCGCTTTTCCAGGGCGCGTCCGACCAGTTCGCCGCAGGGGCGATCCAGTTCGATGCCGATCAGCAACCCCTTGCCGCGAATCTCTTCGATGCCTGCCTGCTCTTGCAGGGCATCCGCCAGGCCGGCGAGGATGCGCGCGCCCAGCTCATCGGCCCGTTGCGCGAGGTTTTGCTCGGTAAGGGTGTCGATGACGGCGTTGGCGGCGGCGCAGGCGAGGGGATTGCCGCCGAACGTGGAGCCGTGGGTGCCCGGGGTGAAGATCTCGGCGGCCTTGCCGGCGGCGAGGCAGGCCCCAATGGGTACGCCATTGCCCAGCCCCTTGGCGAGGGTCATGACATCCGGACGGATGGCGTTGTGTTGAAATGCGAACATGCGTCCGCTGCGGGCCATGCCGGTCTGGATCTCGTCGAGCATCAACAGCCACTCGTGCTGATCACAGAGGGCGCGCAGTTCGGTGAGATACTCTTCGTCGGGGATGTTGATGCCGCCTTCGCCCTGAATCGGTTCTACCAGTACGGCTACGATATCGCTCTGATTTTCGGCGAGGGCGCGGATGCTATCGATGTCGTTGAAAGGGACGCGCACGAAGCCGCGCACCAGCGGCTCGAAGCCGGCCTGGACCTTGCGGTTGCCAGTGGCGGAGAGGGTCGCCATGGTGCGGCCATGGAAGCTGCCCTCCATGACGATGGTGGTCGGATTCTTGACGCCTCTTTGATGACCGTAGAGGCGGGCGATCTTGATGGCGGCCTCGTTGGCCTCCGCGCCGGAGTTGGAGAAGAAGACCCGCTCCATGCCGGATTGCTCCGCCAGCTTCGCGCCGAGTCGCTCCTGCTGGGCGATGCCGTAGAGGTTGGAGGTGTGAAGCAGGGTCGACGCCTGTTCGCACAACGCCTCCTTGACCGCCGGGTGGGCGTGGCCCAGGCCGCAGACCGCGATGCCGGAGAGGGCGTCGAGATACTCCTTGCCTTCACTGTCCCAGAGTTTGCAGCCTTCGCCCCGTTCGAAGTGAACGGGGAGGCGCTTGTAGGTGGCCATCAAATAGTCCGTCATAAGCTAAAATCCGGATTATCTGTAAAGGGAAATCTTCCCTTAAACAAAAAAGGTGGCCCGAAATCGGGTCCACCCTTGGGATGCGTGCTCCGTCATTGACAGGCGCGCGGGGTTCGAGTCGCGGATTGCTCCGTCTGGTTTCCTTCCAGATATACCGGCCATGCCGAACATGACCATCATGTTACACGTCGGCATCGTTAATGCGACGCCAAGGGAGGAATGATAATGAGATTTTCGCGGATGTGCAAACTGTTGTTGCCTTGGGGGGGCGATTCAAAGTGATGTGTCGGCTATACGCACCCTTGCGTTTGCCCCAGGATCACCGAGCCGTGCTCGGCAGCCGAGGCCTGGATTTCGTCGAATGTCTGGCGGCTCGTGGGAGCGGCTTGCAGCCGCGATTGTCGGGCTTCGATCAGGCTTCGATGTCGCGGTTGCAAGCCGCTCCCACGGGGCATCGGTTTACAGCAATCGTTCCAGCACCCCGACGTAGATGGAAGAGAGCTGTTCCAGGTCATCCATGGCGGCGCATTCGTTGATCTTGTGAATGGTGGCGTTGAGCAGGCCGAACTCCAGCACCTGGGCGCCGGTGGGGGCGATGAAGCGGCCGTCGGAGGTGCCGCCGGAGGTGGAGAGCTGGGGGCGAATGCCGGTCACCGCTTCGGCGGCATCCTGGGTGGCGTCGATCAACGCGCCGCCGGGGGTGAGAAAGGGCAGGCCGGAGAGTCGCCAGGTGATCTGGTACTCGAAGTCGCCCTGGTCGAGGATCGCGGTCATGCGCTGGGCGATCTTCTCCTGGTCCAGCTCGGTGCTGTAGCGAAGGTTGAACGACAGGTTCAATTCGCCGGGGATCACGTTATCCGCCCCGGTTCCCATGCTCATGTTGGAGATCTGGAAGCTGGTGGGGGGGAAGAATTCGTTGCCTTGGTCCCACTCCTCGGCGCACAGGCGGGCGAGGGTCGGCGCGAAGGCGTGCAGCGGGTTTTTGGCGCGGTGGGGATAGGCGACGTGGCCCTGAATGCCCTGAATGATCAAGTCGCCGTTAAGGGAGCCGCGGCGGCCGTTCTTGATGCAATCCCCAAGTTGCTCATTGCAGGAGGGTTCGCCGAGCAGGCAGTAGTCAATCCTGTCGCCCCGCGCCTCCAGGGCCTCGATCACCTTGATCGTGCCATCCTTCGCCGGCCCCTCCTCGTCGCTGGTAAGCAGAAAAGCGATGGAACCGTCGTGATTCGGGTTGGCGGCGATGAAGGTCTCGCAGGCGGTAATCATCGCCGCCACGCCCCCCTTCATGTCCGCCGCGCCGCGCCCGAAGAGCATGCCGTCCTTTTCGGTGGGGGTGAAAGGGGGCGAGCCCCATTTCTCCTCGGGGCCGCTGGGCACCACGTCGGTGTGGCCGGCGAAGACCAGCAGCGGGCCGTCGTTGCCGCGTCTCGCCCACAGGTTGGTCACCTCGCCGAAGGGCATCCATTCGAGTTCGAAGCCGATCCGCTCCAGACGCTCGGCGAGCAGGGCCTGACAGCCGGCATCCTCGGGGGTGACCGAGCGGCGGCTGATCAGTTCGGCGGTGAGGTCGACGGTGGGCCGGCGAGTCGCTTTGGTCATGGGAAGATCTCCTGATACTGCTTTTCGGAGAAGCCTACATGGCGGGCATCGCCGGTGTCCAGCAAGGGCCGCTTGATGATCGAGGGGGTCGTCCGCATCACCTCGATGGCCTTCGCCTCATCCATGTTGTCCCGAACATCCTGATCCAGCTTGCGCCACATCATGCCGCGACGGTTGACCAGCGTCTCCCAACCCAGCTCTTTCACCCAGGCGCGCAGCTGCGCCTCCTCCAGCCCGGCCTTCTTGTAGTCGTGGAATTGGTACTCGACTCCGTGCTCATCGAGCCAGCGCCGCGCCTTCTTCATGGTGTCGCAATTGGGGATGCCGTAGAGGGTGATCATTGGAGCCTCGTCTTTATGCGTCGGATGGGGGATTCGTTAATCGGGAGGGGGTATGTGATCGGTGGCGCAAGATTTTGGGTCACTCCTCGTCATGCGGCAACCTCAGCAAGCGTTCGCTGCGCCAAATTGCTCGCCAATGTGCGGAACATTCTCTTCTTGATAGTGGAGCCTGATTTCCTCAAGATCGCCGTAGGCGGAATTTGCAATAAATATCCGCATCTTAGGCGATGCCGAGTTTTTTCTTTGCCTGGTCGAGTTCCATCTCCTTCCCCTCGCGGACCTCAATCAGCGCAGCGGTAACGGCGCGCATGAACTCCCGCTCCTCCTGATTTCTTTCATACTCTTCAAGCCCTTGCATTACCGCGACTCCTCTGCCTCGATTTGTAAGCAAAACAGGCCGATGGCTGCCTGTGGTCTGGCTTACAACCTTCCCGGGATTTGTTCTCAGGTCGGCAAGGGGAATGACATCTTCGGAAAATTTGATAGCCATATATACCTCAATAACAATAGTCTACTGATCAGGTTACGGATTATAGCGCTTATCAACAAGCTACTAAACCGGTGACTCGTTTGCTCCGGTCTTGTGCGACACAAAGTGGCCTGCCTAGGCTTGCATATGCTGAGAGGATATACGCTACGAAAGTATGGCTAAGCGCGCGCCGGAGACGTGACCAACGCCAGGTCCAACGATTTTGGGTCAACATCGCCCCTTCTGTGACCGTATAAACCCCACCCCCAATCCAAAAGGCGCGGCGACCTTCTTCAAGGTGGCAAGGGTTGGATTGCCCCGACCCCGCTCGATCTCCATCAGCACCCTGGGCGCGATGCCGAGCAGGCGGGCGAACTCCGTCTGGTCCAGACCGCCGATGCGGCGCATGGTGCGTACCGCCTCGGCGAGCGGCACGCCACGTTCGCAGTCTTGGTGAAAGGTGACCCGGAGTTGGTGCAGCTCTTCCGGGGTCAGTTTGCGGGCGCGGGGCATGGGCGTATTTGCTTCTGGATGGTTTTCAGCACTGGGGCAAGGCTCGGCTCGTGGCGTCAATGCGGGAACGGCGCAGGGCGATAATCTCTTCGTCGACGCCGCAATCCGCCATGAGTCGCGGGAGTTGATCGAAACGATCCGCCCATTCCGACAAGGCGTGGCGAAGCCCTTCAATGGCGTGCGAGTGGGCCAGATAGTCGCAAATCGCTCCCCAATCTGGGCAGCTACCTGGCTCTTCCAGGGATCGATCCCAGCGAGTGGCCCGAGCTATACCCTGTTCGTCGAGGAACATGGGGGCAAAATCATAGAGAGGGGAGAGGCGTACGGATCCGTCCGGCATCTTCAGTAACGCCTGATTGCGGCCATGGTTGTCGGTGTTGCCCAAGGCGAAATTGAGGGCGTCGCGGCGCAGATACTCCAGCAGATCCTCTCGGGGCTTGCTGGAGTAGCGGGCGAGAACCGCGCAAAAGTGTTCGTGATTTCGTTTCGCGCCGAATTCGGCGACGCCGGCGGCGGATAGCAGACTCTCTAGCCCGGATCTTTCCACCCCCCGCGGGGTTGCCCGGCGATCGAAACGGGGAATAAATAGGGTGTTTTCCCGCCAGATCGGCAAAGCCTCGTGAAGCGTCAAGCCCACCTTGCGGGCCGTTGCCATGTAGGCGGCTTCGTTGCGCAGAATCTGGCGGTCGGAATTGCGTGGGCCGCGTGGCAGCTTGATCAGCCAATGATCGGCGATCTTGGCGTCGGCGATCGCGCCGTCCGCATGCCAGCGGTCGTGGTGATCCCGTACCAGCAAAAACTTGGGCGCGTCACCCTGGGCGCCAGAGGAGCCCGCCACCGACGCCCCCGCTTGTTCCGCGTAATCAACGAAGTGCTCCCGGCGTTCCAAGATATCTTCCAGTGCAAACCCGGGGTGAGTTCGATGGGTGATCTGATCCGCCGCTTCACGGATGCGCAGATTGCCCGGCGGATTACCCCCACCCTGGAGCAGCAGCGCCCAGTCCGCGCCGGGGCCATCCGCTTGAGACGGTTCCAGGCGATTCAGCCAGAATCGTCGCGCGTGCCCCCCCGGGAGAAGGTCCAGCAGGAAGGCGGGCCAATGATCGCCGTGGCTCAACTCCAGGGAGACCGGGTGGCGAACCGAAACGGCGGAGCGACCCGTCAACTTCCCTTGCTGCATGCGATCAATGACGTAGGCCTGGTCATATTCGAACCAGCAACCTCCACCGATACCCTTGGCAACCGCTTCTTCGCTGGAGGCGCGCAGGGTCGCGGCAAGGTGCCAGGCATTGTCCGCGAAGATCTCAATATGGGCTAACATGGTTATCATAATAGCCTGATATCAGGCTCTATGCATCTTTATTGGTTATCAAGATGGCTATCTTGAGAGGTGAGAGGCCATCGCTTCAAATGGCGAAAAATATTTTGGTTCGCTTGCGAAACTGTCTATAATGACAGTATGTCAGATCAAGCATCACTCACAAGACGCCAGCGGGAGATCCTGGAGTTCATCGCCCTGCGCAACGGCGAGCGGGGCTATCCCCCCAGTCGCGCCGAGATCGCGGCGCATTTCGGCATACGTTCCCTTACGGGCGTCAAGGATCACCTCAAGGCGCTCGACCGCAAGGGCTATATCGAATTGCGCGACGGCGTCTCCCGGGGGATTCGTCTGCTGACGCCCGTCCAGCAGGGCTTGCCGCTGGTGGGGCGGGTGGCGGCGGGGAGTCCGATCCTGGCCAGCGAGCATATCGAGGAGTATCTGACCGCGGATCTCTCCCTGTTTCGTCCGCGCGCCGATTTCCTGCTGCGGGTAGCGGGCATGAGCATGCGCGATGCGGGCATTCTCGACGGGGATCTGCTGGCGGTTCACAAGCAGGAGACGGCGGAGAACGGCCAGATCGTGGTCGCGCGTCTGGATGACGAGGTGACCGTCAAGCGCCTGAAGCGGGACCCGCGCCAGGCCCATCGGCTGGAACTGATCGCCGAAAACCCGGAGTTCGCGCCCATCGCGGTGGATCTGCGCGAGCGCCCGCTGGTCATCGAAGGGGTCGCGGTGGGCCTGCTGCGCAATATCGGCGAGTGATGCCATGTCCGTCGCGGAGATTTTACGCAAGGACCAACGCATCTGGCGCTGCGGCGAGATCCGTATCGGGGAGGTTGAGCAGCCCCTCGCTAGTGGTCACCCGGCGTTGGACCGACGGCTTGGCGGCGGCTGGCCGCTGGGTCTGATCGAGCTCTTCGGGCGGGAGCAGGGCGGGGCGATGACCCTGCTTGCCCGCACCCTTGCCCAGTCGGCGGATTCCCGTTCCACGCTGCTGGTTTCGCCTCCGTTGCCGCCTTATGCCCCGGGGTTCGTCTTTCATGGTATCGACCCGGCAAGCGTCCTCTGGATTGATGCCGGGGCGCGCAAGGAGACCCTGTGGGCATTGGAGATGGCGGCGGCCTCCGCCGCTTGCGCGCTGGTGATCGGCTGGGTCGACGGCTGCAAGGGCGCCGAGGCGCGACGGCTGCAACTGGCGGCCAAGCGCGGCAACTGTCGCTGCTTTCTGCTGCCGAAGCGGCAGGCGCTGGAGGGCCCCTCGCCGGCGGCGTTGCGTCTCTCCGCCATCGCCGCCGCCGATCACCTGCGGGTCGACCTGCTCAAGTATCGGGGCATGAAGCCGGGGCGTGGCTTGCGGCTGCCGTTGCATTAATGCGCTGGCTCGCCATCCACATGCCCGGTTTGCCGCTGGAGATCTTCCGTCGCGGTATCTCCGCGCCGCCTTCCCTGGCGCTCTATCAGCGTATGCGCGGGCGCAATCGGGTGCGCCTGGCGGATGCCGCCGCGCTGGCTCAGGGGGTGCGGCCCGGTATGGACCTGGGCGCCGCCCGCGCGATTGGCGAAACGGTCTGTTTCGTGGAGCGGGATCCCCAGCGGGAGCAGGAGACGCTGCATGGGCTGGCGGCGTGGGCTGGACGCTTCACGCCGATGGTGGTGCTGGACCCGCCACGCGGATTGCTGCTGGAGGTGGCGGGCAGCCAGCGCCTGTTCGGCGGTAATGGGCGATTGCGCCAAGGAGTAGGGGAGGGGCTCGCACGACTCGGTTTTCATGCCGTACTGTGTCAGGCCCCCACCGCCATCGCCGCGTCACTGCTGGCACGCGCCGGCCACCACGGGGTGATCGACGACCTTGCCCAGTTGCGCGCCTTGCTTTATCGGCTCCCCCTCGATTGCTTGCCGTTGAAGCCCGCGAAACGCAAGCTCACCCGAGACCTCGGTCTCGTCACCCTCGGCGATTTGACGCGTCTGCCCCGTCAGGGCCTGCGACAACGCTTCGGGGGCGAACTGCTTGGCTATCTCGACAAGGCGCTGGGGGACGCGCCGGATTTGCGCCGCCCCTTTGAGCCCGCGCCCCGTTTTCGACGTCGTCTGGAACTGCTGTGGGAGATCAGCGACAGCCAGGCCCTGCTCGCCGCGGCCCGGCCCCTGATCGACGAACTGGAGGGCTATCTGATCAGCCGCCAACTGGGGGTGCGCGAAGTCAGCTGGCAGCTGCACCATCCATCCGGGTTGCACACCGAATTGACCATCGGCCAGGGCGAGCCGGGCAGGGATGGCCAGCGTCTGGCGCGTCTGCTGGAGGAGCGCCTCCATCACTGCCCCCTGACCGCACCGGTGCGCGAGATCGGGTTGCGGGCGGAGCGACCGGAGCCCTTGCGTCCCCGTCCCGCGCCGCGCTCGCTGTTCCCGGAACTGGAGCCCGCGGAGAGGGAGAGCGGCGCGGCTGCATTGACTTCGCTGCTCGATCTGCTGCGGGCGCGACTCGGCAATGAATCGGTCCACATGCTGGCGGACGCCCAGGATCCCCGCCCCGAAAGCATCGCCATCTCGCAATCGCAGGGCAGACGGCGATCAGCGGCTTCTCCGCGACCGCTGTGGCTATTGCATCCCCCCGAGCCCCTGCGTCAATATCGGGGCATCCCCTATCGCGGCGGACGCCTGACCCTGGAGGGCGAGCGGGAGCGGATCGAAACCGGTTGGTGGGATGGGCGGCCCATCGCCCGGGACTACTTCATCGCCCATGCCGCGGATGGGCAGAGGCTGTGGATCTATCGGGACCTGCATCAACAGGGGGCGTGGTATCTGCATGGCCTGTTTGGGTGAAGCCTAATGGTTCGGTTGGAGTGCGCGCCCAATGGCACGCCCTAGCGCTAACGTCACGGCATTGTACATGCCCCTGACGTGTGACACCTCAATGGGACGTGCAGGCTGGGGCGGTTTTCCAACGCGCTTGGGGAGTGCCATTCGAGGCCATTTGTGGTAGTTTTAGCGCCCCCAACCAACAGCAACACGGCAACGCGATAAACAGCACGTTCCGCGTGAAAGAGGAAAGCATGTCCCTTGAACGATCCGATGTGGAAAAGATCGCCCATTTGGCCCGCATGGCGGTAAGCGATGAGGAGCTGGCTTCGGTGGCGGATGATTTGTCGAATATTCTCGACCTGGTGGAGCAGATGAACGCGGTGGATACCGCCGGCGTCGCCCCCATGGCCCATCCGCTGCACATGTTGCAGCGCCTGCGCGCCGACAAGGTGAGCGAGGAGGACCGGCGGGAGCACTTTCAGGCGATCGCGCCCGCGACCGAGGATGGCTGTTATCTGGTTCCCAAGGTGATCGAATAATGATGTTGCACGAGAAGACCATCAGCGAACTCGCCGCCGGCCTGCGCGCCGGTGAGTTCTCTTCCGTCGAGCTGACGAAACACTATCTTGAGCGCATCGCCGCCCATAACGAGGCGCTCAACGCCTATGTCACGGTGACCGAAGAACGGGCGCTGGCCCAGGCGGCGGCGGCGGACCAGCGCCTGGTGGCCGGTGACGCCACGCCCCTCACCGGCGTTCCGCTGGCCCAGAAGGATATCTTCTGCACCAATGGCGTGCGTACCAGTTGCGGCTCGCGGATGCTGGACAACTTCGTTGCGCCTTATGATGCCACGGTGATCGAGCGCCTCGACGGTGCCGGCGCGGTGATGCTGGGCAAGACCAATATGGACGAGTTCGCCATGGGCTCCTCCAACGAGACCAGCTGGTACGGGCCGGTGCGCAATCCCTGGAATACCGAGCTGGTGCCCGGCGGCTCCTCCGGCGGTTCGGCGGCGGCGCTGGCGGCGCGACTCTGCGCCGCGGCCACCGGCACCGATACCGGCGGCTCGATTCGCCAGCCGGCGGCGCTGTGCGGCCTCACCGGCCTCAAGCCCACCTACGGACGCATCTCCCGCTGGGGCATGATCGCCTTCGCCTCCTCCCTGGATCAGGCCGGCCCGATGACCCGCACCGCTGAAGACGCAGCGCTGATGCTGCAAGCCATGGCGGGTTTCGATGCCAGGGATTCCACCTGCGCCGAGGAGCCGGTGCCGGACTACTCGGCGACCCTGGGCGAGGATATCGCCGGTCTCAAGATCGGCCTGCCCAAGGAGTACTTCGGCGAAGGACTGGATCCGGAAGTGGCCAAATCGGTGGAGGCGGCGGTCGAGGAGTACAAAAGGCTCGGCTGCGAAGTGGTGGAGATCAGCCTGCCCAACAACCACCTGGCGGTCCCCGCCTACTATGTGGTCGCGCCGGCGGAGTGCTCCTCCAACCTGGCCCGCTTCGACGGCGTGCGTTTCGGCCATCGCTGCGAAGATCCCAAGGATCTGGAAGACCTCTACAAGCGCAGTCGCGGCGAAGGCTTCGGCGCGGAGGTCAAGCGGCGTATCCTGATCGGCACCTATGCCCTCTCGGCGGGCTATTATGACGCCTACTATCTCAAGGCCCAACAGGTGCGCCACCTCATCTCGGATGACTTCAAGAAGGCCTTCGAGCAGGTGGACGTGATCATGGGGCCGGCCTCGCCGACGACGGCGTTCGCGCTGGGCGAGAAGAGCGATGACCCGGTACAGATGTACCTCTCCGACATCTACACCATCGCCGTCAACCTCGCCGGCCTGCCCGGCATGTCGATCCCTGTTGCTCCCGCCGAGGGAAAACCGGTGGGCTTGCAGATTATCGGCAACTATTTTGACGAGACGCGTCTGCTCAACGTGGCGCATCGCTTTCAGCAGGCGACGGAGTGGCACAAGGCGGGGCCTAGCGGATATTGATTATTTGCCACAGAGACACAGAGAGCACAGAGATTGGAAGTCAGCGAGATCCTTGAGCCGGTCTTGAGCCGGTCGGGTGTTGCACACCCGACCGAAACGATTGGGCCTGGAAAGGGTTATGGTGATGTAAAGCTGCTTTGTTCGGCGCACAAACGTACCGGTCGCGGGTGCAACCCGCGACCGGCGAGGGACCGGCGAGGTGCTTGGTCTATTACGGTTAACCGTAACTGGCGATTGACCTTTGAATTTGAAAATGGCAACGTCTATCTGCTTGATTACGAGGATTACCACTAATGGCGATGCATAATCCCCTTCATCCCGGAGAGTTTGTCAAGGGCGTTTATCTTGATCCTTTTGGGATCAAAAGCCAAGATCTTGCCAAGCGACTCAAG
>JAABSM010000111.1 GCA_011390365.1 Gammaproteobacteria bacterium
GTCGTCGGTGAGAGTGCGCGTGGTCATGAGTCGATTTTATCGCTTTTCAAGATGTTATGCGATAGTCTTGTGATGGATTCTCATTCACGACGACTATATGATCGAACTTTCCAGGAGATCTCTCTTGATGAAATCGAGCGTATACTGATTTGAAGATTCGCAGAACACCCTTGTGATAAAAATTTACACGTATCCCGAGCAGGCCCCAACATTATTTATACGTCACCAAGATTGCCAATGATACTTATCTATCAACAAACCGTTAGCATTAAAGCAAAATGAATATTTTCCAGGAAACACATAAGATTCATACCATGCCTCCTTAATACATCCATCTATCAATTGATCCTTGCTTTTCTTATACTGTGGCTCCACCCATAGTGTGCCGTTAGTCACATAAGATGGTTTTCCAGCCATTATTAATAGTTCGTCATAAGTGCTTCCAAGAGGAAGTGCTTTCATAGCATCGCCTGGGCTAGAGAAGTTGCTATAATTATATATAGCTATTGCTGATATTGTTAACAGTATAATGACCCATGTTTTCCATTTTAATTTTGTTAATACTATAATATATTTGCGCATATTTTCTCGCATTTTATTCACTCTACATGCCGAAACAATTCTTCCATAGTTCTGGGGGAAATATCATAATCTCGGTTTACATAATAACTATGGTGCAGCATTATTATGTCGATCAAATTCTCTTAGCTCAGATGGAAAAGAATTTGCACCCTTTGGGATATTATACTTTTTCCCACCAATAGCTTGCCGCCAAAACTCGGCATGAGCAGCTACATCCGTTGGAAATGATGGACCGAGTGTGTATGGATCAAGCATATTGCCAGCCTCTAGTGCTTTTCGTGTTCTACTTGCGCAGGTATCAAACGGATCTGGTATCACTCCAAAGTACCATGGCGGCAAATCATCTTTAGTATTCTTCAAGTATTCATTTATTTTTGATTCCTGCGCCTCAGTGGTATTAAGGATAATTACATCAGTATTTCTCCTTGATGCTTCTCTGTCTATATAGTCACTAAGATTACTGCCAAGTTCTGTCGAATTCCCGTAGCTATACACTCCATTACCTGTAGTTGCGATAGCGGTATGGCCAAATGGGTTGCTATCGGTCACTCCATTTAACACGACTGCCGTCTGAAGGCCATTAATATCATACCCTTTTAATGGATTGCTATGGACGTATGTATAGCTATTAAAACCACCCAACAATCCAATCGGATCGCTCTCCACATACCGCCCGGTACTCGGGTCATAGTCTCGAAAGTAGTTGTAGTGCAGCCCGGTCTCCTCATCGTAGTACTGCCCCGGAAAGCGTAGATTGAAAACCAGTCCTGTACTGGTCGGAATCGATGTACCAAAGGGATCAGAGTCCCAGCGCCAAACTACGCTTCCACTCTGGTCGGTGATCGCCCGAGGCGTGGCAAGATGATCCGGATGGATGTAGTAGATGGTCTCTTCGCTCACCAGATACTCGCTTTCCACTTGAGGCAACGCACCACCTGTCGTGATCTGGAGCGTACCTCCGGCATTGATCCGCGTATCGGGTAACAGGCGCACGGTCGCCGCCTGCATGATTGCCTCTCCCCCTGACTCAACATTGAATCCCGTCAATGCCCCGCCGTTGCCAGCGGTGATTTCAAGGCTGGCTTGGCATAACAGGGTATCTCCATTGGGAACGGTGAGATCGGTTATCGCAATGCTCTCCCCGCCACACCCAGCCGGTTCAATGGCCATGGAGGTGAGTTGTACGTCGTAGAAGGCGATCGGCTTGCCATCGAGGTAAACATACTCCCGCATGGTTTGGCCGTCGGCGTCACGCTCCATCAACAGTTCACCGTCGCTACCATAGTAGTAATGGCGGCTGACTTCGTTGGTGGTCTTGATCATGCGCTCACCGATCCCGTTATATTGGTATTCGGTGGTGGTTGCACCAACGATTGCAGAAACTAGACGGTTACGGTCATCGTAGGTAAGGGACTCACTTCCAATGTTTCGACTGAGCGTATTGCCGGCATCATCGTAATCGCGGATCTCAGTACCCACTTGCTCCAGGTGATCGTTCGCCAAGCTATAAAGGAGCGTCTCCGCGGCCAAGTCCTGGGTGAAGATTTCCCGATTGCCGTTGGCATCGTAGTCGAACTCCTGCACACCATAGCTGCCGTCAGCGCTGGTCAAACGACTCAGCGGGTCGTACTGAAAGGATTGGCTTAGTCCGCTTCCTGTGTTGTCGATGATAGCTTCGATATTTCCCAGGTCGTCGTAACCGTAGGAGAGGGAAAGCACGGCGGTTTCGAGGGGGTCCGCGGGCTGATATACCAAGGATTTCACACGATAAGAGGCGTCATGTCCTTCGTCAGCTTCGATACCGTTTCCATAGCTCCAGGCGCGAGCTGGGCCGAAGGGTTCGTATTCGATGAGATCAACCAGGGTCTGAGAGGCCTCTCCCTCCTTCCCCAGCGTGATGCTTTCCACTTCACCCAGCGTGTTTCTGTGATAGACGACGGTATAGCTCGAAGGATAGGTGATCGAGATGACGCGATCAGCGGCGTCATAGCCATATCTCAGGACTGTCTCGGTACCGTCGAGGGCGGTATGGGTCTTGGTCGTCAGTCGACCGAGGATATCGTAGTCGTAGCCGGTGCTTCCCGTAGCATCATCCATACCCGTGAGACGGCCAATGCCATAGGCACGGCCTTCGGCGGGGGTTTCGTCGTAATGGAAGGCGACATCGATGTCGTTGCCGGCGTAATCGATCGCGGTGAGGCGATTGAGTGCGTCATAGCGGTACTCGACGACGGCGGAATCCGTGCCTGTGCGATCAAAGATCTTTTTCCTGGGATTGCCCGCACTGTCATATTGGTACTCGATCTCGCCGCGATCGGGGCTGGTTTCGACGAGCAGATCACCCAGTGCGTTATAGGTGTAATGGGTCATGAAGTCGTCGGTTGGCGTAACGGTTTCGTTTCCTCTGGGTGTGGTAACGGACTCGATATCGCCGAAGGGGTTGTAGCCAAAGCTTGTCACATAACCCAAGGGGTCTTGCTGCTGCTGAATCATCCGGTCGAGGGCGTCGAATCCATAGGTGGAGGTATAGGTCTCCAGCCCTGTATCAGTTTGGGTGGTGGTCTCGACGGTATCTCGGTTACCGTTGGCATCGTAACCGTAGGTCACGACTTCATCCGGCGTGCCATCGATCTCTTTATAGGTAATCTGCTCTTCCAGCTGGCCCAGGGCGTCGTAGCGCCAGGCGCTCAGGGCACGAATCTCCTGGTTGTCGATACCCAGGTATTCGTAGACCCTCTCAAAGAGTGGGTTACCCATGCGGTCCCGTTGGTATTCAGTACGATTGCCCGCACCATCAATGATGTGGGTTAGACGTTGGGCGTCATCATATTCGTAGGTGAGGATCGATCCGTCGGGTTGGGTGATGTGTTGAAGCAGGCCGTTATCTTTGTAATCAAAGAGGGACGGTGTATCAAAGATCGGATTCGCGGTATCGCCATCGATCTGCCGATAGTGATGGGTGAGGCGACCCCGGAGATCGTAGGCCAAGTCGGTGACGACGTTGTTGGCGTCGATCATGCGCTTTGGTCGCCCATTGGAGTCATAATGGGCTTCGGGGAACAGTGTTACCTGATCGAGAGCATTGGTGATGCTCACGAGGTTGCCTTTGCCTTGGCTGTCGTAGGCGTAACGCGTTAGGTCATTGATGTAGTTCGGGTCGCTGCCATCGTCGATCAGCGGTCCATCGATCTCTTCCGGTCGACCATTGGCGTCGTAGCTGTATACCGTGGTGCGCTGTTCATCGCTCGAATCGCAAAAGTTGTCCGGGCCGGGGTCACAGAGGGTGATTTTATGTATCCGAGAGGAGGGATAGCCATCGGTGGTCGGGTAGTAGTCGTAATCCACGATGCGCTCGACGGTTTCCACCGGGTTCTGCGGATCGGTTAGATTGATGGTCGTGAGGGTGACGGTATCCGGAAGGGGATGATCGTTGTCCCAGGTGGTGGTGGTCCTTTGCTCGGTGTTTGCGTCGAGAACGCGAGTAACTGTCGCCAGTCGCCCGTTGGCGTAGTAGGTATAGCGGGTTTCGTTGCCCTTCCAGTCAGATGTTGTCTCCAGCTGGCCGTTGTCGTAATAGGTGCGGGATTGGATCCGCCCCGCTGGGCAGGTGATGCAACGGTCGCCGGTGACTTCGCTGACCCGATTCGCCCCGCCCTTGACCGCGTAGTGATAGGTGCGGGTGTTGGTGAGGGTTTCATCAATGGTGGTCGTGTCGGGATCGTCGATCCGGACCGTGGTCGTCACTGAGACGCTGCCATCGCTGTTATAGACAAACTCGACCTTTTCGGCTTCACCCGCATGCTTGGAGCCAATCACTTTGCCATTGTCGTCGTCGTAATCCCAAGTTGCGTAGCGAGCGCCAGTTTCGTCGCTAATACCGCTCAGGTGGCTGCTGAAGTTCTCTTCTTCGTAGTGATAGGTGCGGGTCGAGTTATCCGGGTAGGTGACTTGGGTCAGATTCTCCGGGGCTTGTGGATCCCCGTAGGTGTAGTCAACGATCTCGTTGTCCGGTCGCACCAGGTAATCAACGCGTCCTTCGGCATCGTAGTGGAGGGCCAGGGTTCTACCAAAGGGACCTGAGATCGTTTCCAGGAGGTTGGATGTGCTGTTGTAACTCAGCGCGATGCGATAACCGCCAATGGGTACAGTCGCGACCATCAGCCCCTGTTGATCATATTCCTCAACGGTCCCATCCGTGGCGGTGAACACCCAGATATCATCATCTGTTTCGGGTGTTCCCTTGTCATCCTTCAACAAGGTGACCGGTTTGCCATGAATGTGTTGCCAGGCGTTTGTGCCAGAGTCCCACTGGAAGGTGTAGCGAGAGCCATTGGGGCGGCGTACGGTGTGCTTTTCGAGGGACTCTGAGAACGAGGCACCACTGTTCTTTAGAACGTTGAGGTTTGCGACCACAACACCGTTATCGGTGATCTCGCAACCTTCCGCACCATCATAGGCCGCTGTTGCACTACCCAGGCGGCCTTGGAATGCACTGGCTTTGACTTCCAGCCAACCGTTGACGCAGGCTTGTTCCGGTGAGGGATAGCGTGAACTGCGATCGGAATCCAGGTCAACGTGATCAAAGATCGGTGCGCCGCCATCCAGATACCCTTGATAGCTGTGCCGCCATTTACGTCCCACACCACCAGACACTTCGCCGTGGTCCGCGGAGTTGTAGTAGCGCACGAAGTTCAGGCCATATGGCAGCGCGACGTCGATTTCAGTTTGGGTCTTGCTGCCACTTCCTGGGTGACAGGGGTTGCCTTCGATGTCAAAGCAGTCTTCTTCGCCTTCCTCCTCGCTTGGATCAAGGAAATATTCATCGGTCTCCCAAAAGTCATCCAAGGAAGTGCACTCGCGATCCAGCGGGTAGTCGGCGAAGCCATCTTTGTCGTTATCCACTCCACCGTCATTACACTGCGGTTCTTCCATGACATCGACGGAAAACACCACATGCGTATTCGGGGATAACGTTGATGTGACACTAATTGCAGCCGTTCCACTCTTACGCCCAGAGGCGAGATAGACAGTCGCGTTACCATCTAAATCAGTACTGACAACCAATGGCTGAGTAGTGATGGGCGAGGTTGGCGTCGCTCTAAGCCCAAAATCCTGGCTACCGTTTATGGTCTCGGTGATGGTGAATACAACATGCTCGCCATATAGCGCTGTACCATCAAGAACATGTGATAAATTAACCGTAAATTCGACATTGGAAGTGCTAAACAGAGCGCCCTGATGAATAGGGCTAACACGACTCAGAAGGTGCTCTTTGACTTCAAAGAGGATGCTTTCAACGAGTTCGTCATTGAGTTTGAGAGTGGCTACGCCCTCGCCGATGGCGGGAAAATTTAACGGAGACCATACTGCAAACCAGCTTGGTACCGACTGACACAATTTTCCTGACAGTGGATACATTAATGAATAAAGGCACCATTTTCCCTCTGATGACCAATACGAGTAGCTGATTTGATCAAGCGTACCTCCGTTCGAATCCACGAATTCGTAGAGATAGTAATCACTTTGCGATGGACTTACCCCGCTCAATTTACCAACATAGCCATAAATAGAGTCATCATCAATCGCAACTAGATTGCCTGAATGGTGGTAGCAATAACTCTTAGAGTCGGGACAGCGTTCAAGTGCCTCATCCGGGTCGTAAGCAGACGTTGAGGAAAAAACAGAGGCGGAGCATACAAGCCAAAATAGGCCGAAGATGAGAAGCATAGGGCTTCGTTTGTTACTACCTCGTGAATTTTTCATTTCTCTCACCGAGTTCGAGCCCTTGGCTTATTGACGGCAATGGGGATTACAATCACCGCTATTGACGTAGTGTGGAGCTGGATTTTCATTTTACCTGAGAATTCTTGTGTTCTCTCCAAGTGAAGCAGCACTTTACCACATCACAAATATCCGTATCTATCCTTTTACACTCCTAAGGCCAGACATATAGACTTGATCTAGAAGACGGTCGACCTAGAGTTCTTTGAGTTAGCGAAACATGACTCAATGAGTCAAGTTTGTAGAAAATGCGCGAACAACCCCCTCCCCACCAAAATGGAGATGAATACAAACGCCTTGCCGACTCACCTTATCAACGGTAGTTGCCTGAGGAGGCTTTGGTGGCTCAAGGCCAGCGCAAAAATACGTGCAGCGCACGTTCATGGCCGTCATGGATCGCGGCGATCCCGGCAACGACGCTCCGCCAATTTGGGCGTGCAGCTTCAGTGTAGCTAAAAAATCGCCCCATGACTCGTCGGTCTGAGACGAAGCCTCGCTAGGAAGACCCGATATCCCTAAAACGTTCGTTTTTCGGAGACTCCGACTAAGGCCCCGCCAGGGGCCTTTTTTGGCCTGTTCGTTTCCATAAACTGTCTCTTGAAACAAGATCTCCGAAAACGTGAGGGTGGAGATGAGTTTTCGGGTGGTAACCGTTCACACCCCCTGCCGTTCTGAGCCCTCACCCCAGCCCTCTCCCAACGATGATCAAGGCCCTCGAAGGGATGCTCACCAGCATCAACAAGCTGCATGACCGGGTCAATAGCCTGATCAAGGGCGTTCTGTTCGAGAACGACATCAAGCGCCGCCACGACGAGAAAGCGATCAATACCCGCCAATACGCCATTGCCGCCCAACTGCTGGAACACGGCGCCCCCATGCCGCTGACCGCCCTGCGCCGCGCGCCCTGGTATCTCGCGCTCTACGCAAAACTGACCGACAAGACCCGACAGCGCGACCTCTCCCGCCTGAAGGAGCTGGGGTTGGTGATACAGGACGACCAGAACCGGCTTTGGCCGGGATGCAGCGAGCAGGAAGACGAGGATGCAAAGAGGTAGGTGCCGACTCCAGCGCTACGCGCCCCCCCATTTCAAACTCCAAACTTCAAACTTTTCAGGCCTCAACCGCCTCGGCAACCGAATCGCAAACAAATTCATGCCCCTGCACCAGGCAATACTCCAGCCACTTGGCGACGAACAGGTTGGCCTTCCATTTGCGTTCCAATGAAGGATGTTCGAAGGTGCGCTCCAGGGGCAAGACGGTCTGGCTCAGCTCGACGATCTCGGCCTGGGAGGCGTCGTGGTAGACCCGCAGCACCGCATCCGGGTCGGTACGCCCGCCACGCTCCGGCGGGAAGGTGTGGGTAAGATGAATCAGGGTGGTGTACTTGGTCTGTTCCAGGATCTCCAGGCGCAGATCGACGCCGCCGCGACCGAAGGAGTGGTGGTCGCCGCGCATGCTCTCCAGCCCCGGCGCGAGGCGGCTCAAGGCGGCGTAGTTCTCCTCGCACAGGTCCATCAGGCAGCCCACCGACGGGCAGCTGTAGACCAGCGCATGCAGACCCCAGGGGTAAAGAGGCTTATCCCGCACGGTGCAACATCTCCCGGGCATCTTCGGCCAGTTTGCGCAACAGGGGTTCCGACAGCTCATCCCCGCCCTGTTGCAGCGCCAGGGCGCAGCCGACGGCGGAGGCCTGGGCGGCGTCGACCAGACCCTTGGGCAGCAGCTCGCCATAGAGCCAGACGCCGACCCTGGCCGGCTCCGGGACCTCCTGCCGACCCGCGAGTTGCGCCACGCTGGCGAGCATGGCACCGCACAGCAGTTCCGCCGCGGCGCTGAAACAGTGTTGCTCGATGAGCAGTTCGCCCGCCTTGAGCTTCTCCTCCGCCAGTTTCAGCAGACGCGCCTCGTCCTTCTCTTGCGCCGTCGCCTCGAACAAGGGCTGGGTGGCGGCTAGGGGCGAGGCGTCGCCCAGGCGATTCAAGCTGCGCAAGGTACGGGCGTCGATCAGGGCCACCGCCACCTCGCCGCTCAACCCTTCCGCCTGCAACTCATCCTCGTCGGAGACCCGATCCAGCACCGCCATCAGACCGCCGCCGCTGCCGAGGACCCGCTCGATGCGTGCGCCGAAGGCCTGCTGGAGCAGTACGATGGTCTGGCGTACCAGGGTCTCCCGCCGCTGCAACTCTGCGGATGGAAGCTCCATCTCGTTGCGGGGGATCGCCCCCCTCTCCCTCGGGGCATCCGCCGCCATCAGCTCTTCTGCTTCCGGCGCAGCCTCTTCCGGGGCCTCCTCGCCGGGAATCTCGGGGATGGTCTGGGACTGCCCCTCTTCCTTGGTATTGAGGTCCGCCACCAGCACCTCAAGCAGCTTCTTCGAGACCCCCACCACGTCCTCCGAGGCCTCGCTGTCCACCACATTGTCAAACAGGTTCTGCTTGCCCTGGACCATGTAATAGACCGACTCCTCGTAGGCCCCGGCGGCGATCAGCAGAATGATCTGCACCTTCTCCTTCTGGCCCAGGCGATGGATGCGGGCGTTGCGCTGCTCCAGCACCGCCGGGTTCCAGGGGATGTCCATGTTGACCAGCACCGAGGCGCTTTGCAGGTTGAGACCGGTAGCGCCGGCGTCGGTGGAGATGAAGACCTGAATCGAATCGTCGTCGCGAAAGCGGTCCATCAGCTCGCCGCGCCTGGCGGTGGGCACGCCACCGTGCAGCCGCAAGCAGCCCAGCCCCATCGCCCGCACCCGCTGCTCCACCATCTCGGTCATCATCGCCCACTGGGAGAAGATCACCATCTTGAGGCCGGATTGCAGGCAGAGTTCATCCAGGATGTTCTCCAGTTCATCAAGCTTGGGCGAGCCCTGGGTCTCCTTGTCCACCAGCCCCGCCGCGTCGCAGGCCATGCGCGCCGATTGCAACGCCGCCATCAGGCGATTGCTCTCGCTCGGGGTCAGCGGGCGGCGCTTGGCGATATTCGCCAGATTGCCCGCCGCCATCATCGCCGAGCCGTGCAGGTCCCATTGCTGCTCGGTCAGCTCCACATCAATGCGCTGGGTGATGCGGTCCGGCAACTGATCCCGCACCAACCGCCGGTCGCGGCGCAACATCACCCTGCTCAGACGGCGGCGCAACTCCGACAGGTTGCGATAGCCCAGCACCTTGCCCTTGTCGTCGGTGACGTGAAAATCGACCATGTAGCGCCACAGCGGCCCGAGCACATGGGGATCCACCACCTGCATCAGGCTGTAGAGATCCTCCAGCCGATTCTCCAGCGGCGTACCGCTGAGCACGAAGGCGTAGCGGGTGGGGATCATCTTCACCGCGCTAGCGATCTTGGTACGCCAGTTCTTGATCCGCTGCGCCTCGTCGAGGATCAGCAGATCGGTACGCAGGATCTCGTTGATGACGCTGACATCGCGCAGGATCAGCTCATAGTTGGCGATGTAGAAGCCAGCGCCGCGACGATACTGCACCCCCCGCTCCTCCGCCTTGCCCTGGATCACCTGCACCGGTGCGTCACAGAAGCGTTCGATCTCCCGCGCCCACTGGTGCTTGAGGGAGGCGGGACAGATGATCAGCACCCGCTCGACGCCGGCGTTTTCACGCATCCAGATGGCGGCGGCGATGGCTTGCAGGGTCTTGCCCAGCCCCATGTCGTCGGCCAGCAGCGCGCGCCCGTTGGCGGCAAGAAAGGCGACCCCATCCATTTGATAGGGATAGAGCCGCGCCGTCACCCCCGGGATGCGTCCGCCGGTGGCCCGGATCCGGTCGCGGATGCGCTCCGCGCGCAGCTCATGGGCCAGCTGTTCGGTGAGACGCTTGGCGTAATCCAGGGCATCCGCCCCCACATCCACCCCGCCGTGATCGCCGAGCAGCTCGGTGAGGCGCTGGAAATCCTCGGGCATGCGGCGACGAAAGCCGCCGGAATCGTCGAAATATTCGTTGAGCAGATTCGCCAGCTCGCCGGTCATCCCGCCATCCGCTCGATGCAACCGCACCCCCGGGGCCTCTTCGCCTTCCCAATCGAGATAGATATAGGGCAAGGGAGCGGATTGTCCCTTGAGGGCCGTGAACTCCTGGCCCTTGCGCAGCTTGTGCAGCACCGCCTCGATATGCTTGCAGGTGCCCAGCCGATTGACCGCGAAGTCGGGACAGCTACAGTAGTTGGCCCGCTTGCTCAGGTTGCGGATATGCACCTGATAGCGGCGGGGAAAGTGGCTCACCCCGCCGATCGACCAGGCCCGCCAGGCCCCGAAGCCCGCCTCCCCTTCCAGCGGCTCCGCCTGCACCTCGGCGCGGGCGCTCTGCATCCGCTCCTCCAGCGCCGCTTGCTCCGCGCTCAATAGCTCCTTGGGGGTACCGGTACGGGAGGAATAGGAAAAGAGCGCCGCCACCCCATGCCGGCACAACTTGCCATCATCCCGCCCGCAATCACACTCCAACCGCAGATTGCCGTCACCGTCGTAGTCGATCGCCAGATAGAGCGCATCCTCCGACCCCGCATCCTCCACCTGCGCCCGCAGCACCTCCTCTTCGGGCTCGGCCCCGATCACGCAACTGTTCTTGAAATCCTTCAACCCATCCCGCAACACCGACTCCTCCGCCAGCTCGCGCAGCTCGTCGATATCGAAGATGAAACGGTCGTTTAATGTGGGGGCGTTAGTATCCATGTTCAGATCCGGTTTAGTGGGCGAATTCAGTTAGGGAGCCGTATTGTAGGGGGCGAAGGTATGGGCGGCAAACCCGGCGGCTGCGCGCCAAACGGAACCAAGCCACGCAACGCCGCCTGGGAGCGCCGAGCCGCGGTCGGCCAACCCTCCCGGGAGCGGATGCAACCAGCCATTCCACATCACTTTGGATCGCATCTCATCTAACCCAAACGATGCTCGCTCGATCGATTGTATCCCTCACGGAGCCACGGAGCACACAAACAAAACCCGGCGATTGTCGTGCTCGGCAATACCCGCCTAATCAGACTCGACAAATTCCCCTTAGCACTTTACCATTGTACTAGCGACTGGATGCTAACCCCCATGCCACCACGGACCTGCCATGACCAACGAACAACTGATCGGCGTCATCAAGCATGAACTCCCCGCCCTGCTCCGCAGTGACCCCTCTCTGCGCCAGTACATCATCGAACTGGCCCGAGAAGAATCCGCCCCTCGTCAGCAAACCGAAGACCGCTTCGACCGCATGTTCGCGGAACTCGCGCGAAACCGCGAAGAATGGCAAGAGTACGTCAGAACACAACATGCCAAATCGCAGGAGCAAGAAAGCAAGTGGGAAGAGTACACCAAAAAACAGGATGCCAAATGGGAAGCGCAGGAGAGAAAGTGGGAGGAAAATCGGAAAGAGTGGCGAGAATACCTTGAAGCACAAGATGCCAAATGGGAGGCGCAAGAGAGAAAGTGGGAGGAAAACCAGAAGGCGCTGACCCGTTCCCAAGATGAAAACAGGGCCATGAATTCGCGGGTGGAGCGTCACCTCGGGGCCATGGGGGCTCGCTGGGGCTTGCAATCCGAGGCCGCCTTCCGCAACGCCCTCGCCGCAATCCTGGAGGAGACCTT
>JAABSM010000112.1 GCA_011390365.1 Gammaproteobacteria bacterium
CATCCTTGGCCCACTCGATGTCCATCGGGCGGCCGTAGTGCTTTTCGATGGTGATCGCCTGACGGGCCAGCTCTTCCACCTCGTGGTCTTCGATACAGAACTTGAGGCGCTGCTCCTCGTCGACCTCGATCTCCTTCACCGGCGACTGACCGCCCGGGTTGTAGACCATCTTGATCGCCTTGCCGCCGACATTGCGGCGCAGGATCGCCGGCCGCCCCGCCTCCAGCGTCGGCTTATGGACGTAGAACTCGTCGGGGTTGACCGCCCCCTGCACCACCATCTCGCCGAGGCCGTAGCTGCCGGTGACGAAGACGGCGTCGCGAAAGCCGGACTCGGTGTCCAGGGTGAACATCACCCCGGAGGCGGCGATGTCGGAACGAATCATCTTCTGAATCCCGGCGGAGAGGGCCACCAGCCGGTGATCGAAGCCCTGATGCACGCGATAGGCGATGGCGCGATCATTGAAGAGGGAGGCGAAGACCTCGTGGATCGCCCGCTTGACGTTATCCAGGCCGGAGACGTTGAGGAAGGTCTCCTGCTGGCCGGCGAAGGAGGCGTCCGGCAGATCCTCGGCGGTGGCGGAGGAGCGCACCGCCCAGGTCGCCTCTTCACCGTACTCGGCGATCAGGGAGTCCCAGGCGGCGTCGATCGCCTCATTCAGGGCGGGCTGAAACGGCGTCTCCATGACCCAGCGGCGAATCTCCGCGCCGGTGCGGGCCAGTGCCTGAACATCGTCCACATCCAGCGCATCCAGGGCGGCGTTGATGCGATCCACCAGCCCGTTGGCGCCGAGAAACTCACGATAGGCATGGGCGGTGGTAGCAAAGCCTCCTGGCACCGTCACCCCGAGTTCGGACAGATTGGCGATCATTTCGCCCAGCGACGCATTCTTGCCGCCAACCCGCTCGACATCACCCATGCCGAGCTCTTTCAGCCGTTGAACATATTGGTTCATGGAAAACCCCTTATCCTCGCCATTCGGACCCACGCCACGGGAACTGAATGCGTCACCCGCCTGCGGAAACCCGCGGTCAGTTTTATAGAATCGACGATGCGCATTGAAATTCTCAATGCACGGTCGCGCGGATTATGACAGATCGAATACAGCGGGTTAATGGGCCGATTGGCAGTATTTTTCAATATATGCTATTGAGTCGGGAACAGGTTTGCCGGAACCGGCGCATGGCAGCGGCACGGCGGGCGGGGTAGCAGGCGAGATGGGGGGAGACGGCCCCGCTCGCACGGACGCGAGCGGGGGGGAGGACGTTGTTGTTACTGAACCTTGGAGAGCATGAAGTCGACCACCGCCTTCAACTCCTCGTCACTGCATGTCGCGCAGGTGCCGCGGGGCTGCATGGCGGTACCGGGAATGCCATCGATGGAAGACTGGTAGAGCGCCTCCTTGCCCTTGGCGATGCGCGGTTCCCAGGCGGCCTTGTCGCCCAGTTTGGGGGCATTGGCGGCGCCGGACATGTGGCAGGCGATACAGGAGCGGTTGTAGATCGCCTCGGCGTCGATACCGCCGGCATCGGCGGTGGCGGGCGCCTCGCCGGTACCCGCGTCTTCAGCCACTACCTCTTGACTGGCGGCCTCCTCACCAACGGCCTCCTCAGCAGCTGGCGGCTGATCGACGGCGGCCTGTGGTTCCCGCGGGGCTTCAGGGGCGGGGGCGGCGGGCGCCGCCTGGGGGGCTGGCTCATCCACCACCACGGTCCCCACCGGCTTGATCCGCTCGACCACCTCCGGTCGAACTTCCGCATGAACGGAAACGGCGCCGCCCACGAGACTCGACAGCACCAACAGACGAACAATAGAACGGGTCTTGCGGCTCACGATATAGACTCCTCGAAGCTTGGGTTTGGTTTGACTAATCGGATATTATAACCCGAAAATATGAGAATGAGCTAATGCTGGCCGCGGGCAACAGCGCCCCTCCCTGTTGCCGTTCCTTCACGCTTGTTTCAACATGGCCCATATCACACCCCGCACAAAAAAACGCAGATGAAACTTTGCCAAAGGAGCTGGGGGATATATACTGCGAGAACAGACAAGGTAATGTTCATGTCCCGACTCACCCGCGAACCGTATCCCGGACATCAACGGCATACGGTATCGAACCAGGCTTCACCGCATTCGCGTGGGTGGCTTCTGCTTTTCCTGTGTCTGATCCCGGCCGCCGCGGCGACCGGAGCCACCAACGAATTCGCGGACTACTCACTGGATGAGTTAATGAATGTCGATATCGCCACATCCCCATCCTTTCTGCCAACCCGCCCCGAGCAGGCGCCTGGAACGGTCTACACCTTCGACCGCCGCGATTTCGAGCGACTGGGGGTACGCCGTATCGAGCAGCTGTTCCGCTTCATTCCGGGCTTTCAGACCAATCAGTACCGCAAGCGCCACACCTCGATCTGGAGCCGCGGGCTTGTCGACCGGGACAACAACAAGATGATGGTCATGGTGGACGGCACTCCCCGGCGACGGCTCTACTATGGCCAGTTCTCCCTTGGCGAGCAGATCGCCCTGGACCGGGTGGAAAGAGTCGAGGTGATCCTCGGACCCGCCTCCAGCCTCTATGGCGCCAACGCATTCGGCGGCGTCATCTCGATTAGCACCCGTATCCCTGATCACGGCGGGGAGCGACGGGCGATTCTGGAAGGGGGCGACAATCAACGGGTGGGAGGCTCGATCTGGTTCGGCGATGGCGATACCCGACTCTTCGCCCGCGCCCTTGACCAGCACGCGCCTTTCAGGGAAAACCGCCAATCGTTTATCGGCGTACAAGCGGAGCAACCCCTGGATGAGATCTACGCCAACCTTTATCTGTCCCGAAATCTGAGCGATGGGTTAACCTTCTCCCTGGACCTCTACCGCAACGAATATCCTTTCGTCTTCATCCCCCCGACTCAGGACGCCGCGATCACCGAACGAGCGATATCCGCCGATCTCAGCTACGCCGCCGGGGAGCCGCAAGGCGGCAGAACCGAAGCCGCCCTCTATTACAACGGCGATCGCAGTCAGGAGCAGGAGACGGAGCGGGCGAGCCGCCGCGACGGCTACCGGGAGAACCAGCATGCCGATCTGTTCGGGGCCTATCTTCGCCACATGCGCGGATTCGGCGATCACGCGGTGCTATTCGGCGCCGAGTGGCAAAGGGAAGAGGGCATCGATTTCTCCTACACCCGCTGGTTCCATTACGCGGAAGGCTTTCTCGCCACCCCGGATGAGGGCAGCCTCCTTGCCAACCCCGACTTCTCGACCGACAACCTGGCCCTCTATCTCCAGGATGTATGGCGGATGCGAGATGACCTGACCCTGACCCTGGGCGCAAGATACGACCGCTTCGACGCATTCGATGACCATTTCAACTACCGTGCCGCCATGGTCTGGATGCCGAGTCGTGACGAGAGCTGGAAACTGCTCTACGGCACCGCCATTCGCACCCCCAGCTACCGCGAAGCCATGAAGAGCCTGGAGAGCGATTTCTCCCCGCCCCCGTTAGAGGCGGAAGAACTCAAGTCGCTGGAGGTGAGTTACCACCGGCATATTCGAGGCCTGGACATAGGCGTTACCCTGTATCAAAACACCATGGAGAACTTCATTACCGAAACGCCGACACCGGATGGCGGGGATGAGTACTTCGCCAACAGCGACGGCGGGTGGAAGATGCGTGGGGTGGAGTTGCTCGCCGAATATCATCTCAACCCCAGCCTCTACCTGCACGCGGGTCTATCGCATCTACGCGCGCGCTGGGATCGTGGCGGCGAGCCGCCCTACCTGGCCCGCCATACCGCCAGTATTGCCGTGTATTACTCCCCCGACGGCGGCCACCATCTGGGGCTGTCGGCAAGCTACACGGGGAGACGGGATGACGGCAACGGTTTCAGCGAGGATGACAGTGACGCCTACTGGCTCGTCAATCTCCACGCCAATGGCGGGATCTCTCCGGAACTGCACTACCAGATCGGCGTCGACAATCTATTCAACGCAAAGATATTCGATCCCGCGGGCGATTTCGGCGGGCGCTACAACAGCCAGCAGAGCGGACGTGAAATCTGGGGCCGCCTGATCTGGAACTTCTGAGCATGGTCCGCGATATCCTTGCATCCAGGCTCACCTGTCCGCGGCGGCTGTTGCTGGGCTGCCTGCTCGGCTTTCACGCCTGGGCAATGGCGAACGATCACGGCAATGGCGGCAACGACATCGATCCCAAGCAGGCCGCCATCAAGAGCGCCTTCATCCTCAACATCGCCCGCTTCGTGTATTGGCCCGATGACACCTTCAATGGCGACAAACCCTTCGATCTCTGCATGCTGGGGAATAACCCCTACGGGAAAGCAGTAGAATCCCTGCAAACCCGCACCATTGCAAAGCGCCGGATCGCCCTCCACATCATTGATGGGCCACCCAAGCAAGATGCCTGCCAATTATTGTTCGTTCCCGTCAGCCAAATGGGCGCCCTGCCCCAGGACTTCGATCTCCCCGGGCTCCTCACCGTGAGCGACCTCACCGACGCCGAGGACATGGGCGCCCACCTCGGCCAGACCATCGTCAGCCTGCTGCGGGAGGATGCGCGCATAGCCATCGCCGTCGACCGCGAACGGGGCGAAAGCCGCGGCCTGAGGTTCAGTTCCGAGCTGCTCAAGCTGAGCCGGCCCATCACGCATCGCCGCGACACAGCCCCGGACAGCGGCCGCCATGATTAAAGCCCACCACACCCGCTGACCACCGTGGCAAAATACTCTCTGCACAACCGGCCGCTGGGGGCGCAGCTATCGCTGGTCAGCCTGTTCGCCAATATCCTGGCGCTGGGGGTCGCGGCGTTGCTCATGGTGATCGCGGAGTTCACCATCAGTTGGCTCGACAATACCCGCGAGATGGCCGTAACCACCAGAATCATCGCCGACAACGCCCGCTCCGCGCTGGTCTTCAATGACCCGGATTTCGCCGCCAAGGTCCTTGATACCTGCAACGCCCACCCCTCCATTCGCCAGGCCGTTCTTTACCGGGCCGATGGCAGCGTGCTCACCTCCTTTGAACGGGGCAACGGCAAAACCATTACGCCTCCCCCCTACTCGCCTGGCGACAATCACGAATATCGCGATAACGGGCTGCTGATTACCCGTGAGATCCATTCCGAAGACGGTATGATCGGGGCGCTCTCGATTCGCTCCGACCTCAGCGCATTCCACGCCAAGGTGCGCTGGTTTTCGCTTATCGCCCTCCTGGTAATGATTCTCAGCATACTACTCGTCGGACCGGTGCGCCGACGCATGCAGGAGATCATCACCGCCCCGCTGTTCACGCTGGTCGAAAGCGTGCGCCGCGTTCGCAACGAGGGCGACTACAGCCTGCGCGTGAAGACCCAGCGCAAGGACGAACTGGGTCAGCTGATCAACGGCTTCAACGACATGCTGGCGCATATCGAGAACCGCGACCGACGCCTTGCGGATTACAACAAAGACCTTGCGAAGGAGGTGGAGGAACGTACCCAGTCGCTCACCGAAACCAATCAGAAGCTGCAACGGGAGATCCGCGAGCGCCTCACCATTCAGCGGGAACTGGCGCGCTTCAAGACGACCCTGGATCTCACCTCCGACGGCGTGATCATGTTTCACCCGGAAACCCAGGAGATCTTCTATGCCAACCAGGGCGCCGCGGACCTTACCTCGATCCCGCGCGAGACGCTGAGCAAGAGCCGTTTCATGGAACTCCTGCCGCGCGCCGACGCCGCCACCCTTGGCGACACCCTCGCCGCCCTGCGACGCCCGAACGCCGGCTTCAGGACCCTCGACAGCACCTTGCACCCCTTCGCCGACAAGGAGCTCTCGGTGCAGATCTTCCTGCAATACATCGAGCCGACCGAAGAGGAGGGGCGCTACCTGGCGATCATTCACGATATCAGCGAGCAGAAGAAGCTGGAGCGGACCCTGACCCAGGCGCGCGACGCCGCGCAGGCGGCCAGTCAGGCCAAGGGGCTCTTTCTGGCCAACATGAGTCACGAGATCCGCACCCCCATGCACGCGGTGCTGGGGATGACGCAACTGGCCCTGAATACCGAACTGGACAACCGCCAACGCAATTACCTGGAAAAGATTTACAATTCCGCAAAGACCCTGCTCAACATCCTCAACGACATCCTCGACCTGTCCAAGATCGAAGCGGACAAGATGAGCGTGGACAAGGAGGAGATCGACCTCCAGCGCCTCATCGAAGAGTCCAGCCAGCTGATGGCGGTCTCCTGCTATGCAAAGGGGCTGGAACTGCTGATCGATATCGCCCCGGCCACGCCGCGCACCATAAGCGGCGATTCCCATCGACTGCGCCAGATTCTCACCAACCTCCTCAGCAACGCCATCAAGTTCACCGATAGCGGGCATGTCGCGCTGCGTGTCGCCCCGCTGTCGCGGGAACGCAATGGCTCGTCACGACTGCATTTCGTCGTCGAAGATACGGGAATCGGCATTACCCGGGAGCAGATCGGCTACTTGTTCGAGCCATTTTCCCAAGTCGACCCATCCCACACTCGCAAGTTTGGCGGCACCGGGCTGGGGCTCGCCCTGTGCAAGCGACTGGTGCAACTGATGGGGGGCGAAATCAACGGCGAGCCGCGGCCCGAAGGGGGCAGCTCCTTCTCCTTTACCCTCCCCTACGACCAGAGGCCGGTCGCGAGGCGCGCCCGCCCGCCCCTCCTCCAGGGTCGTCGAATCCTGGTCATGGATCCATATCCGCCCAGCCGCGAGCTGACGGAAAAGATCCTCGGGCAAGCCGGCGCGGCGACCAGTGGCCTTCACCCGGCGACCCGCCTGGTCCAACGCATCGGGCAATGGGACCTTGTGCTCTACAATCTCAACGGCGCCGATCGTAAAAAACCGGCGATCCTGTCGCCGCGAAACATCGGCGACACCCCCATCCTGGTAATGGAGCGCGCAGCCAGTGTCGACGCTTCAGTCGCCTGGGAAGGGGCGGAGACAATCCCCAAACCCCTGACGCCCCGGCGCCTCGCCGGAAAGCTGGCAAACTTTTTCCAGGGGCGCCCCCTTGACGACTCTCCGCCACCGGCGACGCTGGACGACCTGTTTACCCGCGAGCAGGCATCCAGCGGCCTCAGGATTCTGCTAGCCGAGGATATCGCCATCAATCGCGAGATCGCCCAGGAGTTTCTGGAGGCGGCGGGACACTCGGTCTTGCTCGCCGAAAATGGACGCCAGGCCCTGGAGATACTCGACCGGGAGGTCGTCGAGCTGGTGCTGATGGATGTGCAGATGCCGGAACTGGATGGCCTTGAAGCCACCCGCACCCTGCGCCAAGACCCCCGTTTCACGGACCTGCCCATTATCGCCATGACCGCCCATGCCATGCCCGGCGATCGGGGCCGCTGCCTGCAAGCGGGGATGAACGACTACCTGAGCAAGCCCCTGATCGCCGAAGTCATGCTCGCCACCATCCGCACATGGGCGGGGAACCGGCGCGGCGGCGAATCCACCCCCGACCGCCGGCGCCACGAGCCCCGCCCGTCGACCGCGCCCATCGCCGACTTTCGGGAGATTCCCGGCATTGAAGCCGAGCTCGCCCTCAAACGCCTGCTCGACAATGAAGACCTCTTCAAGCGCATGCTGCACCGTTTCCATGAGCATTATCACGACAGCCCCGCGCAGCTTGCGGCCCTCATCGCGGCCGATGATCGGCAACAGGCCCGCACTCTGGCCCACGGTATCAAGGGGATCGCCGCCAGCCTCAACATGGCGCCGCTGAGATCCGCCTGCGACACCCTGGAGAAGCGCCTCGACTCCCCCGACGCCGACATCACCGAGGCGCTGGACGACTTCAGCGGCCGCGTCGGAGAGGTCGTACAAGGCATCGAGCGCTGGCAGGCCGGACAGGGGTCCGACTAGGAACAACCCTCATCCAAGGGCGTTATCCGACCTGTCTTGCCTACCAAAGAGACGCGCGGCATTGGCGTGGGTCCGCGCCGCGATCAGCTCCTTCGACTCACGCCGCAACTGGCAAAACACCTCCAATACCGAAGCGATACGCATCGGCTCATTGCGCCGCCCCCGCCACTGCGCATCCGGCTGGTCCGGCGCATCCGTCTCCAGCAGCAGCCCATCGAGGGGTAACCTGGCCACCAGTCGGCGCAGCCGTTTGGCGCGCTCATAGGTCACCGGGCCGCCGAATCCCAGCAGGAAGCCATGATCCAGCAGTCGCCTGGCCTGCTCGTAGCTACCGGAAAAGCTGTGAAACACGCCGCTCACCCCGGGATGGTCGCGCACCATTAACCACGCCTCCTCCTCCGCTCGCCGCGCATGCACCACCACCGGCAGACCATGACGATCCGCGATCGCCAGTTGCGCCTCGAACAGCTCCCGCTGACGCGCCTTGGGCGGATCGGGAATGTAGTAATCGAGACCGCACTCGCCCACCGCCGCGACCGGATGCTCTGACAAGAGCCGCTCCAGTCGCGCCAACTCTCCCTCGCCATGGCCGTCGATATACATCGGGTGGATACCCAACGCGGGGCATAAACCGTGGTGAGCAGCAGACACCTCCAGCAGATGGTCCCAGCCGTCCGCCGCCACCGCCGGTACCAGGACATCACTGACGCCAACCTCCCGGGCTCGCGCCAGCACCTCGTCCCGATCCTCTTCGAACGCGGCATCGTCGATGTGGCAGTGGCTGTCGAAGAGACGCATTTCAACCCTCCCGCAACACCATCAGTATCACGCAGGTACGCAGCGCGTTTTCCGTCTAACGGCTCCGTGACCTTTGTGTCTTCGGGACAAGGTTTTCATGGCTTGCGCGTAAACACCCACTCATCCTCACCAGAGAGATCCGGTGCGAAGCGGTAACCGTCATAGCCGAAATCCTTCAATCCCTCCGGCTCGTCGATCCGCTCCTTGATCATGAAGCGACACATCATGCCCCGCGCCTTCTTGGCGTAGAAACTGATCATCTTGTACTGACCGTTCTTGTAGTCCTTGAACTGGGGGACGATGATGCGGGCCTGCAATCGCTTGGGGCGTACCGATTTGAAGTACTCGTTGGAGGCGAGGTTGATCAGCACCTCATCCCCCTGCTCCTCCAGCAGCCGGTTGAGCTCGTCGGTGATGATGTCGCCCCAGAAGGCGTAGAGATCCTTGCCCCGCTCGGTAGCCAATTTTGTGCCCATCTCCAGGCGGTAGGGCTGCATCAGATCCAGGGGGCGCAGCACCCCGTAGAGGCCGGAGAGGATGCGCAGATGCCGCTGGGCGAACTCGAAATCCCCCTCGTCGAAGGCCTCCGCGTCGAGGCCGGTATAGACATCCCCCTTCATCGCCAGCGCCGCCGGTTTGGCGTTTTCCGGGGTGAAATCCTTGTGCCAATCCCGATAGCGCTCGAAGTTGAGCTCCGCGAGTTTCATGGAGAGCTTCATCAGCTCGGCCAGGTCAATGGCGGAAAAGTCCCGCAATCGATCAATCAGCTGTTGGGAGTGACCGAGGAAGTCAGGCATGGTCCAACGGTCCGTAACCGGCGGGGTGTCGTAGTCCAGGGTCTTGGCGGGCGAAATAACGGCGAGCATGGGTTTGATCCTGTTTGAAACGTCTTTACGAAAGATAGCGTATTGAGGGCGGCGTTGCACTCAGGCCCGTGCCAGAAAGCGATCCAGCTGATTGGCGAAGGCCTGGCGATCCTGTTGACTGAGGGCCGGGGGGCCGCCGGTCTGAACCCCGCTGGAGCGCAGCGTATCCATGAAATCCCGCATGTTGAGCCGTTCCCGGATATTGTTCTCGGTATACAGCTCCCCCCGCGGATTGAGGGCGAAACCGCCCTTGGCGATCACCTCCGCCGCCAGCGGGATATCGGCGGTAATCACCAGATCCCCCGCCTCCACCTGCTTGACGATCTCGTTATCCGCCACGTCGAACCCGGCGCTCACCTGAATCGAGCGAATATAGCGGGACGGAGGCGTGCGCATGGGCTGGTTGGCGACCAGCGTCGTCAGCGTGCCGGTGCGATCCGCCGCACGAAACAGAATCTCCTTGATCACGCCCGGACAGGCGTCCGCGTCTACCCAGATTTTCAAACGCGCCCCCCATGCGGATCGCCGAGATCCGCGCAAGAATACTCGAAACCGCGGGCGTGGCCCGCGCAAAATGGTATTGTAGGCGAAAACTCCCTGAGCATCGAAATCGGAACTTCCCGGCGTCCGCCTTGGTCGAACCCGAGTATTCTCGCCTTACTCCACAACAACAAGAGGGATGAAACCATGCGCATCGCCGCCCGCCTGTCGCTGTTGATCATTACGCTCTGGTTGGCGTTACCCGCCCTTGCCGCGGCCAAGCCGCCGCCGCCCGGCGACTCCCTCGCGCCGATGCTGGAGGATGTCTTGCCGGCGGTGGTCAACATCTCCACCGCCTCCTGGGTGCGAACCCGCACCCGTGGCAATCGCCTGCTGGAGGACCCCTTCTTTCGCCACTTCTTTCGGGATTTTCTGGAACCGCAAAGCCAGCCCAAGCGCCAGAAGCGTTCCGAGAGCCTGGGCTCGGGGGTGATCGTCGACGCCCGTGAGGGTCTGATCGTGACCAACTATCACGTGGTCGATGGCGCCGATGACATCACCGTGACCCTGCGCGATCAGCGCGAGCTGTCGGCGGAGCTGGTGGGGGCCGATCCGGAGTCGGACGTGGCCATCATTCGGGTCGAAGCAAAGGGGCTCAAGGGCATGAAGGGCCTACCCCTGGCCGATTCCGAGCGATTGCGAGTGGGGGATTTCGTGGTCGCCATCGGCAACCCCTTCGGTCTCGCCCAGACCGTCACCTACGGCATCGTCAGCGCCCTTGGGCGCTCGGGGCTGGGGATCGAGGGCTATGAGGATTTCATCCAGACCGACGCCTCCATCAACCCGGGCAACTCCGGCGGTCCGCTGGTCACCACCCGCGGCGAGCTGATCGGCATCAACACCGCCATCGTCGGCCCCGCCGGCGGCAATGTGGGCATCGGCTTCGCCATCCCCTCCAACATGGTACGCGCGATCATGGAGCAGATCGTCGAATATGGCGAGGTCCGGCGCGGCGTACTCGGGGTGGTGATTCAGGATCTCACCGCCGACCTGGCCGCCGCGATGGGGGTGGAACGCCACAATGGCGCGCTGGTCACCCGTATCGTACCCGACTCCGCCGCCGACCGGGCGGGGTTGCGCCAGGGCGATGTGGTGATCGAGATCAATGGCGAGGCGATCGGCTCCAGCGCCGATCTGCGCAATCGGGTCGGCCTGGTGCGCCCCGGCGAAAAGATCGAACTACGCATCGTCCGCGAAGGGAAGGCGAAGAGCCTCACCGCCCGCATCGACGCGGACACCAGCCGAGCCAAGGGCGAGTACCTGCACCTCGGTCTCTCCGGCGCCACCTTCGGCCCCATCGAAGCCGACCACCCCCTGGCCCGCCACGTCAACGGCATTCAGCTGCTTGACCTCGCACGCGGCAGCGAGGCGGCGGAACGGGGGCTGCGCGAGGGGGATATCATCAGCGCGGTCAACGAGCGGGAGATCCGCAACGTCGGCGAGGCGAAGGAGGCGATCCTCGCCAGCCGTGGCTCGGCCACCTTGCGCATCTTGCGCGGGCGACGCAGCTATCAGCTGGTTCTGGAATAGCACTGACGCCCCGGCGAATGAAAAGCTCACTGATTCAATCGGTTACGGGGCTTGGCGCAGCGCGCCAAATACGCTTCCCACGCGGCGAGACTGTGAAAGTATTCTGTCTTTCTCCCTCTCCCTTTGGGAGAGGGCCGGGGTGAGGGCATGATTCGAGCGCAAGTGCTTGATTCTTGCCCTCACCCCAACCCCTCTCCCTCGGGGAGAGGGGCTTTTTCAGAATACTTTCACAGTCTC
>JAABSM010000113.1 GCA_011390365.1 Gammaproteobacteria bacterium
GGGCTGCAAGCCCCGTCCGGCGAGTGGGGACTTAACTCGTAACGCCGCTCCCGCGGCGTTACGCATCCCTCGGCGCTCCCGCGCCGCGCATCTATCGCGACGCGGGAGCGCCAACTGATCGGTTACACCGCGGGAGCGGTGTAATTGGCGGGTGAAGGGATACCGTACAGTCCCAGGGCTGTACTCCACACAGATGCCGCATCTATAACGGTGCGGACGGGGCTGCAAGCCCCGTCCGGCGAGTGGGGATTTAACTCGTAACGCCGCTCCCGCGGCGTTACGCATCCCTCGGCGCTCCCGCGCCGCGCATCTATCGCGACGCGGGAGCGCCAACTGATCGGTTACACCGCGGGAGCGGTGTAATTGGCGGGTGAAGGGATACCGTACAGTCCCACGGCTGTACTCCACACAGATACCGCATCTATAACGGTGCGGACGGGGCTGCAAGCCCCGTCCGGCGAGTGGGGACTTAACTCGTAACGCCGCTCCCGCGGCGTTACGCATCCCTCGGCGCTCCCGCGCCGCGCATCTATCGCGACGCGGGAGCGCCAACTGATCGGTTACACCGCGGGAGCGGTGTAACCAGGACAACACCGCGGGAGCGGTGTAACCAGGACAAGCCCTGGAGGCGGAAAACCGGTCGATTTTTACCTTCGTCGGAGCTTTGTTTCACGCCACTTTGCACCCGCCTCCTCTCTCCAGGATAATAGGCGCTTTTCAGCCAACGTCCAGCCTCCATGTCCGAACCCAAGGCCGTCATCCTCCTCTCCGGTGGACTCGATTCCGCTACCGTTCTTGCCATTGCACGGGACCAGGGCTACGCCTGCCACGCCTTGAGCTTTGCCTATGGCCAGCGCCATTCGGCGGAGCTGGCGGCGGCGGACCGGGTTGCAAGATCCCACGGAGCGGTAGCGCACCGCACCGCGAGCATCCCGCTGGACCTGTTCGGCGGCTCGGCCCTTACCGACCGATCCATCGCGGTACCCGAGACCGGGGTGACGGATCAGATCCCGGTCACCTACGTACCGGCGCGCAACACCATCTTCCTCTCGCTCTCACTGGGCTGGGCGGAGGTGCTGGGGGCGCGGGATATCTTCATCGGCGTCAACGCCCTGGACTATTCTGGTTATCCCGACTGCCGCCCCGAGTTCATCGCCGCCTATGAGCGCATGGCCAACCTCGCCACCAAGGCGGGGGTCGAGGGCCAGGGCTTTCGCATCCATACGCCCTTGATCGAACTGACCAAAGGGGAGATCATCCGTCGCGGCATCGCACTTGGCGTGGATTACGCCCAGACCGTCTCCTGCTATCAGGCCGACGATCAAGGCCGCGCCTGCGGTCGCTGCGACTCCTGCCGACTGCGCGCCAAGGGATTTGACGAGGCGGGGATTGCTGATCCTACACCTATGCAGATTAGGAGCCAGGAGCTAGGAGCTAGGAAACAACTTCCTCCTGATCTTGCGGCACATCAACCCGGCACAGCAAAATGATCTATACCCGCGAAGACCTTAAACAAGAATTTGGCAAGTTCGCGCTGTTGGAGGCGGAGGATTTTCATGCCTTCGCTCCGCTCAGCCCATCGGTGATGCGCAATGGGGAGATCATTACCAACATCATACATGGCCCGAAGACGTTGCGGATCTATATACGCAACCGGGTCGAAAGTGACGGGGCCCTCTCCATACGGGGCGAATGCAACTGTGGCGGTGGATCGAAGTGCGTGCACATCGTCGCATCCTTGCTCGCGCCCCTGCAACAAGCCGCCCCGGATGAGCCACCCCCCCTGTCCATGCCCGCCGCGAACGGGAAAACGCAGACGCCGGAGGAACGGCGCTGCCTGCTCTACATCCTCCACCCCGAAAAGACACAGGGGCAAGCGTCCGTGGAGGTGGTCAGCTCGCGCATCGCGAAGAGCGGCGAGGTGCGCAGCGCCCAGCCCTACAACCCGCGATGGGTCCATCGCCCCAACCTGCCCCGCTACATCGGCGAGGAGGATCTGGCGCTGCTGCAACAGCTGAGCAAGCTGGAACCCCGCGCCCACAACCAGCGCTATCCGCTGCACGGCTACCAGGGGGCGCAGATCCTGGCGCGCCTGCTGGAGAGCGATCGATGCCGCCTACAGCAGACCGATCGCCCGCTGAAGCTGGGCAATAGCGGCGGCTCACGACTCGAATGGCGCATGGATGAACAGGGCAACCAATCCCCCCATTGGGTCACCGATCCAAACTGGATCGTGCTCGACCTGCAACCCCAATGGTATCTGGATCTGGAGAAGCAGCTGTGCGGCCCGCTGGAGACCGCCTACTCCCTCTCCTGCCTGCAATGGCTTCAGAAACATGCCGCCATCCGCCCCGAGGATTCAAGCCGCCTGCTCAAGGAGATGCAGGAGCTGTTCTCCGAAGAGCAACTCCCCCTGCCCCGCCTGCTGCGGATCAAGAAGGTGACCGGCAAATCCCCCACCCCCATCGCACGTTTTATCGACAAACGAGAGATTGAGGACGAGCTCTATAACGAATACGGCATGATCACCTATTTCGACTACAAGGGTTACCGGGTTCCCGGCAACGACCTCGCCACCCATCGTTTGGTGGAAGACGGCCAGGTGATCGAGATCCAGCGCAATCGCAACCAGGAGCGAAAGCAACTAGAGGGAATCGATAGGGATTCTCTGGTCCTGGAAGAGGATAAACCAGGAAGATACCTCTTCTACAATTTGGATGATGCCATCCAATTCCAGCAAACCAGCATTCCCAAGCTACGCAAGAAACGCTGGCGATTCGAGTACCCCGAAAACTTCGCCGCGCGCCTGCTGGAGGTCAAGCAGTGGCAGGGCGAGCTCCAGCCCCATTCCGACGAGCGGGGCTGGTTCGACCTCTCGCTGGGCATCGACATCGAAGGCGCCCGCATCAACCTGCTGCCGATACTCCTCGACCTCGCGGCGCAACTGCCGAGCGGCAGGGCCCGCCACCAACTGCTCGACAGTGACCAGGAGCTGCGGCTGACCCTCGACGAGGGGGTGATCGCCGTCCCCTTCAAGCGGGTGCGCCCGATCCTGGAGACCGTGCTCGAACTCTACGAAGAGAAAGAGACCGTCGACGATCTGGAAAACCTCTCTCTCTCCCGCATCCAACTAATGCGCCTGGGCGATCTCGGCGGCGACGTGGTCGACTGGCAGGAAGAGATGGAGGAGCTGGCGCTGGTGGAAAAGCTGCGCGGCGTCAACGAGATCCCCGTGGCGCCGCCGCCCCAAGGCCTCCAGGCCAGCCTGCGCGACTACCAGCAACAGGGCCTCAACTGGCTGCAATTCCTGCGCGAACACCACCTGGCCGGGGTGCTGGCGGACGACATGGGGCTGGGCAAGACCCTGCAAACCCTCTGCCACATCCTCAAGGAGAAGGAAGAAGGACGCCTCGACCGCCCCTGCATGGTGGTCGCCCCCACCAGCCTGATGGGCAACTGGAAGCGGGAGGCGGCCCGCTTTACCCCCGACCTCAAGGTACTGGTGCTGCATGGCCCCCAACGCAAGCAGCACTTCGAACGCATCGCCGACCACGACCTGGTGCTTACCACCTACCCCCTACTCAGTCGCGACGGCGCCCATCTGGGCCGCCATGGCTACCATATGCTGGTCCTGGACGAGGCCCAGGTCGTCAAGAACGACCGCAGCCAGGCGGCGCGCCAGGTGCGCAAACTCCAGGCCCGCCATCGCCTGTGCCTCACCGGCACGCCGCTGGAGAACCACCTCGGCGAGCTGTGGTCCCTGTTCGACTTCCTGCTGCCCGGCTTTCTCGGCAACAGCAAGCTGTTTCGCCGCATCTTCCGCAACCCGGTGGAAAAAGAGGGGGACGACGCGGCCAGTCGCCGCCTCGCCCGCCGCATTCGCCCCTTCCTGCTGCGCCGCACCAAGCAAGAAGTGGCCAGCGAGCTGCCCCCCAAGACCGAGATGATCCGCTCGGTGGAACTGGAAGAAGAACAGCGGGATCTCTACGAGAGCATCCGCCTGGCGGTACACCACCGCGTCAAGGAGGAGATCGCCGACAAGGGTCTCGCCCGCAGCAGCATCATCATTCTCGACGCCCTCACCAAGCTGCGCCAGGTCTGCTGCGACCCGCGTCTGGTCAAGCTCGACAGCGCCCGCGAGGTGACCCGCTCCGCCAAGCTGGAGATGCTCATGGAGCTGTTGCCGGAGATGATCGAGGAGGGGCGCAAGGTACTGCTCTTCTCCCAGTTCACCACCATGCTCGGGCTGATCGAAGCGGAGGTCAAAAAGGCCGGCATCGACTACGCCAAGCTCACCGGCCAGACCCGCAACCGCGCCGAACAGATCGACAAATTCCAGCTGGGCGACGCCCCGCTATTCCTGATCAGCCTCAAGGCCGGCGGCGTCGGCCTCAACCTCACCGCCGCCGACACCGTCATCCACTACGACCCCTGGTGGAACCCCGCCGTCGAACGCCAGGCCACCGACCGCGCCCACCGCATCGGCCAGCAGAACCCGGTCTTCGTCTACAAGCTGATCAGCGAGGGCACGGTAGAGGAGAAGATCCAGGCGATGCAGGAGCGTAAGCAAAAGCTCGCCGACGCCATGCTCGACCAGGGCGAAGAGTCCGGCCCGCGCTGGAGCGAGGCGGATCTGGAGATGCTGTTTGAGGCGCTGCCGGAGGGGTGAGAAGAGAGGCTTGAATTGGGAAGCGTGAAGTACGAATCCGTTGGAGTACCGCCCTTGGTGCGGTCTTCGTCCCGATCGGGCCTGGACCCCGAGGGCTTGCCCCAATCCGGAAAACTAGAACTTCAGACCTCCCAAACTGAGGTGTTAGTAATAGCGTAACCCATTGATGTACCTTGCGGATCGATGATTATTGGACAGCCGACTCTGACCGGAAGGCCTCAAGATGGCGGATTTCTTGGTTTTCGTCACCGAACCAGTCCCCCCCTTTCGCAAAGGGGGGTTAGGGGGGATTTTCTGAACTTGGCACAGAACTGCAACTCCATACTTGTGCCGGAAAAATCCCCCCCAGCCCCCCTTTTCAAAGGGGGGAGCGGCTTTGGCGACCTTGCTCAGCACTCGGGATTTCATCGAACTTCAATGTATTTTAAGGGGTCGCCCAACCCCGCTTTATAGTTCCGGAACTTACTGTCCAAATATGTTGGCCATTTTCGGATTTATTTGGGAGGTCTGTAGTCGAGAAAAATGCTGGCTCGCTCCATGCCAAGGCCGAAGGCGGATTGATCTGGATGAAAACCCGCGGCGCGCGCAGCCCCGGCGGCGACGCTGACATAGCCGAGTAAAAGCCGGGCTCAGGACTCGTTGCGTAACATTCAATTTCGGATGCACTTCACTAATTTCACTCACTCATATGGTAATTGTGAAATCAGACGCGACATGCAAGACGAGATAGGGGGGAAATTGTTGCTCGGCAAGCCAGCCATCAACTCGGACAGGGGAGGAACCCTGTCCGCTTGATGTATGGACCAGGATAGATCGTCTAGTGTGTTGTGTTCGGACATAGGCATGGATGGGGTAGTTGGCTACCCTGGACGGTGAAGTCTCGGTAAGAGAGCGAGCTTCTTACTTCCCTCCTTTCTGTGTTACCGAGTAATCAAGAGATCAACATCGGAACCTGGCCTATCTCATTGCGGCGCGGTCGGCCATGAATTACCATGACTACCCCGCACGTTTAACCTTATGACACAGGCCGCAACAGACTAAGAGATGAACAACCTCTGGAAACAGATCACCCCTTCCGATTTCGCCTGGGAGCGCGAGGCGCTGGACTATCTGCGCGCCAAGCTGCCGGATCACGAGCCCTACCGCGCCTGGGCCAATTTCGAATTCATCGCCCAGGATGGCTCCATCAACGAGGTGGATGCCCTTATCCTCACCCCCAAGGGGCTGTTTCTGGTGGAGATCAAGTCCCACCCCGGCGAGATCGGCGGTGATGCCGGCGCCTGGGTCTGGAAGCACGAGGGACGACGCAGGGCCTTCGACAACCCTCGCCTGCTCGCTGATCGCAAGGCCAAGAAGCTCGCCTCCCTGCTCAAGTCCCAGCGCTCGGCCATCAAATCGAAGGACAGGCGTATCCCCTTCATCAACACCCTGGTCTTCCTGTCTGCCGAAAACCTGGTCAACAAGCTTCAGGGGCCGGCGCGGCAACAGGTCTGCACCCGAACGAACGTCCGCGACGAACTCGTCCAGATGGATGAGTTCTGGAAACACAAGCGCCTGGACAAACGCGACTCCAAACTGGTCGCCCGCTGCCTGGAAGAGGCGGGCATCAAGGAGTCCCTGCGCACCCGCCGGGTGGGGCTTTACCAGCTCAAGCAGCTGCTCGACGAGACCGATCACTTCCAGGACTGGCTCGCCGAACACGGTGAGACCGGCATGCAGCGGCGCATCCGCATCTACCTCACCCAGGGGCGCCCGACGGAAGAGGCCGAAGTATTGCAACGGGGCGCCCGCCTGGAGTTTCGCCTGCTCGAAGGCATCGAACACCCCGGCATCCTCCACGCCCTGGATCTCAACGAGCACGACCAGGGCCCGGCCATCATCTACGAATACGACCCCGCCGCCCAGCGCCTCGACCACTACATCGCCGGCCTGGGCAACGACCGGCTCGACATCCTTGATGCCCTCGCCCTGATGCGCCAGATCGCCGAGGCGGTGCGCTACGCCCATGCCCAGCGCCTCTACCACCGCGCCCTCAACCCCCAGTGCATCTACGTCACCCGCACCGAGGCCGAGCACTACGCCGTCAAGATCGGCCACTGGGCCACCGCCGACCGCGCCTTCGCCGGCGAGACCCGCCACCTCACCGTGCTCAGCCACCTCAGCCTGATGGCCCACGAAGAGGGCAGCCCCTACCTGGCCCTGGAAGCCCATGCCGCGGCCGACACCGACGCCGTCTACCTCGACATCTTCGCCCTCGGCGCCCTCGCCTACCTGCTCTTCTCCGGCCAGCCCCCCGCCGCCAACGAACTGGAACTCCAGGACAAACTCAGCCGCGGCCGGGGCTTGCAGATCACCGATGCCATCAACGGGGCCGGACAAGAGCTTCAGGACCTCATTCAGTACGCCACCCATCCCGACCTGGGCAAGCGCATCGACAACGTCGACGAATTCATCCTCCACCTCGACGTTGTGGAAGAAGAGGTCTACCGCCCCGATAACCAGCGTCAAACCAACCCCACCGAGGCGGTGCCCGGCGAGATCCTGGAGGGCGGCATCAAGATCAAACAGCGCCTGGGTCGCGGCGCCAGTTCCGTCGCCTTCGTGGTGGAGCACGACGGGCAGAAGCGGGTCCTCAAGCTGGCCGCCAAGATCGAACACAACGACCGCTTGCGCAAAGAGGGCGAGACCCTGCACAAACTCCGCCATCAGAGCATCATCGCCCACCACCAGACCCTCGAATGCGCCGGCCATACCGGCCTGCTGCTCGACTATGCCGACGAAGGCACGCTGGCCCAACGCCTGCGCAAGGAAGGCGCGGTGCAACTGGAACTGCTCGAACGCTTCGGCGACGACCTGCTCGGCGCCCTCATCCACCTCGAAGAAAAGGGTATCGCCCACCGCGACCTCAAGCCCGAAAACATCGGCCTGCTGAAACAGGGCAGCCAGCTCCACCTGGTGCTCTACGACTTCTCCCTCGCCAACCTGCCGGTGGACAACATCAGCGCCGGCACCCTCGCCTACATGGACCCCTTCATCCGCGACCCCGGCCGCCGCCGCTGGGACGACTACGCCGAACGCTTCGCCGCTGCCCTCACCCTCTACGAAATGGCCACCGGGACCCTACCCGGCTGGAGCGGGGCCGAAGGGATGCCGCCCCTCATCGACGGCGAACTGGAGATCGACGCCGGCATCTTCGACCCCGGCGTGCGCGACGCCATGACCGCCTTCTTCGCCAAGACCCTGGCGCGGGATGTCAAACAGCGCTTCGGCAACGCCTACGAAATGCGCAACGCCTGGACCGCCCTCTTCGTGCAGGCCCAACGCGCCACCCATCATCCCCAGCCGGAAGCCCAGGCCACCTGCCCGGTGGAAGAGGCCCAGCTCGACACCCAAATCGGCCTGCTCCCCCTCAGCCCCCAGGCCCTGGACACCTTGAGCCGCCTCAACATCAACCGCGTGGCCGAACTCATTCGCCTGCCCCGCAACGAACTGGTGCGCATGACCGGCGTCGGCACCCAGACCCGGCGGGAACTCTCGGACCTCATCGGCCGCCTGCAACAGCGCCTCGCCGTCTCGCCCTCGCCCACCGCCACCCCACAGGGAGAGGGCGCGCCCCTCAGCGTCGATCAGCTCTTCGCCCAGGTCTTCCCCAAACCCAACAAGGCCAGCGATCCCAACCGCGTCGCCTTCGTCAACGAATACCTGGGCCGGCTCGACAGCGACCCGCCCCGGGGCGACCACAAGGTCCACTGGCCCACCCTAGTCAGTCTCGCCGCCCAGCTCGGCATCGACACCACCGCCGCCCGGGATCTGCAAACCCGGGTGCTCAACCAGTGGGGCAAGAACAAATTCATCACCCAACTGCGCCACGACATCGCCCAACTGCTGGACGACAACGGCGGCCTGATGACCGCCATGGAGCTGGCCGAGGCCATCCTGCTGCGCCTCGGCTCGGTGCAGCCCTCGCCCCGCCGCGAACGCATCGCCCAGGCCGTGGTGCGCGCCGCGGTGGAGACCGAACTCAGCCGCCAGCAATCCCGCTGGACCCTGCGCCGCGCCGGCCACCGCATCCTCATCGCCGACAACGGCGACGAGCGCGGCGAAGAGCTGGCCGACTACGCCGAGGCCCTGGGCCAGATCGCCGACGAATGCGCCAACCAGCAACCCCTGCTCTCCCCCATTCGCGCCCTCGAACGCATCCGCGCCGTACCCGCCCCCGACTCCTTCGCCGGCCTCAGCAACCACCGCCTGCTGCGCCTCGCCGTCGCCGCCTCCCAGGACGCCGCCCTCTCCAGCCGCGCCGAATTCTACCCCCGCGGCATGGCGGCGGAACGCAGCCTGGAACTCGCCCAGGGCGCCCTCCTCGGCGCCCGCGCCCTCTCCGTGGAAGAGGTCCAGGCCCGTATCCGCGGCCGCTACCCCCAGGCCCGCCCCCTGCCCGGCCGCCCCGAACTCGACAGCCTGATGCACCGACTCGAACTCGGCTTCCACTGGGACGGCAACTACCAACGCCCCGGCCTGCGCGGGGCCTACTGCCTGCCCCAGAGCGGCCTCACCAGCTACACCACCCGCGCCAGCACCCGCTATCAGACCCAGCACGACGACAACGACATCGCCGCCGAGCAGCAACGCCGCCAATTCCTCCAGGTGCTGCAAAAGACCCTGGACGAAGGCCGCTTCCTCGCCCTCTCCGTACGCCCGCGCCACTGGCGCCAGGCCCAGCAGCGCCTCGCCGAGGCCTTTGGGCTGCGCATCATCAGCTTCGACCAGCGCCTGTTCCACCACCTCCACCGCATCTGCGACGGCATGACCAAACCGCCGCGCTGGGACGTGGTCCTCAAGGCCGACGCCGCCCCCCCCGCCAGCGTCGACCGCGGCCGCCTGCACGGCCTGGTGCAACGCGCCCTGCCCGCCATCGCCGACGAGATCCAACACAGCGACCGCCCCCTGCTCCTCACCGACCCCGGCCTCATCGCCCGCTACGGCCTGATGGACACCTGGCTCGCCGACCTACGCAACCATCTCAACGACGTACCCGACGCCCAGGCCCTGCTCCTGCTCACCGCCAGCGACACCGCCGCCCCCGCCATCGACGACGTGACCATCCCCAGTGGGGCGGGCAGCCGGGAATTCGCGCCCATTCCAGCGGCCTGGCTGCGTGATGGTGAAAACCAACCGCCCTTGGAAGCGGCCCAATGAGCAACTTGGTATCTCTCGCAAAGGCGCTGAGTACGCAAAGGGAAATCTTGGCGAGAGAGATTGACTGGCCCGAAATAGTGACTACAATAAGCAACTCCACCCACCAACAAGTGACTACAATGCAAGTATCTGTTCGTGAATTCAAGACACATCTATCCCGCTACTTGAGCAAGGCACAGGCGGGTGAGCAGTTCGAAATCACCTCGCATCGTAAAGTAGTAGCAAGAGTGATTGGCGTTTCCAGCGACACTGGATTTGACCGCCTGACGGCCAGTGGTGCGGCATGCTGGTCGGGCGGCAAACCCAAGGGAAGTGATCTGCAACTGGCCGCCAAAGGCACGACCCTGTCGCAAATGATCTTGGAAGACCGCGGTTGATGCTCTACTGCGACACCTCCGCGCTACTGAAGCTGTACATCGCGGAAGCCCATAGCGACACCCTCAAGGCCCTGGTTGCCGAGACAGAGGCCGTCGCCGTTTGCCGCATCGCCTGGGCCGAAGCCCACGCCGCCCTTGCCCGCCGTGCCCGCGAAGTACCGGAAGATCGCCCCGTCATCGAGGCCGCCAAAGCCGCACTGGCCGCCGACTGGCCCCATTACGTGGTGATGGAGGTCAGCCAGACCCTGGTGGAACGTGCCGGAGACTACACCGACACCTTTGCGCTACGTGGATACGATAGCGTGCAATTGGCCGCGGCATTCGAAGCCGGCAGGCTTGCCGATGTGGGCATTGAATTCGCCTGTTTTGATGTACGCCTGAACAAGGCCGCCAAGGTGCTGGGTTTACAGGCGCTCTTTCTCGGGATAGAAAACAGCGCGCCCGAAACATAGGATGTGCCGAGGCACGAGGCGCATCATTCCTTGGCCTTTGATGCGCCACGGCAAGCAGAGCTTGCCCCACAGGCGTTACCAAGCGGAGCTTGGTAACGAGAGAAAGAACCTCACGACCGTGGAGGACAAAAACACATGCCCCAAACTGAGCAAATCGTCGACATCTATAGTCACCTGCCCAGCACCGCGCAACAAGAGGCGTTTGACTTTATGGTGTTTCTGCAGCAGCGATACGGCAAGACGCCAGACAAAGCAGAGGCCGAAGTAACAGCAAACCCCACCCATTCCATACGCAATAATCCGGCCTTCGGCATGTGGTCCGATATGGAGGGCGATTCCCGGGAGCAACTCAAGCAAATCAGACAAACCCAATGGACGCGGGAATGACAGCTTTGCTGCTGGATACAACCGTACTGATCGACCTTTCCCGCGGTAACACCGATGCATCGGACTTCATCGACAGCCAACGAAAATCTGGTGTACTGCTGGCGGTATCCGTGATCTCGGCAATGGAACTTGTCGTGGGGTGCCGCAACAAAAGGGAAGTAGCGAACGCTCAACAGCTGGTCAGCGATTTTTCCGTGCTGCAAATCAATCCGGCCATTTCAGCACAAACCTATGACTGGCTGCTAAGCTACAGCAAAAGTCACGGGCTATTGATACCCGACGCACTAATCGGCGCCACCGCACTTATCCACGAAATGGTACTCGCAACGGACAATGTGCGGGATTTCAAGGTGCTGCCAGGATTGCGGAGTGAAAAGCCATATTGAACACCACAATTGCTCACGTAACCGTTCACACCCCCTAGCTGTTTTGAGCCCTCACCCCAGCCCTCTCCCGAGGGGAGAGGGGCTTTTTCAGAATACTTTCACAGTCTCGGAGCTTGGTAACGAGAACGAGGAAAAATCGCACGCTCACACCACAAGGACAAAAAGTATGCCTCAAACAGAGCAAATCACGGAAATCTATAATCACCTGCCCCGTACAGCGCAACAAGAAGCCTTGGACTTCATGCTTTTCCTAAGGCA
>JAABSM010000114.1 GCA_011390365.1 Gammaproteobacteria bacterium
CACCACACCTACAGCGAGATTCGGGACAACCCCCTGTGGGGTGGTTTCGGCGGGCGCGGCTGGGAATGGGTCTCGATCTGGTTCCTGGTCGGCGGACTGGTGCTGCTCTACAAGCGGGTGATCAGCTGGCACATCCCGGTCTTCATGCTCGCCGCCCTGTTCGTGATCGGCTTTCTGTTCTTCGCCGCCGATCCCGATACCCATCCCTCGCCCATGTTCCATCTGCTCAGCGGGGCGACCATCTTCGGCGCATTCTTCATCGCTACCGACCCGGTCACCGCCTGCACCACCCGTCGCGGCCAGATCATCTTCGGCGCGAGCATCGGCATCATCATCTACATCATCCGCAGCTGGGGCGGTTACCCGGATGCCATCGCCTTCGCCGTGTTGCTACTCAACATGGCGGCCCCCACTATTGACCATTACACCCAGCCCCGGGTGTTCGGACATGGCAGGAGTGAGACATGATCAAGCATCCCATCTTCGCGGCCGGCGGCCTGCTCGCCGCCTTCGCCGTCGGCGGCACCGGACTGGTCGCCTTTACCCATCAGATGACCGACGACAAGATCGCCGCCAACGAGCGCAATGCGCTGCTCGCCAGCCTGTCGGAGATGGTGCCCGCGAGCAGCATCGATAATGATATCGTTACCGATACCGTCGCCGTCTCCGACGAGGAGCGGCTCGGAACCGCGGAGACCCTGGTCTATCTCGGGCGCAAGCAGGGCGAGCCGGTGGCGGCGGTATTCACCTCCGTGGTACCCGACGGCTACAGCGGTCCCATCAAGCTGCTGGTGGCGGTCAAGGCGGACGGCGCACTGGGCGGCGTACGGGTCGTCTCCCACAAGGAGACCCCCGGGCTGGGTGACAAGATCGAGGTGGAGAAATCGGACTGGGTCCACGGTTTCGACGGCCTCTCCCTGGGTAGCCCGCCGGAGGAGAGGTGGAAGGTAAAGCGGGACGGCGGTATCTTCGACCAGTTCACCGGCGCCACTATCACCCCCCGCTCCATCGTCAAGGCGGTGAAGAAGACCTTGCTTTTCTACCAGGACCGGGGTGAATCCCTGTTTCAAGAGAAGACGGCGGCGAAGGGCGAGGGCGACACCGTCGCCACCTCCAAAATGGCCGGTTGACGCCGGCTGATACCGACTGATCATGCGGCATCACGCAACACGAGACGACAAGGTACCATGACTTCATCCTACGGCAAGCTGATCAAGGAAGGTCTCTGGAACAACAACCAGGCGTTGGTGGCGCTGCTCGGGCTGTGTCCGCTGCTGGCGGTCACCAACACCGCCATCAACGGCCTCGGGCTGGGCATCGCCACCACCGTGGTGCTGGTGCTCTCCAACGTCACCGTCTCGCTGATCCGCAACGTGGTGCGCCAGGAGGTGCGACTACCCATCTTCGTGATGGTCATAGCCTCCTTTGTCACCGCCGTCGAGCTGAGCATGAACGCTTGGTTCTACGAGCTCTACAAGATTCTCGGCATCTTCATCCCGCTGATCGTTACCAACTGCGCCATCATCGGCCGCGCCGAGGCCTTCGCCTCCAAGAACAACGTCACCGACTCGCTGGTGGACGGCCTGGCCATGGGCATAGGCTTCACGCTGGCGCTGGTGGTATTGGGGGCGATGCGCGAGCTCGTCGGCATGGGCACCCTCTTTTCCCAGGCCCATCTGATGTTCGGCGAGGGCGCCCGGGATCTGACCCTCAGCCTGGGCGACGGCTTTCAGGGGGCGCTGCTGGCGATCCTGCCCCCCGGCGCCTTCATCGGCCTGGGGCTGCTGATCGTGATCAAGAATCTGGTCGACCAACGCCTCGCCGAACGTCCGCAACCGGTCAAGAGCGAACCGGAAAAGGACCCGAAAGAGACCGACGAGGCCCAGCCGGCGGGGGCATGATGACGAGGCAGGAACCTTGAATTAACCAATTATTGACGCGGATTAAATAAAGCGAAGGCAGGGCAACCAAGCGGCATTCACGATTTTTAGGCGATTTCCGAGAAAACTTGTACCATGGTCGGTCGTATTGAAAAGCACCGTTAAGTCCTATGAACGAAGCGCGTGATTGAGGGCGTTTTCAGCGTATTACCCAAAATCACAAAACCCACTCCCCCTCCCGCCGGGAGGGGGTTGGGGGGAGGGTCTTCGGCATTGGCAGGGAGTTTGAAGCATCCCGCCAACGCCAGCACCCCCTCCCTGCCCCTCCCCCGGCGGGGGAGGGAACCCTTCGATCGATGCCGGAAGTAAGCCTGCATTCGCCAATGGAGTCACGGATTGCCCGGTATGGTCTTTTCTGGAAATCGCGTTAATCCGCGGGTCATAAGGTGTATGGAGATCCCAAGGGGGAGAGGATAGTGTTCGACAAGCTTTTTCGCATCGCCGCCGCGGCGCTACTGCTGGCGCTCGCCGGTTGCGGCGAGCCGCCATACACCAATATCGACAACGCCCAGCTTCAGAAGCTGATGGATCAGGGCGTGCCCGTCATCGACATCCGCACCTCTAATGAGTGGCGGCAGACCGGGATTGTGCCCGGCAGCCACAAGATCACCTTCTTCGAAGAGGGCGGTCGGGTCAATCCCGAGTTCTTTCGCCGCTTCGAGGCCATCGTCACCTCCCCCGAAGAGCCCTTCGCCCTCATTTGTCGCACCGGCAACCGCACCTCATCTCTCGCCAGGATCCTTGTTCAGGAGATGGGCTACAACCAGGTCAGCAACGTGCAACGGGGCATCACCCACTGGATCTCTTCGGGGTTGCCGATTTCCCGATAGCAATACCGAAGGTCCCCCCAGCCCCCTCCCGGCGGGAGGGGGAGTGGTTATGGTGATTTTGCGCGATACTCGGAAGATGTCATCAACCTCCCCACGCCGTTGGGCTCAGGCTGCGTGATAAGGGCCGAGGGGATCCGCGCCGATGGTGCCTTGCAGTTGTCGCGGGTATTCGGGGGCGGATACGGCTTGCAGGCGGGCTTCGGCCTGTTGCAGGCGCAGTTCCAGTTCAAGTTGCTCGGTGATGTCGCCCAGGGCGTCGCGTTCGAGAAAGCCCTTGAGGTTGGCGATGTGCCGCTGCCATAGCGCCACCTCGCGCTGCTGCTTGATCTCCAGCCGCTGCTGGTACCAGTTGGAGGCGAGCAAGGATTGGCGGGTGAAGAGTTCCCGGAACGCCGGGGTGTGGGCGTTCATGCCCTGGTATTCGCCTGTGGCGACGATGTGGATAAGGGCGCGCAGGGGCGGGCAGGCGTCTTCGATGCTGCCATCGTCGAGGTAGCGCTGGGCGACCTTTTGTTGGGCCTCGACGATGTTGTCGATGCCGTCGACGAAGACCGCCATGTCCTGACTCTCCGGTTTGAGGATCTCTTCGGTGAAGACGGTGTTGGGATTGTCGAACAGCTTGCCGAGGAAGGCGTGGACGAACTGTTCGGTGATACGCCAGCCGAGGCGGCTGGCGAGCACCGTGCGGCCTTGGTGTTGGAAGTCTTCCAGGGGCTCCAGGTAGCCGTGTTCGCGCAGATAGTCCGGGTCCCGTTCCCACTGGCTGAGGCGCGCCCAGATCTCGGGGATCAGCAGGCTGACGTCGTGGGCGACCTTGACGTTGGGGCCGATGTGGCCGGCGGTGCTGGAGAAGCCGGGGTAGCCGGTGATGATGTAGGAGACCAGCGCGTTGTTGAGGTCGGCGATCGGGCGCAGGGCGTTGAACGGCCCCTTGGTGAGCGCCCCTTCGCTGCCGGCGCCGGTGGTGGAGGGGGATTTGCCGGTGAGGCTGCACATGAAGTCCATGAACAGCTCCGGCAGCTCCTGATAATGGATCGGATTGTAGACCGCGAGCGGGCGGATGCCGGGTTCGGGCGGGTTGTTGCGGCGGCCGGTGAGCACCGCGTCCACCGGGTGGCAGATCGGCTGATCCAGGGGCGTCTTGCGGTGGAAGCGAATGCCGATCTCGGCGACGTATTTGCGTACCGGCCGGGTGAGGTCGGGGCGCACCTGGAGATAGCGGGGGTTGGCCGAGGGCTTGCCGTCGATCAGGCGCGGGTGGGCGGAGGAGACCACGTAGCCCTTGCCGCTCTTGTAGGCCTTCTGGATCAGCTTGCGCATGGGGCGGGTGAAGCGGTGCAGGGTGAAGACATCCTGAACCACGTCTTCCAGCGCCTCGCCGCGCAGGGGTTCGTAGTTGGCGACGAAGTTGCCGGGTTGGGCCATGTCGAACTCGGTCTGTTTGTCGAAGCCGGGGATGATGGCGTCGTCGGGGCGCTGAAACAGGCGGTATTCACAGTTGTGTACCAGCTTTACCGAGCGCCGCGGCCGGTTTGGGTCGGGGCAGGGCTCGGGCACGACCACCGAGGCGCTGATGTCGTCCTCCATCTGGATCTTTTCGGCGGGGATGTAGTCCTGGCGCAGTTTGAAGGTGCGCCACTTGCCGGCGCGGTCGAAGCCAACGCGCAGGTAGCTGCCGATGATGCGGCGGCCCTCCATGCGCAGTTCGTGGCCGGGGGCGCCGTCCACCTCGTCCACCGAGACCCGGGAACGCCAGTCGCCGTTCCATTCTGGGCGGTGAAAGCGCTTGATGATGAAGGCTAGCGCCTGGATGCGCGGCGGGATGGTGGCGAGCCACTGGTTGTATGCATCGGTGAAGCTCGAAGAGGGGGTGAGCAGGCGGATCACCGAGCCGAGGCTGCGACGCGGGTCGAGGGGTTGCCTCTTGGGATCCCAGTCTTCGTCCTCATGGCCGGGTTGGAAGCGTTGGGTGTAGTCGTAGTCGAAGATCTCCTGTACCCGGTCGAGGTCCGCCTCCAGGTCGTCGACGAACAGCGGGCCGCTGAGTACCGCGTCGTTGATCGATTTGGAGATCTCGGACTTGCCGCCGCCGGAGACGGTGCAGGGCTTGTGGCAGAAGGTTCCCTCCGGATCGGTGCCGATCAGCCGCCACGAGGGGGCGTGGGGGTGCTTCTCCATCTCGATCTTGTAGCCGTTGGGCTGGAGGTAGATCTTGTCCGGTTGCAGGCGCAGGCTTTGCGGCTTGCCCTGGTACTCCCAGGTGATGGTCTGGCTGGGCAGGTCCATGCGCAGGTCTTGGTGGACGTAGATCACCTCGGGATGGCGCTTGTCGACGGCGTAGCCCTCGGGTTTGATCTCCATCAGCTCTCCATAGCGCTGGACCATGTCGCTGAAATTATAGCCCTTCTCGCGGGTGGTGCTGTCGACGCCGTATTCCAGGCCGTGGTTGCGACGCGGGAAGGCCAGCGCGCCGCCGGCGTGCTCCTCTTCGCACAGGCCGAAGAGGTTGGCGGCGTAGCTGAGTTGGGTCTTGACCTCTTTCTTGCAGTAGCCGTAGTAGTTGTCGGCGATGAGGGTGACGATGACCCCGGATCGGTCGCGGGCGGTGAGCTTGAAGGCCTGGCCGTCGTTGTAGCGTTCGCTCTCTTCCTTCCAGCACATGCCGTCATTGCGCTGGCGTTCGCTGGCGTCGTCCCAGTGGGGCAGGCCGGCCTCCTTCTTGGTGAGTTCGGTGAGGTGCGGGGCGAGGATCACGCAGCCGCTGTGGCCGCTCCAGTGTTCGGGGTCCAGGGCGGCGTTGTTGCGCGGCAGGCAGGGGTTGCCGCCGTTGCCGAAGATGCTCTCGACGAAGTCGAGGTTGCTGATCAGGTTGCCGGGGGCGAAGAAGCGGATCTCCATGCGCTTTTCGGCGTCAAAGCCGGGCGCTTCGGGGCAGACGACCGGGCGCAGCAGCAGCGAGACGAAGACGCGGGCCTTGTTCCGCTGGTTGGAGGTGTAGGGGAGGGTGAGCAGGTCATCCGGCGGTTGCAGGGCGCGATCGAGCATTAACGCGAAGGTCGCCTTGGGGACGGCCTTCTTGTCGCCGGGGATGGGCAGGCCACCCTCGGCGATGTGGAAGGAGCCCTTGGTGGTGCGCCGATCCTTGGCCGGGTTGTGCAGTACCCCCTGACGGATACGGTAGCTGGAGACGATGTCGGAGTGGAATTCGTCGGCGTCGGCGGGTAGCGAGAGTTCCCGGGCCATGCCGTAGCGGTCGAGGATCAGGGTGTCGTTGGGCAGGGTCGGCGTCCGTTCCAGGCCGAGGTCGGCGAGGTAATCGTGGAGAAAGGCCTGGATGCGCTCGTCGCTGGCGCAGTGCTTGCGGGAGAGCAGCCGCTTCTTCTCGCGAAAGGTCTCGATCAGGTCCGAGGCGCTGTCCATCAGCCGCCGGTCGTCCTCTTCCAGCACCGGCGTGAGCCCGCAGGAGGCGAGTTTGAGGTTGATGTGCAGGCGCAGGGCATTGCGCGCCTTGACGCCGTCGTGATCAGGGCCGACGAAGCCCAGGTCTCGTTCCAGATCCATGAATCCTCCCATGGGCCGCCTGGCGGATCGATCGACGCCGGGTGATGGGCAGGGTCATGCCCATGCGCGCCGAGGCCGGGCGTGCGGATAATGGCGCTGCGTCGAATCGTCAGGCGGATAAAATACAGTGTATTGGAAATTGCGAAAATCGCCGCATCATAGCACATCCTGGAGAGAGCAGTCTGATCGGGGCCAAGGCCTCAGTGGTTCATCTTGTCGTGACCGATTTCTTGGCTGCTCATGTCCCCCGCGGCGCGCAGCGGCCAACGGCGCATCGCGGGTCATGGTCCTGGCGCTCAGGTAGCCATCGCGCCAGGGGATTCACGGGGCGACGTATGCAGGGTGATTCTGGTATCCTATGGGATTCGGACGTGTAACCGACTCACCGCCTTGCTTCCGTTTGCAGCCGCAACATCCCAGGCGTCGGAAATCGAGGCTTTCCGGTGATCTTCTTCACTGCTTTTCAGGTGTTCTCCATGGGACGAATCGTTTGCATCGCCAACCAGAAGGGCGGGGTGGGCAAGACGACCACCGCGGTCAACCTTGCCGCCGCGGTCGCCGCGCGAAAACGCAAGGTGCTGCTGGTCGACCTCGACCCCCAGGGCAACGCCACCATGGGGAGCGGCGTCGACAAGCACAACCTGGAGAACTCGGCGGTGGACGCGCTGCTGGGGGATCTGCCGGGCGAGCGGGCGGTGGTGAATTGCGCGGCGGGGGGCTATGATCTGCTCCCCGCCAATTCGGACCTTACCGCGGCGGAGGTGGAGTTGCTCGACCACGCCCAGCGTGATCGACGCCTGAGTCAGGTGCTGGCGCCGCTGGCGGAGGTCTATGACACCATCTTCATCGACTGCCCGCCCTCGCTCAACATGCTGACCGTTAACGCGCTGGTCGCCTCGCACGGGGTGATCGTGCCGATTCAGTGCGAATACTACGCGTTGGAGGGGTTGTCGGCGCTGCTCTCGACCCTGGAGCAGATCCGTTCGGCGCGCAATCCGGAGCTGGAGATCGAGGGGATCCTGCGCACCATGCATGACCCCCGCAACAACCTCTCCAATGAGGTCTCTTCCCAGCTGATCGAGCACTTCAATGAGCTGGTGTACCGCACCATCATCCCCCGCAACGTGCGGGTGGCGGAGTCGCCGAGCCATGGCATGCCGGTTTTGCGCTATGATAAGAGCTCTCGTGGCGCGGTTGCCTATGTGGCGCTGGCGGGCGAGTTTCTCGCCCGCCATTCGGGGCGGGCGAAGAAGCGCGGTGGTGTCTCGGCCGCCTGAGGCGCGCCGTTTGGAATGATTGTGACGATTACTGATTGATTCGGCGGGACGGTAGGAAAGGAATGGCGAAAAAACGTGGATTGGGGAGAGGGCTGGACGCACTATTGGGGGCGGCGCAACAGCCGAAGACGGCGATCGCCCCGGATGGGGAGGTGGCCGATGGGGTCGCGCCCGGAGGGCTGGGCGAGGGCGAGGCCGCCGTCGCGCAGGACGGCGAGGCCGTCCCGGCGGAGCGTGCGCCGGCCCGGGACCTGCTTCGAATCCCCATCGAGCTGATCGAGCGCAGCCGCTATCAGCCGCGTCGCGATTTCGACCCGGAGGCGCTCAAGGAGCTGGCCGACTCCATCTCCGCCCAGGGGGTGATTCAGCCGGTGGTGGTGCGTCCCCTCGCCGGCGACCGCTTCGAGCTGATCGCCGGCGAGCGCCGCTGGCGCGCCGCGCAACAGGCGGGGCTGGACAGGATCCCGGCGGTGGTGCGGGACGATGTCAGCGACCAGGCGGCGATGGCGATGGCGCTGATCGAGAATATCCAGCGCCGCGACCTCAACCCCCTGGAGGAGGCCTCGGCCCTGCATCGCCTGCTGGTGGAGTTCGAACTGACCCACCAACAGGTGGCCCAGGCGGTGGGCAAGTCCCGCACCTCGGTGACCAACCTGCTGCGGGTACTGGAGCTCAATGAGGAGGTGCGCGAGCATCTCGAAGCAGGCCGGCTCGATCTGGGCCACGCCAAGGTGCTGCTCGGCTTGCAGGACTCGGCCCAGAGCGAGGCGGCCCATCAGGTGGTGCTGATGGGGCTGTCGGTGCGCGAGACCGAAAAGCTGGTGCGGAGCATGCAGGGCGAGGAGGACAAGCCCAAGGCCAAATCCGCCAACGTCAAGCCGGATCCCAACGTCCAGCGCCTGCTCAATGATCTCTCCGATCGTCTCGGCGCGAAGGTTGATCTGAAGCAGAATGAAACCGGCAAGGGCAAGCTGGTGATCTCCTACAACAGCCTGGATGAGCTGGACGGGATCCTCGCCCATATTCAGTAGTTTCGGCATTGAGCTCAGGGCTGGCGGTCCTTCGGAGGACCGCCAGTCCTGGAATCAAATCGGATGGAGCAGTTATGATTCCCGACTTCAAGACCTATCAACCCGCCGCGGATGCCCTCAGCGGCCGTACCATCCTGGTGACCGGCGCCGGCGACGGCATCGGCAAGGCGGTCTCCATCGCCCTGGCGCGCCATGGCGCGACGGTGGTGCTGTTGGGGCGGACCATGCACAAGCTGGAGAAGGTCTACGACGCCATCGAAGAGGCGGGCGGACCCCAGCCGGCGATCTTTCCCATGAATCTGGAAGGGGCCACCAACCATGACTACGCCGAGCTGGCGAGCAAGCTCAAGGGGGAGTTCGGCGTGCTCGACGGCCTGCTGCACAACGCCGCCGAGCTGCGCTATTTGAGCCGCCTCGACGACTACGACCTGGAACACTGGTACCGGGTGATGCAGGTCAACCTCAACGGCCCCGTGATGATGACCCAGGCCTGCCTGCCGCTGCTGCGCAAATCCGCGGATGCCTCCGTCGTCTTCACCTCCGACACGGTGGGAAGGCGCGGCAAGGCCTACTGGGGCGCCTATGGCGTCTCCAAGTTCGCCATCGAGGGGCTGATGCAGATCATGGCGGATGAGAACGAAAACAACGGTCCCCGGGTCAACAGCCTCGACCCCGGCCCGGTACGCACCGCGATGCGCGCGGCCGTTTATCCGGGCGAGGACGCCAGCCAGTTGCCGCTGCCGGAGGCGGTGGTCGCGCCCTATCTGTGGCTGCTGGGCGGCGACTCCAAAGGGGTCACCGGGCAAGCCATCGGCGGGTGATGGCCCAGGTCATCCTATTCAACAAGCCCTGGGGCGTGCTCAGCCAGTTCACCGATGATCAGGGCCGGCCGACCCTGGCGGACTATATCCCCCTCAAGGGCTTCTATCCCGCCGGTCGTCTGGATCGGGACAGCGAGGGGCTGCTGGTGCTGACCGATAATGGCCCCTTGCAGCAGCGCATCGCCAACCCCCGCCACAAGGCATGGAAGACCTATTGGGTGCAGGTGGAAGGGGTGCCCGACGAGGAGGCGCTGGCGCGGCTGCGTCAGGGCGTCGAGCTCAAGGATGGCATGACCCTGCCGGCCAAGGCCAGGCGGCTGGATATCCAGCCGCCCTGGCCCCGGGATCCGCCCATCCGCTACCGGCGCGAGATCCCGACGACCTGGCTGGAGCTGCGTATCCGTGAGGGGCGTAACCGACAGGTGCGACGCATGACCGCGGCGGTGGGGCATCCCACCCTGCGGCTGATTCGTTGGGGCGTGGGCGAGTGGCGGCTGGATGGGTTGCAGTTGGGGCAATGGCGCAAGATCGAGGTCGAGACGCCGCCGGTTCCGCGCAAGACGCCGCCGCCGCGAAGAAATGCGGGGAGAAGCGGAGATGATCGCAGACGAAGGAGAATGCCATGAGCTGGCGGCCCAGGGTCACCGTCGCGGCGGTGATCGAACGCGACGGAAGATTTCTGATGGTGGAGGAGGAGACCGCGGACGGTATCGTCTTCAACCAGCCCGCTGGTCATCTGGAGGAGGGGGAGTCTCTGGTTGAGGCGGTGATCCGCGAGGCGCTGGAAGAGACCGCCCATGACTTTGTACCCGCCGGGATCGTCGGTCTCTACCGCTGGCGGGTCCCCCCGGATGGCGACACCTACCTGCGTTGCTGCTTTCATGGCGACGCGCCGGCCCGGCATGCTGAGCGCCCCCTCGACCCGGATATCCGCCGTGCGCTGTGGCTCGATTACGCTGAACTGCGTCGAGCTCCCTTGCGCAGCCCGCTGGTGCTGCAAGCGATCGAGGATTACCGCAAGGGGCGCGGCTATCCGTTGGAGATGCTGGTGGATCTTGGGTGAGGGTGGGTAGGGATCGTTGTGGATGAGCAAGTCGTGAACACACTCCAGCCCATGAGTCGACCCCTGGAGTGCCACTCCTGCCGAGAGCTTGGATACCGATGATGTTCGCGCTACACCATGAAGCAGACCATACCCCCGAACCCGTTCCCCCCTTTGGAAAAGGGGGGTTAGGGGGGATTTGCCGAGCAGCGCGGGGAAACGGGATTGCACTGGGATACTCGGTATTGCCGGGCCAAAGCGCCAGCCCCATTTCGCGGGAGAAAAAATCCCCCCCAGCCCCCCTTTGCGAAAGGGGGGGGCGGGCTTGGCGGTTTGGGTTGATAGCGCGGGCATCATTTGCCTTCAGTGACATTGTTACGTTCGGTGGGTCCCGCGCCGGGCGCTTGCTAGGGCGGATAAGCTCGCCACATCTCCCAAACGATCATGGGGGAGGTTTCAACACCCCAGAAAAAGAATCGGGCTCGGGACTGCCAGTCCTCGAAGGACCGGCAGTCCTGCTACTGACTCACGGTAAAATAAAGACACGCCGGCATCCTTCATACCACAGTGAACACTCTATATTCCTGGGAACGAGGGCTTCCAGCCCTCACGAGGGCAGGATGCCCTCGCTCCCGGGGAAAAGTGTAA
>JAABSM010000115.1 GCA_011390365.1 Gammaproteobacteria bacterium
TACACTTTCCTTTGGGAGCGAGGGCATCCTGCCCTCGTGAGGGCTGGAAGCCCTCACTCCCAGGACCACGGAGTGTCAACTAGAGTATGAAGGATGCCCGATGTGGAGCTTTTTATTCGGCGCATCCCATGCCGGTTCGACGATTTCCGGGCTGCCCCGGAGTCAGGCGCATCAAGGGCGGGAACCTGGCGTGGCGCCTAAGTTAATGACATTGGTAGCGCGTGGTGGCTGCATGGTAGCGGGCTGGAAGGACGACAGGCAAGGAATCCGTCCGATGCTCCGAGGGCATTGTGAGCGGACGCCGTTTGCGTCTCCCGGATTTGCCTGTGTACTCCCCAGGGGGTAAACTAAGCATCGGTTTTGAAAGCAGAAAAATCGTTGCATGAAGCGCGGATTCGTGTCTTGCGAGCAACGGCGAAGTTCCGCGATCCATTGTATTGTTGTAAAATTGCGACAGGTTGGGAGGCGGCGTGAGTGATCACGGGCGCGGCGGCGTGTCGATCGGCGGAGGCGAACGGGCATGGAACCGTTTGTCGTGGTTAAGTCATTGGCGGGAGAGCCAACCTTTGGAAGTAAAAACTATGCATGCGGCGAATCTGCTGGGGCTGGATCGGGGGGCCATGGAGTCCCTTTTCGAGGGGATGGGCCACAAGCCGTTTCATGCCCGGCAGGTGCTGAAGTGGATCCACAAGCACGGTGTCACCGATTTCGAACAGATGACCGATCTGAGCAAGAGGCTGCGTGCCCAATTGCTCGCCGAGACGGTCGTCGTGGCGCCGCGCATCATCGCCGAACAGCCCTCCGCCGACGGAACCCGCAAGTGGGTGCTGGAGCTGGACTGCGGCAATCGCATCGAAAGCGTGTTGATCCCCGATGGCGAGCGTACCACGCTGTGCGTATCGACCCAGGCCGGTTGCGCCCTGGAGTGCAGCTTCTGCTCGACGGCGCGCCAGGGCTTCAATCGCAACCTCTCCACGGCGGAGATCGTCGGTCAGGTATGGGTCGCGACGCGTACCCTGGAGACCCCGCTCACCAACGTGGTGATGATGGGCATGGGCGAGCCGCTGGCCAACATGGAGGCGTTGCTGCCGGCCCTCTCCATCATTCAGGACGATCTCGCCTACGGGCTCTCCAAGTACCGGGTGACCGTCAGCACCGCCGGCATCGTGCCCGCCCTCAAGCGGCTGCGGGAGGCGAGTGATGTGAGTCTGGCGGTCTCCCTCCATGCCGCGAACAATCCACTGCGGGACGAACTGGTGCCGATCAATCGGAAATATCCCCTGGAGGAGCTGATTCCCGCCTGCCGTGACTTCATCGCCAATGACAAGCGTCGCAAGATCACCTGGGAGTACGTCATGCTCGACGGCGTCAACGACAGTGATCAGCACGCCAGGGAGCTGATCCGTCTGCTGGAGGGGACGCCCTCGAAGATGAATCTGATCCCCTTCAATCCCTTTCCCGGCGCCGGCTATCGCCCCTCCCCGCCGGAGCGGATCGAGGCCTTTCGCCAACGTCTGATGAAGTCGGGGATCATCTCGATCACCCGCAAGACCCGGGGCGACGACATCGATGCCGCCTGCGGACAACTGGTGGGCAAGATCGCCGATCGCAGCCGGCGGGTCGGCTTGCGGGAGGCGGTGGCATGAACGGATCCGGAATGCGCGGCAAGCGTTGGCCCTTGTGGCTGTTTTTGGTCTGGCTCATGGCGGGGTGCGGTAGCGTGCCGATCGTCGGCGGGAGCGATGGAAATATCGGCGAAATCGGCGAAAAGGAGATGGAGAGCCCCGCCGACATCTATGTCGATCTGGCCGTGGAGTACATGAAGCGGCAGCAGTTCTCGCCCGCCCTGCGCAATGCCAGACAGGCGATCGCCAAGGATGGGGGAAACGCCAAGGCCCACAACGTGGCGGGTTTGATCTACGACAATCTGGGCGAGCTCGAACCGGCGGAGCGCCATTTCCGGCGCGCGTTGGCGTTGCAGCCGAAAAATCCCTATTACCGAAACGGCTTCGGTTTCCACTTGTGCAAGCGCGGGCGGTATGGCGAGGCCGAAGAGGAGTTCATGGCGGCATTGCGCAACCCCCTCTACTCCAGTCCCGAGGTGGCCTGGAACAACGCCGGACTCTGCGCCATGCGTGCCGGTCGCGGTGACAGGGCGGAAGAGTATCTGGGCAAGGCGTTGCGTTTGAACCCGAGGTTGCCGGGGGCGCTGCTGGAGATGGCCCAGATCCAGTTCGACAAGGGCGCGGCGGCGATTGCCCGCGAGTATCTGCGCCGCTACCATGACGCGGCGTCGCCCACGCCCCGTTCGCTGTTGCTAGGGGTGCGGATCGCGCGTACGATGGGGGACAAGAACGGGGTGGCGAGTTTTGAGCTGAAACTGCGCAGCGGATTTCCCGATTCCGAAGAGTATCGGCTGTTGCGGGGAGCTGAATTCCGATGAATGCACTACTGGTCGCGGAAGGCGATGGTGAAACGTTCGTGCGCCAGGGACCCGGCGCCTATCTGAAGGCCGCTCGCGAAGAGCGGGGATGGGATGTCACCCATATCGCAAATGCCATGCACCTCGACGAGGATACGGTAGAGGCGCTGGAGGCCGATGACTTCGAATCCCTGACCTCGCCGGTCTTCGTGCAGGGTTACCTGCGCAAGTATGCGCGTCTGGTCGATACGCCCAGCGAACCCCTGCTGCGCGCTTACCGGGATCTGCGCCCGCCAGACGAGAGCGAGCCGCGTCAGAACCTGCGCGCCGCCGCCGGCAAGCCGGAGATGCACAGCAATCACGCCTTTGTGCGCATCGTCTCGTTCGTTGTGATATGTCTGATGCTGGGATTGTTGTTCGTCTGGTGGCAGGGTCACCTGCAAGACGCGGAACCCGGTTTTCTGGAGCGCGCCATGGATCGGATCGGCGGCGAAGAGGCGGCCAGCCCCGAGGACGCCGAACCCCTGCCGCCAATGCCCGCCGGCATTAGCGGGGACGATGTCGTGCAACCCTTTATCTACCACGGTGAGGAGACAGCCGATCCCGCCCGCGATGAGATCGAGACGGCGGAGGATCTCAAACCGACGCCGGGCGAAGCGCAAACGGTGGAGCAGGGGGGCGCTGGGGAGACTCAGGCCGAGCCGGAGGGCGCTCCCGCGGTGACCGAAGCGGAAGCCTCGGACCAAACGACGGTAGCGGGCGCTCCGCAAGCGGTGAGCGAGGGGGAGGCGGCGGCGCGGTCGGCGACGGCTGAAGATCCCTACCGAGTCGTCTTCCACTTCGACCGTACCTCATGGGTCGACGTGCGCGATGGCAATGGGCGTCTGCTTATCGTCGGTGAAAAGGGGGGCGGTCTCAGTGAGCAACTGACATCTGGCGAGCCGCCGTTCGCCGTGGTGCTGGGGCGGGCCGATGCGGTTCGGGTCGAGGTCAATGGCGCACCTTTCGACCTTGCCCCCCATTCGCGCAAGAACGTCGCCCGCTTCAAGCTCGACCAGGGGGCGTTGGGGCTGAATTAGGTAAAGGTTGGGACGGGTGTGCAACACCCGCCCCGCGGCCACCTTACCGCCCGGTACCGCCCGCGCCGACCGAAGGGTTCCCTCCCCCCTCGGGGAGGGTTAGGGTGGGGGGTGGTGGAGTTGGCGGGATGATTGAAATTTCCCTGCCAATGTCGAAGACCCTCCCCCCAGCCCCCTCCCGGCGGGAGGGGGGAGTGGTTCTTTTCAATTCACTCAATTCAAGAAAAACAAAGCAGTACGTATTATGGCAAAGACCTTACAGGCCGTGCGAGGCATGCGGGATATTCCGCCGGACCAGACCCCGCTGTGGCACTTTCTGGAAAACGGCGTCAAGCGGGTGCTCGATGCCTACGGCTATCGCGAAATCCGCATGCCGTTGCTGGAGTCCACCGATCTCTTCAAGCGCTCCATCGGCGAGGTAACGGATATCGTCGAGAAGGAGATGTACACCTTCGCCGACCGAAACGGGGATAGCCTCACCCTGCGTCCGGAGGGTACCGCCGGATGCGTGCGCGCCGGCATCGAGTTGGGGCTTTTGCACAATCAGGTGCAGCGGGTCTGGTACCAGGGGCCGATGTTTCGTCACGAGCGCCCCCAGAAAGGCCGTTTTCGCCAATTTCACCAGATCGGCGTTGAGAGTTACGGGCTGCCCGGGCCGGATATCGACCTGGAGGTGATCCTCATCACCGCGCGTATCTGGCGCGAACTGGGCATCAATGATCTGCAACTGCAACTCAACACCCTCGGCACGCCGCAAGAGCGGGCGGAGTATCGCAAGGTGCTGGTCGACTATCTCAGCCCCCGCAAGGAGGCGCTGGACGAGGATAGCCGGCGGCGTCTGGAGAGCAATCCGCTGCGTATCCTCGACTCCAAGAACCCCGACATGGAGGAGCTGATTGCCGCCGCCCCCACCCTCAGCGACCACTTGGGAGAGGCGTCCCGGGAACACTTCCAGCGCCTCACCCAGGGCCTTGACGGCCTGGGCGTTGCCTATACCGTCAATCCGCGCCTGGTGCGCGGCCTGGATTACTACTCCCGCACCGTTTTCGAATGGGTCACCCGCGCCCTCGGCGCCCAGGGCACGGTATGCGCCGGCGGTCGCTACGATGGCCTGGTCGAGCAGTTGGGCGGACGCGCAACCCCGGCGGTGGGTTTCGCCATGGGCGTCGAGCGGTTGGTGGCGCTGCTTGAGGCGTCGCCACCGGGGTATCACGAGGATCCCCATCTCTACCTGATTCCGGGCGGCGCGGAGGATGAGCCGGCGGCGATGCAACTGGCCGAAACCCTGCGCGATCAGGTAAGCGGAGTGCGATTGCTGCTGCACTGCGGCGGCGGCGGCTTCAAGGGCAAGTTCAAGAAGGCGGATCGCAGCGGTGCGGCCCACGCCCTGATCCTCGGCGAGCGGGAGCGGGCGGAAGGCGTGGTGGCGGTCAAGCCGCTGCGTGACGCCGGCGAGCAGCGGGACATGACCGCCGCCGAATTGACCGCCTTTTGCCGGCGGCTGGTGAAAGACGGACTGGCGGAAAATGGACAACCGAAGGGGAACAACGGATAATCCGCACCTGACTATTTGCCGCAACTCCCCGCGATAGGGGGATGTGCGGCAAATAGCCATACAGCTGATTGGGGGATGCGCCGGGGGGAGAGGTTTGCTCTCCCCCCTTGTCGCAAGCGAAAACCGCGTTTTCGAGCGGCGATCTGAATCGTTCAATCCCCGGTTTTGTCTCTTTGCGCGTGAATACAGGAGTCGAGAGTGGTTGATATCTACGCATCGGATGCCGAGCAGGCTGAGGCGCTCAAGAAGTGGTGGCGGGAAAACGGCAAGTCCGTCGTTGGTGGTCTGGTCATCGGCCTTGGCGGCGTGTTCGGCTGGCAGAGCTGGATGCAGTATCAGGAGACGAGCGCGGCGCGTGCCTCCTTTCAGTACCACCAACTCTCCCGCGCCGCCCAGGTCGGCGAGGCGGAGAGCGTCGAAAAACAGGTCGGGGTGCTGGAGAAGGAGTACGCCGGCAGTGTCTACCGCCTGTTCGGTCACCTGGAGCTGGCCAGACTGAAGGTGGAGGCGGGGGACCTCGCCGGCGCCCGTCAGTTGCTTGAGGCGGTGATGGCCGATGCCGACGATCCCTCATTGCGTCAGGTTGCGCGGCTGCGCATCGCCCGCCTCCACCTTGCCCAAGGCGACCTGGATGCCGCCGAGGCGTTGCTGGGGCAGGCGTCCGAAGACGGTTTCGTTGGTGAATTTCAGGCGATCAAGGGGGATATCGCGTTGGCGCGGGGGGATCAAGAGGCGGCGATCGCCGCCTATCGCGCCGCGCTCGAAAACCAGGCCGGCAACAGCGCTACCCTGCGCCTGAAGCTGGACAGCCTGGGTTGGGACGGCGAGGGCGCCTGATTTCCTCCAGAGGCACGGATTCCGCGTAACCCGGACGGGGCTTCGCGGAATCCGGGAACGCGCGGCGCCGATCTTGCGGATTCCGCTGCGCTGCATCCGGGCCAGGATGGTGTGGTTTCACGGTAATTCGTGCAGAAGACGAACAAGGGCTGCAAATGTCTAGAATATGGTTGGGTTTTGTCGTTGCTGGCGCGCTGTTGCTGAGCGCCTGTTCCTCGATCTGGGAATCGGAAGCGGAGAAGAAGCGCAAGCCGGTGGAGCTGGAAGAGCTGGAGAACCAGATCGCCATCCATGTGCTATGGGAGAAATCCATCGGCGAGGTAACCGATGATCCCGGCGCCAATCTGCGCCTCGCCTTCTCCGGCGCCACCCTCTTCACCGCCGATGACGAAGGGGTGGTCACCGCCCATGACGGCTTAAGCGGCAAGGTGCGGTGGGAGAGGGAGACCGAGCTGCCCCTCTCCGGCGGTCCCGGCGTCGGTGATGGGCTGGTGCTGCTCGGTACCCGCGACGGCGAGCTCCTCGCCCTCAGCGAGAGCGACGGCGCGGAGCGCTGGCGGGTGCGCCTGACCAGCGAGGTGCTCGCCGCCCCCGCCGCGGATCGGGGCGTGGTGGTGGCCTATACCACCGATGGTCGCCTGCACGGCCTCTCCGCCGCCGATGGGCGGACCATCTGGGTCTATGATCGGCCGACGCCGATCCTCACCCTGCACGGGTCGAGTTCGCCGGTGGTGGATGAGGGGCGGGTCATCTGCGGTTTCGCCAACGGCAAGCTGGCGGCCCTGAATATCATCACCGGCGACCCGCTGTGGGAGGTGTCGGTGAGTCTGCCCACCGGACGATCCGACCTGGAGCGCATCGTCGATATCGACGGCGATCCGGTGATCAAGAACGGCGTCGTCTTCGCCGCCACCTATCAGGGCGACCTGGCGGCCATCGCCGCCGACAGCGGCAATGTCTACTGGCGCAAACAGCTCTCTTCCTACGCCGGGCTGGACGTCAACTGGCGGCTCGCCTATGTCTCCGACGACGAAGACCGGGTCTGGGCCATAGACCCCCGCGGCGGTTCGCCGGTGTGGAAGAACAACGGCTTCGTCAATCGCCGCATCACCGGCCCGTCGGTGTTCGGGGATTACCTGCTGGTCGGCGACATCGAGGGCTATGTCCATTGGCTCTCCCAGGAGGATGGGCGGGTGGTGGCGCGGATCCAGGTGGGCGACGAGCCGATTACCGCGATGCCGCTGGTGCGCGGCAAGGTGGCGTTCGTGCTCGGGCGGGACGGCGACCTTGCCGCGCTGACGCTCGACCCGCCAAACCGCAAATAGCCTGGAATATACTTTAAATGTTACCGGTTATCGCCCTGGTCGGGCGGCCCAACGTCGGCAAATCGACACTCTTCAATCGCCTCACCAAGAGCCGGGATGCGCTGGTCGCGGATCAGCCCGGCCTCACCCGGGATCGCCAGTACGGCCTGGGCAAGATCGGCGATTCCCCCTATCTGGTGGTGGACACCGGCGGCTTGAGCGGGGTCGCCGACGGTATCGACGCCCTCATGGAGCGTCAGGTGCTGGCGGCCATCGACGAGGCGGATCACGTCTTCTTTCTCGTCGACGCCCGCGAAGGGTGCAATAGCGGCGATGAAGGGATCGCCAAGCGCCTGCGTCTCACCGGCAAGCCGATCACCCTGGTCGCCAACAAGGGTGAAAACCTGGCCAGGGAGATGGCCGCGGCGGACTTCTACGCACTGGGTCTGGGTGAGCCACTGGTGATCTCCGCCGCCCACGGACGGGGCGTCAAGGGGCTGATGGAGCAGGTGCTGGAGACCCTGCCCATCGCCGAGCCGCAACAGGCTGAGCAGGGCGGGGTGCGCATCGCCGTGGTGGGGCGTCCCAACGTGGGCAAGTCGACGCTGGTCAACCGCATGCTCGGCGAGCAGCGGGTGGTCGCCTTCGACCAGCCGGGCACCACCCGTGACAGCATCTTTATCCCCTTTCGTCGTGACGAACGGGACTATACCCTGATCGACACCGCCGGCGTGAGGCGCCGCGCCAGGGTCCATGAAAGCATCGAGAAGTTCAGTGTCATCAAGACCATGCAGGCGATCAACGACGCCAATGTGGTGTTGCTGGTGATCGATGCCCAGCAGGGGCTGGGGGAGCAGGACGCCTCTCTGGCCGGGCATGTCGTCGAGAGCGGGCGGGCGCTGATCGTCCTCATCAACAAATGGGACGGTCTCGATGACTACGCCCGGGAATCGATAAAACGGGAGCTGGATCGCCGTCTGCCGTTTCTCGACTTCGCCGAGAAGCGCTTCGTCTCCGCCCTTCACGGCTCCGGCGTGGGCGATCTCTACCCGCTTGTCGACAAGGTCTACGCCAATGCCACGCGGGATCTGTCGACCCCGCGGCTGACCGATATCCTGGAACGGGCGGTCCACGAGCACCAGCCGCCGCTGGTGCGGGGGCGCAGGATCAAGCTGCGTTACGCCCACCAGGGCGGTCGCAACCCGCCGATCGTGGTGGTCCACGGCAACCAGACCGAATCCCTGCCCGCCGCTTATCGCCGCTATCTGGTCAACCGCTTTCGCAAGGAGCTGGACCTGTGGGGCACGCCCCTGCGCATCGAACTCAAATCCGGCGACAATCCCTTCAAGGGTAGGGTCAACAAGCTCAGCGAGCGCCAGATCCGCAAGCGCCAGAGGCTCAAGAAGTTCGTCGGCCGCAAGCGCTGACCCAACTAGGCCGCGTGCATCGGGAGGTTGAGGCTTTATTGTGATTCTAACGAGGAGCGGCAGCCGTCGAAGGAGCGCTACTCCTTCGGCCGATACATTTTGCGGGGGTGGCGAACCCGCGGCCGCGGGACGGATGTTGCACACCCGTCCCCACCTTTACCTATTTTGCTCACCGCAACCGCATTGCGTGCGGATAACGGTGCGTGCGGGGCTGCAAGCCCCGCCCGGCAAGTGAGATTTCCATCTCAGTCCCGAAGGCGCGACCCCGCCATGACAACTATCTTTTTTGGTTCCTGATCCAAGCCGAGAGTTTACGGAAAACGAGGATGGCGCAACGTGCAATTTTTCCGTTCCGGCATATAATCATGGTGAGATGTCATGCAACCCGCGCGAGGCGCCGATGAACAACCCTGCCGAGCGCGGACTGGGACGCCTGAGGCGGCAAGGAACTACCGCGATGTTGAAGATTCAGACGCTGCTGTTCGCGAGGAACTCCATGACCCTGTCGGAACAGCACAGGGCCGAGGTGATTGCGTCGCGAGTCAGACTGGTCGCCTGGATGTTCGCCGTGCTCACGCCGAGCTGGATCCTGGTCGACGCCTTCACCTACAGTTGGCCGTTGTGGGGCTACCTTGCCGCCTTGCGTCTGGTAACCGCCGGCTTTTTCGCCCTCATCGTGGTGTGGAGCGACGAGACCCGGGATATTCGCAAGGCGCGCTTCATGCTGTGGGCGCTGATGCTCATTCCCATGGCGTTTTTCATGATCAGCAACCCGATCATGGCCCAGTTCGAAATGCACGGCATCGCCCAGGCCGTCTCCATGGGCTATATCTTTCTCCCCTTCGTGATGATGGCGGGGCTTAGCATCTTCCCCATTACCGCCGCCGAAGGTCTCGGTTACGCGCTGCCGGTGATGATCGTCACCGCCGCCCTGCCGCTGGTGGTGGACAACCTGATCCTGGTCCCCTTCAACTCCTATTTCGGCGCGCTCTGGCTACTGGGGCTGATCGGCGTGGTGGCTACCTTCGCCGGCATGAGCCAGCTCCACTTCATGGCGCAACTGGTCAAGCAGTCCTCCCACGACCCCCTGACCCAGGTCTACAATCGCCGCGCCGGTATCGACCTGCTCGCCAGCCATTTCGATCTGGCCAAGCGCGGCCAGTTCTCCCTCGCGCTGGCCTTCATCGACCTCGATCACTTCAAGCAGATCAACGACAACTATGGCCACGAGGAGGGGGATAACGCCCTGCGCGAGGCCGCGGAACGGATTCGCTGCACCCTGCGCGGCACCGATCTGGTGGTGCGTTGGGGGGGCGAAGAGTTCGTGGTGATCATGCCCAATACCAGCCACGAAAACGCCATTATCCCCATGACCCGGCTGCTGGAACGGGGCCTTGGCGCGCGCCCCGACGAAAAGCAGTTGACCGCCAGCATCGGGGTCGCCGAGCGCCTCGCCGACGAATGCGATGACTACCGCAAGCTGATCGATATCGCCGATCAACGCATGTACATGGCCAAATCCCAGGGCCGTTGCCGCATCGTCGCCGAAGGCAACCGCGAGGTGACCGTCGACGCCCAGGCCTTCCATCAACCCGAGCCCCTGGCCGAGGTGCTCTAGTGCGGCACCCGCCAAGTGACCATGAATAGTGCGGGGAACAGGGTGTTGATTTTTATATAAATAGTGTTATTGCTTATTCGCTGTGAGTCTATCGAGGAGTGGCAGTCCTTGAAGGACTGCCACTCCTTCGGCCGATTCATTTTCCGGGGTGGTGAACCACTCCATGACCGTTAGCGGGTGTTGCACGAGTATAAGCCCGCTAAACCCTTCATGAAATCGCTCACGGAGACGCGGAGATCACGGAGGAGGATTTCTCCGTGTGCGCCGTACCTCCGTGAGAGATTTTTACGGGTCTGATAGTGCACGAAAAACTGATGCGCAGCCGGAGATGTACTCCTTTGCTCGCGACGGTGGTACAATGCCGCGCGATCAAATGAATGACTTGAGCGAAATCAGGTTAAGTGATGTGCCCTCAACCAAATACGCGATGGCAGCCATGAGCGAGTTCCTTGCAGTTATCCCGCCCGTTCCGTGGCGGCGCGTTCGCCTGACCCTCCACCGGAGGTCTGGCGCGTGACCCTCCCCCTGTTGGTATTGACCCCCTTCGTGGGCGCCTTGCTGGTGGCCTGGATCGGTCGCTACCATCGCTTGCCGTCGGCTACCGCCACCGCGGCGGTGACCTTTAGCGCGGTGGTGCTGGCGATGCCGCTG
>JAABSM010000116.1 GCA_011390365.1 Gammaproteobacteria bacterium
TGTTAATCCTGTCTATTCTTCATCCAACCAGCGACCGGCACGTTTGGCTTGGCCCTGGATTTGTTCCCTGTCACGATTCGCGATAGCCCTCAAACGTTCCGGTCGGGAGTGCAACTCCCGACCGGCTCAGTGCAACAATCAGAAAAAAATCCTGTCAATCCTGCAAAATCCTGTCAATCCTGTCTATTCTTCATCCAATCTCGGCATCCAGTTTGGCGCGCAAGGTAGCCACGATCTCGCCAATGGCGATCATGGTGTTTTCGCTGTCGCGGCGGCCGCGGTATTCGACCTGGCCGGCGTCGAGGCCCTTTTCGCCGACCACCACGCGGTGGGGGACGCCGATCAGTTCCATGTCGGAGAACATGAAGCCGGGGCGCACGTCGCGGTCATCGAGCAGGACCTCGATGCCGGCGGCGGTGAGTTCCGCGTAGAGTTTTTCGGTCGCCTCCTTGACGCGATGGGATTTCGCCATCTTCATCGGCAGCAGGGCGACCTGGAAAGGGGCGATGGCGGCGGGCCAGATGATGCCGGCCTTGTCGTGGTTCTGTTCGATGGCGGCGGCGACGACACGGGAGACGCCGATGCCGTAGCAGCCCATGGTCATGGTCAGGCTCTTGCCGTTCTCGTCTAGCACCTCCGCCTTCATCGCCTGGCTGTACTTCTGGCCGAGCTGGAAGATGTGGCCTACCTCGATGCCGCGCACGATCTGCAAGGTTCCCTTGCCGTCGGGGCTGGCGTCGCCCTCCACCACGTTGCGGATGTCGGCGGTTTCCGGCTCGGGCAGGTCGCGGCCCCAGTTGACGCCGGTGAGATGATAGCCGTCGCGGTTGGCCCCGCAGACGAAGTCGCCCACCAGCGCGGCGTCGCGGTCGACGAGGGTGGTGAGCTTGAGACCGACCGGACCGAGGGAGCCGATGCCGCAGCCGGTGGCGGCGCGAATGTCGGCGTCGCTGGCCATGGTCAGCGGGGCGGCGACCGCTTCCAGCTTCTCGGCCTTGATGGCGTTGAGTTCGTGATCGCCGCGCAGCACCAGCGCCACCAGCTTCCCGTCCTCCGCGCCGTTGACGATGAGGGTCTTGAGGCAGCGCTCCGCGGGTATGCCAAGGAAGGCGCTGACCTCTTCGATGGTGTGCTGGTCCGGGGTGTGGACCTCGGCCATCTCGGCGTTGGCGGCGTCGCGGGCGGAACGGGTCGGCACCGCCTCGGCCATCTCCAGGTTGGCGGCGTAATCGCTCTCGGTGGAGAAGGCGATGGCGTCTTCGCCGGAGTCGGCCAGCACATGGAATTCGTGGGAGGCGTTGCCGCCGATGGCGCCGGTGTCGGCCTGTACGGAGCGGAAGTCCAGCCCGCAGCGCGCGAAGATGCGGCTGTAGGTCTGGTACATCTGGTCGTAGGTCTGCTGCAACGAGTCGCCGTTGGCGTGGAAGGAGTAGGCGTCCTTCATCAGGAACTCGCGGGCGCGCATCACACCAAAACGAGGTCGGCGTTCGTCTCGGAATTTGGTCTGAATCTGATAGAAGTTGATGGGTAGCTGTTTGTAGCTGCGCAACTCGGCGCGGGCCAGGTCGGTGATGATCTCCTCGTGGGTGGGACCAAAGCAGAAGTCGTGCTGATGGCGATCCTGGATACGCAGCATCTCCGGCCCCATGGCGTCCCAGCGTCCCGACTCCTGCCACAGCTCGGCGGGTTGCACCGCCGGCATCAATACCTCCAGCGCGCCGGCGTGGTTCATCTCCTCGCGCACGATGCCTTCGACCTTGCGCAGGATGCGCAGGCCCAGCGGCAGCCAGGTGTAGAGGCCGGCCCCCAGCTTGCGGATCAGACCGGCGCGCAGCATCAATTGATGACTGACGATCTCGGCGTCGGCGGGGGTCTCTTTGACGGTTTGCAGGGGAAACTGGGATGTACGCATGGAATGACTCTTGTAAGATGGCTACGGCATTCAAACGGAACGAATCGGCCAATTCTACCGGTCTCGGGGCGCAACAACAAATTGTCTCGCGCTGGATTTTGCCTCCAAGCCGTGCTGCAATGGATCGATGGATCGATTCGACCATTCACCGATCAAGGGACGCGGGGCCGTGAGCAACCCCGCCAACCGTTTTGCCGAGACCCGCATCGAGGCCTGCGATGACGGCTGGGCGAGCGAAGAGCGGGAATCAACGCCCAGGGTCGAGCGGATCCGGGACGCCGCCTGCTCCATCATCAGCCGCAATCGCTCGCCGGATGTCCCTTTCGATCAGTCGATCAACCCCTATCGCGGCTGCGAGCATGGCTGCATCTACTGCTATGCCCGGCCCAGCCACGCCTACTGGGGGCATTCGCCGGGGCTCGATTTCGAGACCAAGCTCTATTACAAACCACATGCCGCCGAGCTGCTGCGCAAGGAGTTGGGCCGGCCGCGCTATCGCTGCGCGAACATCGCGCTGGGGGTCAATACCGATGGCTGGCAGCCGATCGAACGTGAGCTGAAGCTGTCACGCGCGCTGCTGGAGGTGCTGTGGGAGCATCGCCACCCGGTCTGCATCGTCACCAAGTCGGCGCTGATCGAGCGGGATCTGGATCTGTTGACGCCCATGGCGGCGCAGGGATTGGCGCGGGTGATGATCTCCCTCGCCACCCTCGATCGCGACCTGGCGCGGCGCATGGATCCGCGCGCCGCCGCGCCCCAGCGACGGCTCCAGACCATCGCGCGCCTGGCCGAGGCCGGGGTGCCGACTGGGGTGCTGGTCGCGCCGGTGATCCCGTTTCTCAACGACCAGGAGCTGGAGACGTTGCTGGAGCGGGCGCGAGAGGCGGGGGCGACGACCGCCCGTTATGTGCTCCTGCGCCTGCCGCGGGAGCTGGAGGGGTTGTTCGGCGATTGGCTATCCGCCCACTATCCCCAGCGGGCGGAGCGGGTGATGAACCGCATCCGGGACTGTCGCGGCGGCAAGGCCTATGACAGCGACTTCGCCAACCGTTTTCGTGGCGAGGGGGTGTTCGCGGATCTGATCAATCGGCGATTTCACAAGGCCGTCGGGCGACTGGGGTTCGGGGATCCGGCGCAACTGGATTGCGGCAAGTTCCGGGTGCCTGGCGTCGCGCGGCAACTGGACCTGTTTGATGGGGGAGAGGCGTGATGATGAGAGGCGTTTCGAGGAGGGGGCCTGGGCTACCGCTCCGCCTGCCTCCATCGCGCCGATTGCGACAACTACGCACGCATCCGTTAGTTGCTACATCCATCGCCCGGGCAAGGTGAGTGAGGATCCGGGAATGGAGGCCTGATTCATTCCCGGTCATGCGGTACACGGAGGAGTCTCCTCCGTGATCTCGCAACGGGCTACTGGGTCTGGGCGCCGGCCATGATCTGCTGCATCTGGCCGCGCAGCTGATCGAGTTGTTGCAACAGCGTGGGCAGCTCCGGATCGGTCTTCTCCATGGCCGCCATCAGCTCCTGCTGCAACTTCTCGCGAGCCTCCGCCAGTTGCTGATTGTTGGCGATGGATTGTTGCGCCTTTTGCAGCTCCGCGCGTTTGCTCTGAAAGGCCTCTTGCAGTTCCCGCTTGCGTTCCTCGCTGGTATCCGGCTTGCGGAACTCCATCTGTAATTCCTGCATTTTACCCATGGTCGCTTCGGGATCATAGCCCTGGGCCTTCATCGCGGCGATGGTCTGTTGATCAAGTTCCTCGCTGCGTTTGGTCAGCTCGGGATTTTCGGCGACCGCCTGCTGCTGGATCTGGCCGATTCGCTGCTGAATCTGCTGCCCCTGCTCTTGCATGGCCTTGATCTGCTCCATCTGTTGCTGGCTGAGGGCCATGCCCGGGTTTTGCTGGGCGTGGGTGGTTGCGGTGGCGAAGAGCGCGGCCAAAGAGAGGGTGGAGACCGCGATGGATTTAAGCAATAAACGCATGTGACTATCCTGTTTGCGCGCCCGCGGGCGACTGGTTGATGTTAATGTGGATTGAAGCTTGCAACTTGCAAATAGTTGGGACCTTTGGAGATGGTTATGGTTTGGTCCCTTGTCTTCGGCCCGTTGGCCCCAGACAATGATCGCACTGTAGCAAGAGGGGGAGGGGGGGTGTCAAATCGGCGAGGGGATTTTGTGTCGGAATGGCATGGTATTCGTGGAGGATTGGCGACGATAACGCGGTTGTACTGAAAGAAGCGCAAGAGCGAACAAGAAAACGAGTGGATAAGGAGCAAGATTCGTGGCCAGCGATAAATTGAAGGAGTTGTCAGGGGTGGTGGGGGATATCGACTGGAGTCGCCCCGCGGCCTTGTACGATGATCGGGAAAGGGGCCATGCCGTCTCCTGGCTAGGCATTGAGGAGGAGACGGCGTTTCGTTGCGATACCTACCTGATTCGGGATGGGGAGCAGGCGATCAATCCCGCGCTGACCGTCTTCCGCGGTCCGCGCAACTCCTCAATCGATTCACGGTAATCATGTTGGGTTCCAGCACCCCAGAAAAGGAGGGGTTCCGCCCAGCATCGCCGGGGTGACGGTATTCACGGGGTAAGGGCGCAAGCCCGGGTTTCGCGCGGTCTCATCCGGGTCAGGCGATCGCGGTTTCATCTTCCGAGAGGCATGGCTATAATTCCGCCCTCATTCAGGATTTACATTTGGAGTCGAGATCATGCCCAAGGCCTGTGATTTGAAGCGGGGAATGGTAGTGGAGATCGCGGGTGCGCCCCATGCGGTCAAACAGCTGGAGGCCAAGAGTCCATCCTCCCGAGGCGCCGCGACCCTCTACAAGGTGCGTTTCACCAATCTGCTCACCGGCCAGAAGCTGGATGAATCCTACAAAGGCGATGACATGCTGCGGGAGGCGGACTGTCAGCGCGTCGGCGTCCAGTTCTCCTATCAGGATGGCGATACCTTCTATTTCATGAACTCCGAAGACTTTACCCAGTACGGTCTCAATCGCGAAGAGCTGGAAGGGCTGCTGGAATACATCACCGATGGGCTCGAAGGGATCGTCGCGCTGGTCAGCGACGGCAATATCCTTGGCCTGGAACTGCCCCAGTCGGTCAACCTGGAGATCGTCGAAACCGCCCCCGGCATCAAGGGCGCCACCGCCACCGGTCGCACCAAACTCGCCAAACTGAGCAGCGGGCTGGAGGTGCAGGTACCCGAATATCTGGGGCCGGGCGAGGTGATCAAGGTCAACACCGTCACCGGCAAGTTCATGTCCCGCGCCTGACCTGTGCCGCGGGCCAGCCGCGTTGGAGGTTGAGGCTTCAGTCGGATTGGCGCAATAGGTCACGAAACCACCCTGTTATACTGCGAGTTAATTACCGGATTCTGGGCGGGTGTTGTACGCCCGCCCCACCTTATACCTGCTTTCTCTTCGGCAACCGCATTGCATTGCACGCAGATAACGGTGCGGTCGGGGCGACAAGCCCGGTCCGGCAGGTGGACGGCAGGAGATCCCCAACGCCGTGTCGCCGTATCCCGCCGCGGGCGAAAAAGGAGGCGTGCGGTCCGCTGGATCTTGATGAGGGGCGTGGTCAACGAAAGCTCCAAAGGCGTCTCCTGATCAGTTTACGAGGTACCCAACTGGAGCAATTGCGTTAATCCGTGGTTAAAGTGTGGAATTCAGGTTTGGCGTCCGCGCCGCTTGCTGCGTTTTTTGTTGTTGCCCCGTTGCTTGTTGGCGGAGCGCAGCAGCACATAGGCCGCACCGGTACCGCCGTCGCGGGAGGTGGCGGAGCAGAAGGCGAGCACCTCGTCGCGTTGGCGCAGCCACAGGTTGACCATGCGCTTGAGCACAGGCTGGCGGCCTTGCGAGCCCAGCCCCTTGCCGTGGATGATGCGGGCGCAGCGTATCTGGCGCATGCGGCACTCCTGAAAGAATTCCTCCAGGATCACCTTGGCGAACGCGACGGTGAGGCCGTGCAGGTCGAGCTCGAACTCCACCTCGAAGCGGCCGCGGCGGAGGTCCTGGAAGACCCGGTTCTGCAGGCCGGGACGAAACCAGCCCAGTTCGTCGCCGGTCTCGATTTCGTGTTCCGATAGCTGATCGAGCGCCTCCTCGTCCTCCAGTGCAGGGTGGTCGAGGGGGCGTGGCGGGATGCGCGGTCGCCATGGGGTAACCCGCTTGTCCTGCTGAATGGGGGCGACGCCCTTCATTTCGCTGCGAAAGAGGGCGAAGTCGTTATCCTCCTGATCCGCCATGCTCGGGAGGGATCAGGCGCGGGGCGGCGGTGGCGGGGTGGAGGCCGGGCCGGTTGGAGGAGGGGCCGTGGCGGCCACCCTGGCGCGGGTCAGATAGACCGCGAGGGCGGATACCGCAAGCAGGCCGATGCCGATCAGCGGCCGGTAGAAGATCCAGGCGATGGCGATGGTGATGAGGGAGAACATCAGCGCGATGAGAAAGGCGATGATGCCGGTACCCGCGGCGACGATGCTGCCTATGGCTGGCACCACATCCGCTAGTACCGAGAGGGGGCGTACCATCATGTTGAGGCCGATGGTCATCACCAGCAGGCCAGCGCCGCGCAACAGCCAGGTCATCAGGGTGTTATCCGAGTGGGCCTGCTGAAACATCGCCTCGGCGTTCTTGAGCCCGGTCTCGGCCAGCGCGATGCTGCCGCCGGCGTCGGCCTGATAGGGCACGAAGGTGTCCCCCTTCTGGCGGGCGACCAGGCTCACTTCGCCGGCATCGACCTGGTAGAAATGGATGCGCATGTCGCCGAGCTGGGGGCTGGCGGGATTCTCGCCCACATAGTAGCCGCCTCCCGATAGCTGGGTGCGTCCTTGCAAGTCGCCGGGCAGGTTCGCGGTGTCCTCTACGGGAATCTGGCGAAAGGCATTGAGTTCGGCGATGGCGAAGGGGGGCAGGCGATAGGCGCCGAGGGTGACGTCGCTGGAGACCTGGGTGTCGCTGCGATAGGGCATGGGCGGGTTGGTGTGGCCCTCGGGATGCCTGAAACCGCCGGAGTCGTTGTGGCTTTCGGACCAACCCTTGTCGTAGCTGTAGGTGGTGACCGTTTCGGTGCCCCCTCCCAGCTTTTTCTGCTCTTCGCTGTTGCTCGATTCCCGCCACTGGTACATCTCCACCTTGCGTTTCAGCTTGATGGCGGTGGCGGCGACGGGGAATTGGGGGTCGCGCAACTCGCCCCGGGGTTCGGCGAGGCCGTTGGTGTGGACCAGTTTGCCGTCCGCGCTGGCGTCAATCTCGGCGGAGGAGAGGGAGATCATCGCGCCCTGTCCCTCTTCCAGGGTCTTGAAGCGCTCTACCGCCCGCCCTTCGTTCCAGAAAAGCAGCGGAAAGGCGGCGATGAACAGGATCAGTCCGAACAGGATCCCCTTGAATGCGCCGCCGATGCGGCTGCCCCAGGATTGGCTGGTAACTTCGGTGTAACGGTCCAAGGCGCTTTCCCCCTGTGCTGGTTGGCGGGTTGCGGTGCGACCCTGGTGATTTCGGCCGGTCGGCGCCGCTTCGGGTTAGCGTTTCACTATAGCATGGCAAAGCGCCAAAGGCAGGTGTCTCGCGCCGCGGGCCATGGGGAAACTCCACAGGGGGAGGTCAGGGGTAACGTTCGGAGATGCGCAGCATCCGCTCTTCGGCCTCGAATCGTTGTTCTTCGGTCAGCTGTTCGGCGAGTTCCGCTTGCAGGGTCTGGGCGCGGGTATTGTGGCTGAAGGCGCTCAGGCTGGCCCAGACATAGGCCTCTCGCGGGTTCGCCTGTTGTCCGGTCTCGCCGGCGTAGACCCGGGCGACCAGCAATTGGGCATCCGGGTCGCCCTGTTCCGCCAGGGGGCGGCAGATCGCCAGCACGCGCGGGGTCTCTTGCTCCTCGAACGCGGTTCGGCACTGGGCCTCCGGAGAGTCCGCGGGCTCGGCGGCGGCGACCTGTGCGGCGAAGTCCGTCACCACGTCGGGGCAGGCGCGGGTGTAGTTGCGTTTCAAGCGGTTGAGGTAGTGGTAGCTCTTTTCGCGTTCGGCGTAGATTCGCGCCACCGCTTGGCAGCGAGTCTCGCGCTCCGCCTGGAGTTGGATCAGGGCCTGCTCGCGTTCCGGGTCGCCCTGGTGCTCGTCGATGTAGTCGGCGATGGGGTCGATATATTTCTGATCGAGCAGGGCTTCCACCTCTTGCCGTGCCTTGTCGTCGCCGCTGATCTTCTTCACCAGTGGGTCGATGCCGGCGGTGCAGGCCGTCAGCAGCAGAATGGCTGGAATGAGGGAAAGGTTCAGATTACGCATTGTGTTCTCCGGTCTTCTTCGTGGACGCCTTAGTCAGCCTGGTTCACGCGTTCCAGCGCCCGATCCGCCGCGCTCAGCGCCTGGGCGGCCAGCCAGTCGAGCTTTGCGTCGCCGTTTTGGTGCGCCTGCTCGGCACGTTCGAGGCGGGACTTGGCGATCCCCAGCGCCACCTCGGCATGGAGCGGGAAGTCCTCGATCGTCTCCAGGCGCTGGATCTTGTCCCTCGCGGCGGCGAGAAAGCAGGGGCCGAGGGCGTTGCCGTCTTGCCCGTCAACGGCTGCGACCTCCCGCCACTGCGCGGCGTTGGGGCCCTGGCGCAACTCCTCCAGGTTGGCCGCGATCAGGCGCACCGTGTCGTGCACCCGGTAGCATTGGTCCTTGCTGTCCGCGCCGGCGGAGACCAGGGAGCGGCGCACCGCGAGGGTCTCCAGCGGTTGCTCCAGCCAAGGATAGAGGGCGGCGTCGATGCGGGCCGAACGATAGTGGCGGCGCTGCTCGGCGGGAAGATCCGAGATCGTGAGGGGAAAGATTTCCAGGTATTCATCGCCCGGGAAGTCGACCAGGGATTGGAGCGGCTGGTCGCTCAGCACCAGCATCGCCGCTGCCTCGTTGGTGGTGAGTCTGCCGAGGTCGTTGGCGGCGGCGGGTAGCCACTGGGGTTCGATGCCCAGCGCGTCAGCCAGGGCGACGGCGACGGCGCGCAATTCGCTACCCGATTCGCCGGCGATGACCGGTCGCGCTTGCAGTGCATCGATAGAGGAGATGCCGGGGGCGACGACGAGTTGCAGGGTTTGGTAGTGAAGGGGGTGGATGAGGCTTGCGTCGGCGACCAGCGCGCGCCGCGAGGCGTCGCCATCGGCGAGATTCGCGAAAACCGAATCGACGACCACCGCTAGCCCGGATGCGTCCTCGGACAATCGTTTCAGGTTCTCCAGGGTACCGGATGTGGCCACCGGTTTCAGCTGAAGGGCCGAGTCCTCGGCGGCCTGGGCCAGTTCCGAGATCATGTGATGGCTCGACCCGTCGGGGTCGCCGGTATAGACGAGCGCCTCCAGGGCCTGGGCCGAAAGCGCGCAACACCAGAGTGCCCCGCCCGCCAGTATCTGACGCGGTTTCATCGCCAACCTCCTTTTAGGGACCCTATTGACGGGGTCCATTATCGTTATTCCGCGCATGCCCCCCGGCATGCGCGGCGACGGGTATGATGCCCCTGGCATCGCCCGTCGTCCGAGTAGAATATTAGCACGGAGAGTCGGTCGCGGACCAAGGGCGCGGGTCGGGGTATTCATCTTGGGGCGCGATCTTTGAAATCGCTGCCCTGCGCCGGTCACCCTTGACCTTATCGGGGCCAGCTCCGACAATGCCGGGATCATCAATCAGGAATCGGGATATGGGTAACTCACTTCAGGATCAACTGCTCAAGGCCGGCCTTGTGGACGAAAGGAAGGTCAAACAGGCGGCCAAGGGCAAGCGCAAGCACAATCAGCGGAAGAAGCAGAAGCACAAGGGCGGCGGCCAACCGGCGCAGCCGGTGGATGCCGCCCAGGCGGCCCGGGACCGGGAGCTCAACCTCCAGCGCCGCCAGCAGCAGGAGCAACGTGAGCGGGAGGCCCAGATCCGCCAGTTGATCGAAAGCCACCGGCTAAGTGATTGGCAAGGAGAAGTGGCCTATAACTTCGTCATGGACGGCAAGGTCAAGCGCATCCACGTCAACCCGGAGATCCACCGCAAGCTGACCAAGGGCATGCTCGCCATCGCCCTGCTTGGCGAGCGCATGGAACTGGCGCCCCGGGAGGCGGGGGAGAAGATCGCCGAGCGGGATGCCGCCCGGGTGGTGCTGATCGATGTCGGAAAAGAGGACAAGCCCGCCGACGAAGAGGACCCCTACGCCGGTTACGAAGTGCCGGATGACCTGATGTGGTGATGGGGGGCGTGATGGCTCGGTAAAAGGAAGAACGAGACGGGATGAACGGGATTTGGCCCATGAAATTATGACGTTGTTCAGGTTGAAGTGATTGCGGCTGACTAGTGCAGCACCCGCTAAAATAAGCAGTAACACTATTTATATAAACACCATCACCGTAAGCATGTCATTATTTATGGTCACTTGGCGGGTG
>JAABSM010000117.1 GCA_011390365.1 Gammaproteobacteria bacterium
CCTGACCCAGTGCGTGAACACCCAGCGTCCGACTCCGCGGACCATAGCCGCCCGGTTGGGTACTCAACCCTCCGTTGGGGACGCAGAGCGTCCCGGCATGGGTTCCCACGCGGAGCGTGGGAACCAGAGGGAAAGTAGCTTCGAGCTGCGAGCTTCTAGCAGCTAGAGGCTCGGGGCTCGAAGCTTTTCTGTTTACCGCCTCTACGGCGAGCCGGTCTGCGACGAAGTAACGCGATGATCAAATGGAAATTAGCGGTGTTTACCGCCTCTACGGCGAGCCGGTCTGCGACAGTTCAATGACCCCATGGTGATAGTGCTGCTGTGTTTACCGCCTCTACGGCGAGCCGGTCTGCGACAGAAATATGATTACACCGCCGACACCATGACGTGTTTACCGCCTCTACGGCGAGCCGGTCTGCGACGTAAAAACCTGCAGAGTATTTGCTCGGGTTAGCCGTGTTTACCGCCTCTACGGCGAGCCGGTCTGCGACAGAGATGAAACGAGTGAGTTCTTTGGTTTTTTGTGTTTACCGCCTCTACGGCGAGCCGGTCTGCGACTTTTGGAGAGAGAAATGAGCATGCAACTGAACTGTGTTTACCGCCTCTACGGCGAGCCGGTCTGCGACACAGGAGGTTATCATGGCTAACAAAGCCTGGTGTGTTTACCGCCTCTACGGCGAGCCGGTTTGCGACAGCACCCCAAAAACGCCCTTTATAATCAAGATGCTAGGGGGTGGAAATGGCGGCAGACTGGCGAAAGTCGCTGAAACCGGGTTTTGGCGTCGCGAAATCGACCGATTTTTCGTCTAAGGACCTGATTTTTAAAGAGTGGTGGGAGAGTTTCAGGTGAAAACTCGAATTACTGGCCTAACGGATTGATTTTACGTTACAATCTAATCCCTGATTCGTTAGCCGTAAATTTTTCGCCCCCTCTCGCCACTTTTCCGGCGTGGAGGCCATTCTAACCCCTTGGCGGGGTGTTGGGAAGGGCGTTCCTGGATTCATCTTTTTAGCCACCGAATGTTAAAGCACCACGGCGGCAGGGAAGCAGGCGAGGCGTTCGCCCTCGACGTTGACGGAGCGTTTGCGGCAGTGTTCGCACAGGCTGTAGAAGCGCAGGTCGTCGCCCGCTTGCAGCTGGGGCAGCAGCTTGTTGCGCAGCTTTTCCAGTTGTTCGGGGCGGTCGAGGGTGATCTCGAACACCGAGCGCTGTACCCGGTTGCCGTAGGCGTTGAGTTCCTTGCCGACGCGGTAGCGGATGCGGTCGTCGCTGATGTCGAAGCAGGCGAGGTAGGCGATCATCAGCGCATCCTCCAGGGGCGGAAGGGTTGGCCCTGTTCCAGCCAGCGGCGCATCGACAGGGCCTGGGCGTGGAGGTGGCCGAACAGCTTGCGGGGCTCTTCCTCGCCCTTGGCCTTGACCCCCTTGTCGAATTGCTTGAGGAGTTCGGCCAGGTAGGCGCGACGGGCATCGGCGTCAATCAGGCAGGCCCCGGCGGGGGTGTGGCTGAAGTTTTCGGCGCTCAGCGCGCCGCGGATCAGCTGGGTGGCGGCGGTGCGTTCGATGATGTGGCGAAACGGCTCCATGAGGTCGGAGGCGAGGGCGGCGTGGGTGCCGCGCGGTTGGTGGTAGAGCCCTTGCCAGGGCGACAGGCCGACCGCGCGCAATATGCTGTCGCTGTAGCCATAGAGCAGGGTGTAACCCAGCGACAGAAGGACGTTGAAGGGGTCGCGGGGCGGGCGGCGGTTGCGGCCGTTGAAGCCGAATTCCGGCGGGATGACCTCGGCCAGTTGTTCGAAGTAGGCGCGGGTGGCGCTGCCTTCGATGCCGAGCAGTTGGTTGAGGCTTTGCGCCTTGCCAGCGTTGGCGATGGCCTGGGCGAGGCGTGGGTCGTCCCAGCCGTGCATGCGTTGGCGCAGGTGTTCGCGCATGTGGCGCACGCGGGCGGCGACCAGTTCGCGGCCAATGTAGAGGGCGTTTTCCGGCTCTTCGGCGGCGGCGCTCTGTTGCAGCCACAGGCGGCTGCCGGCGGCGGGGTGTTGCGCCGCCACCGCGCCCCGGTAGCGGCCCATGGCGTCGGCGAGGTGGATGGGGGTGCGGCTGTCGAGGGCGGCGTGCATGGCCTGGGTGGTGATCTGGTGATGGCCGAACAGGATCACCGCTTGCAGGGAGCGCCAGGGCAGGTCGTAGATGACCTTGTCGTCACGCAGTACCCGCAGGTGTCTGGCGCGGGTGGTGAGTACGCAGATGTCGCCGGTGACGCACAGCAGGGTGCGTTCGTCGCGCCGTTCGCCGATGGTCGTGGCGGCGGGGCGGCGTCTGGCGATGACCTCGCCGAGCTTGCTCTTCTTTTCGACCTTTAGCGGGCTCTTCTCGCCCAGCCGCGCCAGCCAGGAGTTGGGCGGCGGCGGGCCGGCGGGCGAGCTGGCGCCCTTTTTGCCGCTGACATCGAGCACCAGGTCATTGACGAAAAGGTAGCCGAGATAGCGAAAGCCGTCCTCCATGGCGGTGATGCGGGTCTTGTCGGGGTTGAGCTTGAGGCCGTGTTCGGCCAGGGACTTTACGGCGGCCTGGCCGGCGGCCTCGGCCTCTTTGGGGTCTTTGCACAGCACCACGAAGTCGTCGGCGAAGCGCACCAGCCGAAAGCCGGCCTTGCTCATGTCGTTGTCGAAGTCGTCCAGCATCAGGTTGGCCATCAGCGGACTCAGCGGCGCGCCCTGGGGCAGGCCGTTGGGGCGCTCGATGATCTGGTCTTGAAAGCGCACCGGGGCCTGCATCCAGGCGATGATGGCCTCGATGACCGGGTCGTCGCCATAGAGGGCTTGCAGGCGTTCGCGCAGGCGTTGCAGGTCGACGGTGTCGAAGAAGTCAGCGATGTCCGATTCGTAGACCCAGCGGTAACCCGCCTGCCAGGCGGCCTGAATGTCGTCGCCGGCGCTGGCGCGGGAGAGGCCCTTGCGATAGCCGTAGCTGCGCGGGTACATGAGGGATTCCAGGCCGGGGGCGAGTTGTTGCGCCACGGCCCGTTGCAGCACCCGGTCTTCGAATGGGGGGATGGCGAGCGGGCGCACCGCGCCGTTGGGCTTGGGGGTAATTCGTCCACGAAGGTTCGGCGGCTGGTAACGCGCCTGTCGGAGTTGTTCGACGCCATCGGAAATGCGGGTGTCGCTCAGAGGGGGCGTCGGCTCCGGTTCGAAATCGGCTTCGTCGACGAGCGCCGACCACTCGTCTTCAGGGGGCATTTCGGCGGGATCGTCGGGCCGCTGGGCGTTGCGCAGCACATGTTTCCAGGCCTCGGCGAGGTTCTCTTCGCCCAGCGCCTTGCTCAGCAGGGGCGCGGCGGGCAGGGTGCGGCGCAGGGTGAAGCCGCCGTCGCTGGTGATTAGTTGATAACGACCCCAGCCGAAGGCGGTGCGCCGGCCGATGCCGGTGTACTGACCGAGCACCAGCAGCTTCCACCAGCCGTTGCTGAGCGGGCGCGGACTGGTGAGGATGATGCGCCCGCTCAACCCACCCATGGGGGCCTGGTTGCCCTGTTCGTCGAAGTAGGCGTTGTTGAACCAGAACAGGTGGCTGTACTCCGCCTCCAGCGGCGGCGGCGTGCCGCGGTGGCCGGGGTCAGGCGCGCCGCGCCGACGCAGCAGGTCGGCGAGGTTGTCATGGAGCCGGCTGAGCAGTAGTTCCGGGGTGGCCTGCTCGCTGTTGTGACAAAAGCCCCGTTCATCCCTGGGGCGTCGTTTGCCGGGCTGTTTTGCGATCTGCAAGCGCGCCGGGGTCAGCCAGCGCCACTCGAAGCGGGTCTGCTCCTGCCATAGCTGGATCTCCCGTTGCAAGGATTCGTTGTTGTATTGGGCGAGCTGACGCGGGTCGCTGAGCGGTTCCTCTGTGAAGGCGTCATGCAGGGCGTAGAGGCGCAGATTATCGCGAAAGGGTACGCGGTTACTGTCACGGGTAGCGCTGTCGGGCAGTTCCGTGAGACGCTGAAACAGGGTTGGCAAGAGAGGGTCGCAGCCGGCGAGGAGGAAAATCTGAAAGCGGTAGAGGTCGCCGGGTTGGTAGCGGGTGTTGCCGCTCTCGGGGGCGTCGATGCGAAACAGTCGGTCGTAATCCTCCGGCGAGCCGATCAGCTCCCGCAGAAAGCTGGCGAGGGCGGCCTGGTGGAATAGATTGGGCGCGGAGGGTTGAGTGAACTCCAGGGTGACGACGAGGGAACGCAGCGGGAGGAGGGTTTCGATGGGGAGGTCGGGGTCGCTGGGAGTCTGGCCCATGGTTCTTCGCCTTGCGTTGGGGGTGTTCGCCGGTGTTAAAGTAGCCATTCTTGCCTATCTGGGGGGTAGTGGCAAGGGGTATACTGGCCGGAGTGCCGTTGAATGCAACGAGCGTTGGAGGTCTAAGGCTTCACAGCCGGGAGGAACCCTTGAAGCTGCGGCTGTTCCAGGAGCGGGGTATCGAGGTGATGGGGCTCAACCGCGACATGGAACGAAACAACCCGAAGCTCGGTCTCGCGGCGTAGATCGACCTATTGACGTGAACGAACATCTGTAGGATGTGCCGAATAAAGCGCCTTGTCGCTCGGTCGACGGCACATCCCATGCGGAACCCAAAACGCCCGGCGTACCCACGAAATGAGGCGCATCATTCCCGGAAAATGCCACGATGGCGTATCTTAATGACATGGAAGGCTTGACCCGCGGGGCGTCAAACGTGATGAAAATATGCAACAAGATACGGCAACCAAACGCGCCGAGGTGATTCGGACCCTCCCCCAGCAGCTGATCAATCAGATCGCCGCCGGCGAGGTGGTGTTTGCTTAATGGCGTCCAGTCCCTAGCGGGCGGTTAAAAGGAGCCGCGTAACCTTGATAACGCCGGTTCTAGTTTGGTATAAAGAGAGCTTCCTCTCTATCGAAAACAAAAATCATGGATAAGAAGCACTACCTCCTTGTCGAGGCAACCAACATCTACGCATCCGTCTTCGACACCGACCAGCTCAGCATCATTCGCGGTAGCAGCCTGATGCTCAAACGCGCGATCGAGGAACTCCCGCGGAAGATCGGCACGAACAAGATCAAGCCGCTATCCACCGGGGCATCTTCCGGGTTGTTCGAGCTCCTCTCCGCGGAGGAGGAGGTAAAAAACACTTTCAACAAGGTAATTCGTCACTTCAACGACGCGCCAGCCTCCCAACGCGATCCAGACTACCGCCTTTTCACCTTCGCCGTTGAATACTGTCAGGCTCGGGAGCTTAACGAGGCCAAGGAGAAGCTCTACGCCAAGCTGCGTTACAACCAGCTGCGTCGCCCCTCCGTCGCCCCCGATAATCGTGCAACCCCGCTTGACGGCCACCCGGAATGCGCCCTCGAAGGCATTCGTTGCGGTACCGAAACGCGCAAGATCCTTGGCAAGAAGGGCCTCTCTGCCTCGGTCGTTCACCGCTTCGATGCCGGCAGGTACGCCCGGGATGAACTTTACGCCAAGGAGTGCGGTGAAATTGCTCTCAGGGAGGGCCTGATCTTCTCACCCCAACTCACGGCTCTGGCCAAATGTCCGAAATTTCCCCAGCTCGACAACAAGATCGCGGTGCTCTATTTCGACGGCAACGGCTTCGGCAAATTGCAACGCAAGGCGATCGGCGACGAGGGTCCCCACCAGGCCCAGCGACAGCAAGATTTTGACCGACACGTCAAGGAATTGCGCTGCCGCTTCCTGAAACGCGTGTTATGGGAGATGAAAGCCCTCGCCAAAACCCCTGAAGAGTTTCGTGATCTCGAACCCCGCGAAGGTTTCAAGGAGACCATCGGCGGCTATCGTGAAGAAGAGGAGGGCGAAGAGAAAGCCGCCAAAATCGAGGATTTTCTGCGTATCGAAACCCTGCTCTGGGGCGGCGACGAAATGCTCTTCGTCGTTCCCGCCTGGCTCGGCATGGAACTGCTGAGCCTGTTCTACGAAGAGGCCGGCAAGTGGAAGATCGCCGGTCAATCCATGACCCACGCCGGCGGCATCGTCTTTTGCAGCGCCAAGGCCCCCATCGCGCGCATGCGCCAACTGGCCCAGCAACTCGCCGACGGCATCAAGGAGCGGCGCGGCGGTCGCGACCACGATCGCTTTGATTATATCGTGCTGGAATCCGTGGATTACCCCGTCGAAGCGAGCCTCGCGGAGTTCTGGGGCAAACGATACGGGGCCTTCGGCATGGATCGCAAGCCCCTCTTTCCGAGTGGTCGAAAACAGGAGTCTCCCGCCTGGAACCAGGCCAGGGATACTTTACGCGGCATGCTCAATGGTCCCCTCTCCAAAGGACAGGTCTACCGCATCGTCAACGCCCTGGCCCAGGCCAACCCCGGCGAATTCTTCGACGGCGAAGATCTGCTTGCCCACCCGGACAGCCCCTGGCCCAACGACTCGCCTGACGAAGCCAACGATAAAACCGCCGACCTCTCCCCCTTCGCCGCCCTGGAACTGCGCATGCATCAGGTCGTGGATGACCGCAAAAGGCTGGCCCAAGGCCTGAATACCGCGGCGGAGTTCTTCGGCATTGATCCCAGGGACCAGCGCTCCCGCGCCTGGCTGTGGATTCACCTCGCCGAACTCTGGGACTACCTCGCCGTCGCCGAGAAGGAGCCAGCCCAATGAGCCCAATGATCCGACGCAGCTATCAACTGGAATTGATCTTCGACGGCCCGCTACTGACCCACGCCGTCGGCTCCATGGCCTTCGGCGTTGATGCCGCCATGCAGACCTGGCGGGGCTGCCCGGTGATCAACGGCAGCCTCATCAAAGGCAACATCCGTCACGCCCTGGAATACTTCAGCGACCTGCTCGAAAAGAGTGATGCGCACACACCCATTACCCGAGAGGATGTCAAGTGCTGGTTCGGCGAAGCGGGCATCGAAGATCACGAGGGCGAGGGTAAGCGCTCCCGCGTCGATTTCGATTTTCACTGGAAGGCCCGCGATCCAGGCGCGGTCGGCGACCACACCCGATACCGTATCCAGATCGAATCCGACACCGGCAGCGTCGCTCGCGGCTCCCTGATGGCCGCTCAGGTACCCTATACCACAGGCGACCAACCCACCTTTATCGGGGCCATCCAGGGCCTCTTCGACAACGAAAAAGACGCCGAAAAATTCGAAGATTGGCTGCGCAAGGCCCTCGACTACATCAGCGCCATTGGCGCGCAAAAGGGAGTAGGACTAGGGCGTATCGCCCGTTGGGAACTCAAGCCACCCTCCAGCGGCCTTCGCTACGGTATTCGCCTTACCCTCGATCGTCCCTTCTGCATCGCCAGGCCGATCCTCCCTGGCGGCAACCGCTACGTCAGTGAAGCGTTCATCCCCGGCAACGTCCTCAAGGGGGCCATCGCCAATAGCATCCCGGACTGGAAAGATCTGCTGGATTTAGATGAAAAGGGTGAAGACCTGATCATCACCCACGCCCAGCCCGCCAGCCCCCTCGCCCCGGAACGCAAGATCCCCCTGCCGTTCAGCCTCGCCGCCTGCAACGGCGAGATCTTCGACCTCGCCTTGTTCGACCAGCCTGGACTGATCCAACAGCCCAAGGGAACCGCGCTGGCCCCTGTCTTCCAACCCGACTGGAAGGGCTGCGACTGGGCCGAAGCGGAACGATGCTTCCGCCCCGGCGGGGCGACGCCGCCGCGCTGGCTCAGCGTGCGCACCCGCATCGAAGCCGGTAGCAACGTCGCGCAAGAGGGCGAGCTGTTCAGCTTCGAATGCATCGACCCCAGCGACCACGTCTGGTGCGCCGATCTCGACCTCCCCAGCGATCCCGGCCCTGATCCCGAGGCATTGCGCCAGCAGCTCCAGGGGCTGTTCAGTCAAAGCGTCGATGGCATCGGCAAGACCAAGGCCCGCGCCAAGATAGAGGTGCTGGAACACCCCTTTTTCGAGCCTCCGAAGGCGGACCAACTGAAGCCCGTCCACGGCGAATATTATTTGGTTTTATTGTGCTCCAAGGCGCGTCTCTTGCCACCTAAACTCGATTTACGGCCCACCAACGGCGAACAGGAGCTTCGAAAGGCCTACGCCCAATACTGGGACGATGCATCCGACGGTGCTTTGACCCTGAATCACTACTTCGCCCAACAGGAACTCTTTGGCGGTTACCTCTACGCCAAGCGCTTCCTGAGTAATGCGCCCGAAAGCGATAAGGTCGAATATCGCCCGGAGTGGCTAACCCTGCCGGGGAGTGTATTCGTGTTGACCCCGCAATCAGGCAAAGCGGCGCAGGCCCAAGAAAAGCTTGCCAAATGGCTCCGTCGCGGTCTGCCCCCCGCCGCGGACCGAAAAGAATGGGACTGGCGCTGCGACCCCTTCCGCCCCGACAACGGCTTTGGCGAAATCCTCGTCAACCACCCCCGGCAAATCGAGCTACTGCTGGAGAAGGACCGTTATGAAACCCTCTGATACCCCTTTAGAGCGAATCATCATCACCGGCCAACTCCAGGTCTGCTCCCCCCTGCGCATCGGCGACGGCGCGCTCCAGCTTCCAGGGTCAGCGGGCAAGGCAAGCCCCCGCACCCTGTTGCGAGACGCGAAAGGGCGACCCTACATCCCCGGTTCAACCCTGCGCGGCTATCTCAGCAACCAGCTCAGGCGACATCCGGCGTGGGAAAAGGAGCTGGAAAACCTGTTTGGCTCGCCTCCCAAGCGGAGCCAGCCCGAAGGCTCCGCGGGAAGTGACGGCAAGCAGAAACCGCTTAATGGCGCATTACGGGTCTACGATGCCACTTGGAACCCCTCTCCGCCGCCCGCCGACCCCCAAGGCGATGGTCTACCGGGCCAGCCCGGCGAGCGTATCGAAAGCCGCATCGCCATCGACCCTGTTACCGCCACTGCCCGGCCCAATCACCTCCTCACCGAAGAGGTGGTCGCCCCCGGCAGCGCCTTCTCCGTGCGACTCGAAGCGGATCGCGTCGATCAGAGCCATCTGGAGGCCCTGCTCGGCGCATTGCACAGCCTCGATGGCCAGATCATGGCCCAACTCGGCCAGGGCAAAACCTTGGGGCGTGGATTGTTGCGATGGCGAAAGGACCTGCAACAAGTCAAAACCCTAACCAAAGCCGATTTTCAGGATTGGCTGTCTCTGCCCTGGAAACCGGAAACTCTGAAAAAGGACTACCTGAAAGAAAAGGTCGATTACCAGACCTGGCAACCGGACCCCGCCAGCCAGGAATACCTGAAACTCGATCTCCGGCTCCATGCCCGCGCCCCCATCCTCATCGCCGACCCCCAGCGCAAAACAGGAAAGAAGGGCGAGCCGGACCACCGCTTCACTATCGAAGGCGATACCGGAAGCATGCGTGTTCCCGCCTCCACCCTCAAGGGCATGCTGCGCGGTCGAGCACGCAAGATCCTCATGACCTTGGTCGATGTGCTCAGCGAAGAGCGCCAGCAAGAACTCTCTCTCGACCAATGGAATGAAATCACCGATTCCCTGCTCAAACAGCTCTTCGGCAACACCGACCGCATCAGCTGGCTCAGGGTCAGCGACGGTGCATGCCGAATCGAAAAGGACGAAATTCACCAACAGCAATTCAACGCCATCGACCGCTTTACCGGCGGCGTCGCCGACAAGCGCCTCTACCTCGCCGAAGCGGTTTATCCCAAAAAACCCATCAACGCCTCCATTACCCTTGACCCTGCCGTGCAAAAGCAGGAAAACCGCTGGATGCTCGGCCTTCTCCTGCACGTCCTGCGTGACGCCATGGAAGGGGATCTTGCCATCGGCTGGGGCAAGGCCAAGGGGTATGGCGTGATTCAGGCGGAGATTGCCGACACGAAAGATTGGCTGAGCCAATGGACCGAACTATTCGAGCCGCAATCCGCGTTTGCTGGTTTTTGGAAAACGGGCCAGGAGGCGCTGGAAACAAAGATACTGCTAGCCTTGGATCAACGACAAGCCAATTCGACCGCTATGGAGGTGTCCGCCCAATGAAGTTTTACAATCCCTACCACTTCATACCGGTCTCGAATCGCACCACCAAAACGACTTCCTTCGAGGATGTCAAAAACGGTACACCCGATGCAAGGCCTCTGCGCCATGATCACTGGGCCAGAGGCACCTTGAGCGGGC
>JAABSM010000118.1 GCA_011390365.1 Gammaproteobacteria bacterium
GATGGAGCGCCGGATCATCGGGGCGTCTACGCCAAGCTGGCGCAGGGAGGGGGGGAGATCGATCTGAACGGTGGTTGGCATCGTGCAATCCTCTGATCGTTGAACGCCTGAAGTGGCCGCGACCCGTCCGTTTTGCGAATTAAAGTGGCCAGGTTCGAATTGATTTCCGACCAATACGATTTATGGCGGCAATTCGAGCTGATCTGCGCATTTCTCCAGTGTATCATCCTTCTGATTTTTCGGACGCCCCCTTGGTCTCGGCTCTCTTCGAAGCCCGGTCATCTCCTCAATTTTCTCATAGAGCCGTGAGTTTCCCAACGGCTGATTCTGGTTGAGGGCAAGGCGAATGTCCGAGATCGCCTCTTCGTCCGACTCATGACGGAACCGCCCTCTGTATGCGTCCTGGCGGGACGTAACCGTTCACGCCCCCTTGCTGTTTGGGCCCTCACCCCAGCCCTCTCCCGCGGGGAGAGGGAGTTTTCGGCAGGGGGCGTGAACGGTTACGGCGGGACTCCAGCTCTTACCCAAGAGCCAAGTAGACCTGATGCGCCGTCAGGTATAATCAGGTTTCCATCAATTCTCTTAGAACTTCGGGGTGCCGCTCAGCGACCCGCAACAGGGTTTTGGCTGCACCGCTCGGCTGCCGCCGCCCCTGCTCCCAGTCTTGCAAGGTGCGCTTTGAAACCCCCAGCAGGGTAGCGAATTGGGATTGGGACATACGCGTGGAGAGGCGGGCCTTGGTCACCGGCGAGTCAATCACCCGCCCGTTCCGCGTCACCACGGACACCCGCCCCAGCTTTCCCGCCCGCAGTTGCGCCGCGGACTCCAACAACTCCGCATTCAAGTCCGGCTGGGCATCCCGCGCCAGCAGTTCGGCTTCACTCAATTTCGGCATGGTTGGCAAGCTCTTGCGTCATTCCTAAAACACCTTACGCCGCGATTGGCGAATGGTTAACCTCTATGCGCAAAATCTTCGCGGATAATTTCGGGATGACGAAAGGCTATGCTTATTAGCGCTTTAGCCGGCCCCGATGGCTTTCGGCGTCCTTGTTCCCATTCTTGCAAGGTGCGCGGAGAAATTCGCAGAACTTCTGCGAACTCTCGTTGAGAAAGCCCCGTTTTATTCCTGGCTTCTGCAACCTCGTTTGGTTGCACCTGCGTCATTCGGGCCGCTTTTCCTGCCGTCATCTCTTTTACGGATTGCAGTAGTTTGTTTCCCAATTCCTCAGCGCTCAAGGCCCTGGTTTCTTCACTCATTTTCAAGAACCTCTCTCATCTTCGGTCCAGAGCTTCTCGGCATCAGCGTTGAATGTGGGCGTTTCGACAATCGTGTACATGGATCCCACTATACGTCATTGCCGGATTTATTCAAGCTGGCCTGCGGTCTGATCCACCAGCCAACCCAACAACGGGGCAGCGCCTACGAGGCGATCTTCTCCGAGGGGCGGGCCGAGTTTCGTCGCCGCGACGGCGCATTCGAGCTGCACACTGACAACGTCGTCTCGCCGGAGGATGACATCGAACTGCGCCGGGTGCGCATCACCAACCTGGCCGATCACGCCAGGGCGATCGAGCTGGCCCGCTATGCCGAGGTGGTGCTGGCGCCCGCCGAAGCCGATGCCTTGCACCCGGCCTTCAGCATGCGCCAGATCAACGCCGTCGAGGCCGACGCCCAGCTTTACGCCCGTCTGGCCAACGCCATCCTCTACGGTCACGGCAGCCTGCGCGCCGAGGGCAGCCTGCTGATGCGGAACCGTCGCGGCCAGTTGGGGCTGTGGGATATGCCATCTACGGCGATCTGCCGATCATGCTGCTGCGTGTCGGCGAGCTGGCCAACGTCGGTCTGGTGCGCCAGCTGATCCACGCCCACGCCTACTGGCGGCTGCCGCGGAAGCTGGAGGGTCTCTTACGCTACGCTTGCAGCAGATCGCGACGATGATAGAATCGGGTCTGAGAGAGGATGGAGGGGGAGGTTGTTTCGGGCAGGTCGGTGGTGAGAAGGCCGATCTTACCGTGAATCTCTCGAAGAGTGGCAATCCTCGAAGGAGTGTCACTCCTTCCGCCGATTTATTTTCCGGGGTGGTGAACCACGCCATGAGCGTTACTGTGAATCAGCAGGAGGAGTGCCAGTCCTTCAAGGACTGGCACTCCTGAGCTCGATTCATTTTCTGGGGTGTTGAAACCTCCTTCATTCCCTTAGGTAAGAAGCGATCATGGGTGCGATAGGTCCGGACTTGACCCTCACTCATCTTGCCGCATCCGCTGTCTAGAATCGCCTGCCTGAGGCACTCTTGGTATTGCCTTGACACGCCCCCGTTTCCAACCCGCCACAGGCGCTTGACGCTGTTTGGCTTTCGCCCTGGGTGCGCCGAGATTCGCTGGCATGTACAACCTATTGTTGGTGGGGGTGAACGATATATGATCATCACTATCAATAACCCTTCGGGAGCGAGCGAACGACAGTGAACAGACCAATTGCGATCAGGCACACCCCCATCCGAATCTTGAGATGCTGTCTCTTCCTGCTGCTCGTTCCGGCTTCATGGGCGTCGTTTGCCGCACCTTTGACCGTCGGCATCTACCACAACCCACCCCAGGTCTTTCAGGACGAAGCGGGCAAGCCAAAGGGGATCTATGTCGATCTGATACGGCGCATTGCCCAACTCGAAGGCTGGGAGATCGAGTTCGTCTGGGGAAGCTGGGCGGGACACCTGGAGGCGATCAAGAGCGGTGAGCTCGATCTCATCACCACCATCGCCTATACCGAGGAGCGAGATCGATTCGCGGATTTCACGCAAACGCCCGTTGTTTCGGTGTGGGGGCAGATCTATCAGCAACCGAACATGGATCTGCGCAACATCATCGATCTGGATGGCAAGGTCATTGCCGTGATGAAAAATGGGGTGTACGGCACACGCCTGGAACAGCTCTGTAACAGGTTCGATATTCAGTGCACGATCATGCCTGTCCTCGATTATCACGAGGTGCTCTCGGCGGTCTCGCAACAACGGGCGCATGCGGGCGCGGTGGTCAGTCTGTTTGGCTTTGCCAATGAGCAGCAGTACCGCGTCAAACGCAGCCCCATCATCTACGAACCCTTTGGGCTTCGCTTTGCGACACCCGAGGGGCAAAACGGCGCCATTCTCGCGACCATCGATGACTACATGAGACGCTGGAAAGGGGCGCCCGACTCCTTTTACTACCAGACGGTCAACCAGTACATCGAGGTGGATACGCCGATCAACAAGCTTCCGAAGTGGATCAAAAACAGCGGGCTTGTTCTGCTGTTCGTTGCCTTGGTGGTGATCACCTGGGGGGCGGCGACCCGTCGATTGAACCGGCAGCTGAAACGGGAGATTCGCGAGAGAAAACGCAGCGAGGCGGCGCTGGAAACCCACAACGCCCGCCTTAAACACATCCTCGATACCGCGCCGGTGCCGATGGTGCTTGCCAATGATCGCGACGAGGTCACCTACATCAACCCAGCGTTTGAGTCCGGGTTTGGCTACGGTCTTGGTGCATTCCCGAGCGTCAGCGAATGGTGGGCGCGGATGATTCCGGACGAGGCGTACCGTCACCAGGCGAGACAACGGCTGGAAGAGCGCCTGGAAAAGAACGTGGATGCCACGGTGGCGTTCGACCCTATCGAGCTGGAGGTGCGAGCGCGGTCTGGCGAAGGGCGTCAAATCGAGGTCAGCATGATCCGTCTCGACGAGGGTGAGCGACTCATCACCCTCTACGATATCAGTGAGGGCCATGCCCGAGAGACGAAGCTCAATGAACTCACCACGCAGCTACAGGCCTCCAACGCCGAGCTGGAGCAGTTCGCTTATGTCGTCTCCCACGATCTGAGACAGCCGCTGCGCATGGTCAACAGCTATGTCCAGCTGCTTGAGCGCCATCTTCAGGGGGCGCTCAATGAGGAGACCCGACTGATGATGCACTTCACCACCGATGGCGTGCAGCGGATGGATCAGATGTTGATGTCATTGCTGGAGTATTCCCGCGTGGGTCGGCTCGGGGAGCCGATGGCGCCACTCGACAGCCGGGACGCGTTGGATGAGGCGATCCAGTTCCTCCAGACCGACATTGAGGCAGCGGGGGCGGAGATCACCCTGTCAGGGGAGTGGCCGCGGCTCGATGCCAGCCGCAACGAGCTGACCCGGCTGTTCCAGAACCTGCTCAGCAATGCCATCAAGTACCGGCAGCCTGACGCGCGTCCGGCGATCACGGTCGCTGTCGAATCCGAGTCCGATGGCTGGCGCTTCGTGGTCGCGGATGACGGCATCGGTATCGATCCGGGGCAGATGGAAAGGCTCTTTCGCGTCTTTCAACGGCTACATACCCGCGAGCAGTATGAAGGAACGGGGATTGGCCTGGCGGTGTCGCGCAAGATTGTCGAGCGCCATGGCGGGAGGATCTGGGTGGAGTCTGAAGGCGCGGGTCACGGATGCCGTTTCTTCTTCACCATCCCAAGGTCAAGGGCCGCGTGATGTCAACGCAAGGCGCCAGAGTGCTCCGCCTGTGGGAGAGAATCGGTTTTTCCCGGCAGATCCTCATCATCGCCGTGAGCAGTTTTGTGGTCTCATCGATCCTGATTTCGGCGATTATCCTGCAGCTGCTCGACCGCCAGTCACAGGCGATCCTGCTGGCCTCGCAGAGTGAAATCAGCGCCATGGTCGCCAGGCGTATCGATAACTCCATTGCACAACGCCAAAAACTGTTGGAGGATTTTACCGCCCAGCTGGTCTTCGAGGAGGGGCTGCGCCCCATTCCCGAGCTGCAACAGCTGCTCGACAGCCGCAACGCCCTGCACCACTTCTTTAACGGCGGCCTGGTGCTGCTGGACGCGACGGGACGATCCATCGTCGACTCCCCCGTCGTCGAGGGGCGTACCGGCATCGATTTCTCCGATCGTCCCCATGTGCGCAAGGCCAGATCCACCAAGGCCACGGTGATCACCAGGCCGCTCATCGGCCGCGGCCTCAAAAGCCCGGTGTTTGTGATTGATAGCCCCATCCTGAATCGTCGGCAGGAGGTGATTGGATTCCTCTTCGGCGTGACCCGACTCGCCAGTGACAACCTGTTCAGGCAGATCGGCGGCGAGATGCTGGGCCAGACGGCGAGTCATATGGTGATCGAACCCAATCTGGGGCTCTTTATCACCGCCAGTCAGCCGGAACTGGCGATGCAGCCGATCCAGGATTCGAGCTTCATCGAGATCATCAACCGGGTGCAAGCGGGCGAGATGACGGGGCTGTTTCGGGATGAAACGGGGGCACGGTCGCTGTTCACCTCCTCTCGTCTTGAGATCATGGATTGGCTGGTGATCCATCTGTTGCCACAACCGGCGCTGTTTGACAGATTGCAGTCCGTACTGCTAAAGGTGAGCGGCTGGATTGTGGTGTTTACCCTGCTGATTGCCGTTTCCGCCACCCTCCTGTTGCGCCGACACCTGCTCAAATTGCAGAAGACATCGATCCAAATCGAGGCGATGGCGACCGGGAGGGAGACCTTTGCCCTGTTGCCTGAAGGGAGCCATGACGAGATCGGCAGGCTGAACCGGGCGTTCAACGGCCTCTACCGGAAGTTACAGCGGCACATCCTCGATCTGGAGCACGGCAGTCAAGAGAACGCCAGGTTGTCGGAGGTGATGGCGCACCATTTTCAAGAGCCGGTGCGTCGGCTCCATACCTTTGCCGAGCGGTTGTTGCAGCGTAGTGAGCTGGCCACCGATGAAGAGAGCCAGCTCGCCCTGACCTTCATTCAGCAGCAGTCCTCCCGCCTCTCGCTGCTAACCCGGGATGCGCAGCGCTACCTCTCCCTCGACAAGGCGCATGTGCTGACCACAGGGGGCGTGGATACCACGCAAGTCATCACGGAGGTGATGCACCGCTACCGGCAAGCGCATCCGCTGAGCATTGAGATGGACTCCAATCTCCCCCAGGTCGCCATAGCCAGGGATATCTTCAGGGAGCTTCTTGAAAACCTGGTGGAGAACAGTATCCGTTTCCGCCATACTGAGCGGCCACTGCGGATCCATATCAGCGCGCAGCCTCTGCCCGGCGTCGACCGGGCGCGCTTTCGTGTCGCCGACAACGGTTCAGGCATTGCCCCCGAGTATCGCCAACAGGTCTTCGAACTCTTCAACCGCCTGGTGCCCAACTCCGTACCCGGAACCGGAATGGGGTTGGCGCTGGTTCGCCGAATCGTCCACTCGAGTGATGGCGGGGTCTCTATCGAAGATGGCATGGACGGCGGCATTGCCGTCGTATTCGATCTACCTATCGAGAGGTAAAAGTGAACACAGAGAACAAGCTCATGGTACTGCTCGTCGAGGATGAGCCGGCGGATGCCCATCTGGTCAGGATGGCCTTCAAGGAGGGCCGAGTGCTGGTCGATATCGCGCACGTCCAGGATGGCGTCGAGGGCTTTGCCTATCTTCATGGCGAACCCCCCTTTAGTGTGAGTCAACGCCCGGATCTCATCCTCCTCGATCTCAATATGCCCCGCATGGACGGGCGTCAGTTTTTACAACAAATCAAGGCCGATACAGACCTATGCTCCATACCGGTTCTGGTGTTGACCACATCCGATGCGGAGCGGGACTTGGTTTCCAGCTATACCCAGGGCGCGGCGGGTTACATCGTCAAGCCCCTTGAGGTTGACGACTTCATCCGCACCGTACGCGGTATTGGCGAATACTGGATCAGCGTCGTCCGCCTCCCTGGACGCAACTGATCATCGCCCCATGCAAACAGCGATGAGCCGGCAGGCGATCAGGACGGTACTCCTCATCGAAGATGAGCCCGGTGACGCCATGCTCATTCGGCTCCAATTGCAGGAGAGCCAGGAGAGCCATATCGACGTGGTGACTTGCGCTTCCCTTGCGGATGCCGACAGCTGGCTAAAGGAGAGAGATGAGGAGCCCAGCGTGGTTCTGCTTGATCTCAATCTGCCCGATTCAACGGGCACGGAGACCGTCAAGCGATGCCGTGAAATGACCGCCGCCCCCATCGTGGTGCTGACCGGGCTGGATGATCTGGCGGCCTCCCACCTGGCGATAGAGAGTGGCGCGGAGGACTACCTCTCCAAAGGGGGTGACGCCCAGGCCGTTCGCCGCGCCATTGAGTTTGCCATCCTGCGTCACCAGCGTGAGGGCGATGCGCGACTGGCGAAGACCGTCTTTACCCACGCCAGGGAGGCCATCACCATCACCGATGCCAACGGGAACATTCTGGAGGTCAACGACGCCTTCAGCCGCATCACCGGCTACCCCAGGCAGGAGGTGATTGGCCAAAACCCCAGCATCCTGAAGTCCGGCCACCATGATGATGCGTTTTACCGGGCGATGTGGGAGCGCCTGCGGCTTGATGGCTATTGGGAGGGTGAGATCTGGAACCGCCGCAAGAGCGGCGAGAGCTATGCCGAGTACCTCACCATCAGCGCGGTGCGGGATGCGCGCGGCAGAATCCACCAATATGTCGCCCTGTTCGCGGACATTACCCCCCAAAAAGAGCACGAGGCTCGGTTACGCCATATAGCGCACTATGATGCATTGACCGGTCTGGCCAACCGGACCCTGCTCGCCGACCGCCTCCATCAGGCGATGGCCCGCTCACGACGATGGCAAAGACAGATCGCCGTCGCCTATATCGATCTCGATGGCTTTAAAAGCGTCAATGATACCCATGGCCACGCCATCGGTGACAAACTCCTGGTCGCCATTGCCCAACGCATGACCCGCTCAGTGAGAGAAGAGGACACCATTTCGAGGTTGGGCGGTGACGAGTTTGTCGCCTTGCTGACGGACTTTCGAGACAGCAGCGAGTGTTTAAGCTTCAGTTACCGTCTGCTTGCGGCGTGCAGTGAACCGCTATCCATTGATGGCCTGACATTGCAAGTCTCGGCGAGCATCGGTATCAGCTTCTACCCGCAGACGGATGAGATCGAACCGGAACAGCTGATTCGTCAGGCCGATCAGGCGATGTATCAAGCCAAACTGGAGGGGAAGAATCGCTTTTACGAGTTCGATCACAATCGCGAGCATCATGTTCGCAATCGTCACAAAGAGATAGAGGAGATCAGGCAGGCCCTGTCAGGCAATCAGTTTGTCCTCTATTACCAGCCTCAGGTCAACATGAAAACGGGCGCCGTGATCGGCATGGAGGCGCTGATTCGCTGGCAGCATCCGGAACAGGGCCTGTTGCTACCTGTTAAATTTTTGCCGCAAGTCGAGAGAGACCGACTTGCCGTGGAGATCGACTACTGGGTCTTGCGGCATGTCTTCGAACAGCTACAGACATGGCGGCGGAGTGGATTGACGGCCTCCGTCAGCATCAACCTCTCCAGCAGAACGCTTCATACCGAGGGCTTTATCGAAAACCTCAATTCCATGATGGCTACCTACCCCCGCGTCCAACCCCGGCAAATCAAATTGGAAGTGCTTGAGTCCACGGCGCTCGACGACATCCCTCATGTCTCGCAATTGATTCGGCAGTGCAATGAGATAGGGGTATCATTTTCGCTGGATGACTTCGGCACAGGGTATTCGTCACTCACCTATCTCAAACGCCTGCCGGCGGCGCAAATCAAGATCGATAGAAGCTTCGTCCGTGACATGCTCTCAGAGCCAGACGATTTGGCGATCCTTGAGGCGATCATTGGATTGTCATCGGCCTTTTCTCGTGAGGTCATCGCCGAGGGCGTCGAGCAGCTGGAGCACGGAGAGGTGCTGCTCTGTCTGGGTTGTGAGTTGGCGCAAGGGCATGGTATCGCCAGACCAATGCCGGCCGCGGAGATACCTGAATGGATAGCCCAGTGGCGCCCGCCCGAGACATGGAAAAAGGCTGGAAAACTGAGCCAGGAGATGCTGGCAATGCTCTATGCCGAAGTGGATCACAGGGTCTGGCTCGACGAACTGAAGCACTACCTGCGGGGAGAGGCCGAGACCCACCCAGAGTTGGATGGACACCAGTGTCGGTTTGGATTGTGGCTCGAACGCCAGCCACAAGCATTGCAGGCGTTACTGGCCGAGGCCGATAAGTGCCACATTTCCATTCACAATCTGGGTAAGCAGCTTGTCGACGCCATCAACAAGGAAGAAGGATATCCAGGCAGGGATAGCATTCAACGGATGGAGCGTTTAAGTCAACAGATGAACCAACACATCATCCAGGTACGTCGCGCACAGGCGGATCAGCAGGTGGATGCCTGACCTTCACCCACACACGGAACAGACAGCCCCGAACACGGCGTGCCGGGCAAGCGGATCGAAAATCGAACCGCCTGCGCCTCCTATGCAGAAACGGTCGGCGCACCCACGAAATGAGGTGCATCATTCCCGGAAAATGCCATGGTGGCTTAAGTTAATGACATCGGGGAGCAATCATCATGACCGGTATGTTGAAAGCTGATGGGATTTTCTGGTTCTGGATCGGAATACATGGCAAATACGACCCAATTGCTGAAGCAGATGCGTAAGGGCAGACCTCCCCAATAAATCCGAAAATGGCCAACATATTTGGACAGTGCCTGCACCGAGTTGAACACCCCCAGCCCACCGATGAAGAGGGTGCTGAAGCCGATGATCATCAGCCCCGAGGCGACCTGGGCCAGTCGCCGGGCCACCCGCTCGCTGCGCTCCATGAAGGTGCGCACCTCCCAGTCGCTGTCGGGGAAGGCGGCGTAGAAGGCCCGCTTCCAGGCATCCGGATCCTGGTCGCTGCGCACCCGGTATTCGTACTCCACTCGGCTGCCCCGCTGCACTAGACCGGAGGCCTCCAGCGCCCCCTCGCCGATCAGCACCGGCGAGCCCCGCCAGTTGGCCCGCAGCCGGCGGTCCGGCTGCTGACGGATCAGCGCCCGCACGGTCATCTGCAGATGACCTATGCCTACTTGATCGCCCACCTTGAGATCCAGCCGCTCGGCCAGGATCGGATCCACCGCCACGCCCCAGCGCCCATCCCGCAGGCCGGTGGTCTGTTGCAGGGTGC